>JAJYPY010000089.1 GCA_021794995.1 Actinomycetes bacterium | reverse complement strand
CGGTGAGCGCGGGCGGTGACGGCTGGCGGTGAGGGCGGGCGGTGACGGTCGGCGGTGACGGTCGGCGGGCCGTCACAGCGGTCTTCTACGGTGAGGACCGTGGACTACGACGAGCTCGTGTTCTTGCGGGCCCACCCCGCGTGGGCCCTCCTGCGCTCGCCGCACGCGGCCCTCGTGCTCAGCTTCTGCTCGCGGGTGTTCGTCGAGCGCAACGCCGCGGACATTCGCGCGGACGAGCTTGTCGCCGCGCTCGACGACGAGCTCTATGCCCTGCACGAGCGGCTCGGGGACGAGGCGTTCCCCAAGACGGCCGCTGCCTACCTCGACGATTGGGCGTCGGCAGACCACGGCTGGCTGCGCAAGTACTACCCGCCCGATTCCGACGAGGCTCGCTATGACCTCGCGCCGGCCGTGGAGCGGGCGTTGCTCTGGGTCCAAGAGCTGCGTCCGCGCGAATTCGTCGGGACCGAGTCGCGGTTGAGCACGATCTTCGAGCTGCTCCGCCAGATGGTCTACGGCGCGGACGACGACCCGGAGCACCGGCTCGTCGAGCTGCGCCGCCGCCGGGCCGAGCTGGACGCGGAGATCGCGCGCGCCGAGCACGGGGACGTGACGCTGCTCGATGCCGTGAGCCAGCGGGACCGCTACCAGCTGTTCGCGCGCACCGCCCGGGAGCTGCTCTCGGACTTTCGTGAGGTGGAGGAGAACTTCCGGCGCCTCGACCGAGAGCTCCGCGCGCGCATCGTGGGCTGGAGCGGCTCCAAAGGGGCCCTGCTCGACGAGGCGGTCGGCGGGCGACACGGCATTGCCGAGTCCGATCAGGGCCGGAGCTTCCAGGCGTTCTACGACTTCTTGCTGTCGCACCAGCGCCAGGCCGAGCTCACGAGCCTTCTCGAGCGCCTGGCGGACATCGAGCACCTGCCGGAGGTCGACAGCCGGCTCGCGCGGATCCACTTCGATTGGATCGACGCCAGTGAGCGCACTCAGGCGACGGTGCGGCAGCTCTCCGAGCAGCTCCGCCGGTTCCTCGACGACCAGGCGTGGGTGGAGCAACGGCGGGTGTTCGACCTTTTGCGTGCGATCGAGGCGAAGGCGCTCGTGCTCCGCGACCTTCCCGCCCCTGCGGTCGTCACCTCGATGGAGGACACCGCCGTCGCGATCGCGCTCCCGACCGAGCGCCCGCTGTACCGCCAGGCGAGGGCGGCGGCGATCGAGACCAGCGCGATGGTGCCCGGGGAGGAGGACTTCGACTCCTCGGCCCTGCTCTCCCAGGCCCACGTGGACGGCGAGCAGCTGGTCCGCGCGGTGCTCGACGCGCTCGGTCCCCGCGGCCAGGTGGGGCTCGGCGAGGTGGTCTCCTCCCGGCCGCTCGAGCAGGGCTTGGCGGAGTTGATCGGGTACCTCTCGCTCAGCGAGCCGGGGCTCGACGTCGTCTTCGACGAGGACCAGCGTGAGCAGATCGCGTGGGTGGCGTCCGGCCGCGGTGGGGACGGTGGCGCTGGTGGGGACGGGGACGCTGGCGGGGACGGGGGAGAGCTGACCAGGGTCGCCGCGCTCCCCAGGGTGACGTTCCGGCGAGACGGCGCAGCGCGAGACGGCGCAGCGAAGGGTCGGCCGTGACGTCGTCACCCGCTACAGGCGTACGGGCGACCACCGCGTCTGACGATGGCGCCGGCCCGTCGGACCTGTCGCTCTCGGTGGTCCACCTCTGCAAGGGTCCCGTCTATCGCGACCACCAAGAGCGGGTGTGGGACGCGCTCACCCGCGCGCACAACCAGGTCCGAGACTTCGTCTCCGTGCTCGGGCTCGAGGTCGTTGTCGACGAAGCCGAGGGCTACGCGTACCTTCGGAGCCTCCCGCGCGACGACGGTTCGCCTGCCGCCGAGCTCCCGCGTCTCGTCGCCCGGCGCACCCTGTCGTTCCACGTGAGCCTCCTGCTGGCCCTGCTGCGCAAGCGCCTCGCCGAGTTCGACGCCACGAGCGCGGACACGCGCCTCGTCCTCAGCCGTGATCAGATCGTCGAGATGCTCCGGCTCTTCATGCCGGACCCGACGAACGAAGCTCGGCTCGTCGACCAGATCGACGCGCACGTGAACAAGCTGGTGGACCTCGGCTTCTTGCGGCGGATGCGCAACGAGCCGAACCTCTTCGAGGTCTGCCGCATCCTGAAGGCCTACGTGGACGGCCAGTGGCTGGCCGACTTCGACGCCGAGCTCGACCGGTACCTTGACGAGCTGGGCCGCTCCGCCGCCAGCGGTGGCGCGCCGGGTCGTGGTGCCCCGGACGACCATGACGCCGCGGCCGCGGCCGCGCTGGTGCCCGAGGGGCCACGTAGTGACCGTTAGAATAGTCATATGGTACGTCAAGTGACCGCTACGCAGGCGAAGGCGACCTTCCTCGCACTGCTCGACCAGGTGTCAGCGGGCGGCGAGATCGAGGTCACGAGGCACGGCCGCACCGTCGCCCGGATCGTTCCCGCGCGCGGCCGGCATCCCTCGGGGGGCCGGCTGAGCGGAGCAGCGAAGACGGTCAGTGCGGAAGAGCAGCTGTTCGCCACCGGCGAGCCGTGGGACGCGTCGTGAGCGCGGTGCTGCTCGACAGCCACGTCCTGCATTGGTGGTCGGCCGAGCCCGAGCGCCTCAGCGCAGCTGCAGCGAGCGCCATCGACGCGGCCGACAGGCTCGCGGTCTCCGCGGTGAGCTGGTACGAGCTGGCGTGGCTGGCACGCCACGAACGCATCGTGCTGGCGATGCCGGTACGCGCCTGGCTGGACGACCTGTCGGCCGACGTCTTCACCGAAGGGATCACGCCGGCGATTGCGGACGCAGCTGCCGGCCTTCCTTCGTCGTTCCCCGGCGACCCGGCGGACCGGATCATCTACGCGACGGCGATCGAGCTCGGGTGGCGCCTGGTGACCAAGGACCGCGCGCTGCGGCGGTTCCGGCATACCCGGGTGGTGACGCTGTGGTGAGCGACGTGCGGCTCGTTCGCGGGCGGCGGTTCGGGCGCGAAACGGGGGCGGGCAGCCGATGAGCTTGTTCAGTCTGGTCGATCTCGAGACAGTGGCGTCCGAACGCCTGCCGGGCTGCCGGCTCCGGCGTCTCGAGGTCTTCAACTGGGGGACGTTCGACGGACGGGTGTGGAGCTTCGACGTCGCGGGCCGCAACGCGCTCCTCACCGGCGACATCGGCTCGGGCAAGTCCACGCTCGTCGACGCCGTCACGACGCTGCTGCTGCCCGCGCAGAAGATCTCCTACAACAAGGCGGCCGGGGCCGACGTCCGGGAGCGGGACCTGCGCTCCTACGTGCTCGGGTACTACAAGTCCGAGCGCAACGAGGTCACCGGGGCGTCGCGGCCCGTCGGCCTGCGCGATCAGCGGCACGTGTCGGTCGTGCTCGGGGTGTTCGCGAACGCCGACTTCGGGCTCACGGTGACCCTCGCTCAGGTCTTCCACGTGCGCGACGCTGCGCAGGGACAGCCAGAGCGGTTCTACGTCGTGGCGGACGACGACCTGTCCATCGCGGCAGACTTCTCCGACTTCGGCGCCGAGCTGTCCGGCCTCAAGCGGCGCCTCCGGGGCCGCGGCGCGCGGGTCCACGACACGTTCCCCGAGTACGGCAAGGACTTCCGGCGCCGGCTCGGGATCGACTCGGAGCAGGCGATGGACCTGTTCCACCAGACGGTGTCCATGAAGGCCGTCGACAACCTGAACGACTTCGTCCGCAGTCACATGCTCGAGCCCTTCGACACCCGCGCGCAGGTCGCCTCGCTCGTCGAGCACTTCGACAACCTGACGCGGGCCCACGACGCCGTTGTGCGCGCGCGCCGCCAGCTCGATGCCCTTGGCCCCCTCGTCGAGGACCTGGACCGCTACGACGACGCCGAGCGGACGCTCGCGGCGCTCGACCAACAGCGCGTCGCGCTGCCGTTCTTCTGCGCCGATCGTGCACGGCGTGCGCTCGGTGCCGAGCTCGCGCGCCTCGCAGGCGAACGCGAGCGTCTCGACGCCGCCCTCGCCGCCCTCGCGGCGCGCATCGACGCCCTCCGCTCCGACGCGCAGCAGCTGAGCACCGAGATCGCCGGCAGCGGCGGGAGCCGGCTCGCCGCCATCGACGAGGAGATCCGGCGCCTCGACGCCGACGCCACGCGGCGTAAGGAGCGCTTCGAGCGCTTCAACCGCCTGCTCGCCGACGCCGGCCTCGACGACGTCTCGGCCGCGGAGCAGTTCGCCGGTGCCTGCACCCGCGTCGCCGAACGCCGAGCCCAGCTCGACGACGACCACGCCCGGCTCCAGAACGCGCGGACCGAGGCTGCCGTGGCGCAGCGGGCGCTCGCCGAGGAGGCGGCGAGCGTGAACGCCGAGTTGCGCAGCCTCCGCTCGAGGCAGACGAACCTGCCACGCGCGAGCCTCGAGCTCCGGGCGCTCCTGTGCGAGGAGACGGGCGTCGCGCCCGACGACCTGCCGTTCGCCGGAGAGCTGCTCCAGGTGCGTGCAGACGCCGCCGAGTGGGAGGGAGCCGCCGAGCGCGTCCTGCGCAGCTTCGCGCTCTCGATGCTCGTGCCGGACCGTCACTACGACGCGGTCGCGGCGTGGATCGACGGGCGGCACCTGGGCGCCCGACTCGTCTACTTCCGGGTCCCGCCGGCGTCGCCGTCGAGCGCGACGGGGGGCGGGACCGCTGCCGCCGCGGGTGCGGGTGCGGGTGCCGCCGGTGCCGGGACCGCCGCGGGGCCCGACCGCCGGAGCGTGCACCCGCTCCTCTTCGACATGGTGGAGGTGAAACCCGGCTCGCCCTTCGCCCCATGGGTCACCGCGGAGCTGGCTCGCAGGGCCGACCACGCCTGCGTGCCGAGCGTCGGGGACCTGCGCCAGGCGGTCAAGGCCGTCACGCGCGCCGGCCAGATCAAAGACCGCGCCCGGCACGAGAAGGACGACCGGCGCCGGATCGACGACCGGCGGGACTACGTGCTCGGCTGGAGCAACGAGGCGAAGGTGGACGCGCTCGTTGCCGACGCCGCCCGGGTGCACCGCCTCCAGACCCAGGCGGCGGAAAGGGTGGACGCGCTGCGACGCGACGCCGATGCGGCGTCGAGCCGGCTCCAGACGCTCGCCGGTGCCGAGCAGTACCGCTCGTGGGAGGAGCTCGACTGGATGACCCTGGTCAACCGGATCGGGGCGCTCGACGCGCAACGCCGCCGCCTCGAGTCGTCGTCGGACGTCCTGGCCAGACTGACCGCGGAGCATGCCCGGGTCGAACAGGAGATCGCGACGGCCGACGCAGAGCAGGGCGTCGTGCAGCGCGAGCTGGGCGCGGTCGAACGAGACGAACGCGCCGCCCGTGAGCGGGTTGCCGCCGCCGAGAGGGTGCTGGCCGACGCCACGGCGCTCGAGGCGGCGCGCGCGTGCTTTGAGGAGCTCGACGCCCTCATGCGGCGCGAGGCTGCCGAGGACGCTGCGCGGGGCGACTTCGAGTCCGTGCGGCGGGTCGTCCACGAGCACCTGGCGGACGGCGCGTCCAAAGAGCAGCGCCGCCAGCGCACGATCGCCGAGCGCGTCGTCGCCGCGATGGTGAAGTTCCGCACCGACTATCCGGTCGAGTCCGCCGAGCTCGACGCAAGCGTGGCGGCGGGCGGTGGGTTTCGCGCGCTGCACCGCACGGTCGCCGACGACGACCTTCCCCGCTTCGAGAAGGAGTTCAAGGACTACTTGAACCAGAACACCATCCGGGACATCGCGGGATTCTCCGCACAGCTCCACAAGCACGAGACGATGATCCGTGACCGGATCGAGACCATCAACCGCTCCCTCGTCGGTATCGACTACAACGACGGCCGCTACATCCGCCTCGTCCCGGACCAGACGCCAAACCTCGACGTGCGCGACTTCCGCAGCGAGCTGCGCGCCTGCACCGACCACATCGTCGGCGGCGACGGCGACCAGTACTCCGAGGAGAAGTTCTTCCAGGTGAAGAAGATCATCGACCGCTTCAAGGGTCGGGAGGGCTCTTCCGAACAGGACAAGATCTGGACGCGACGGGTCACCGACGTCCGGCAGTGGTTCGTGTTCTCCGCGTCCGAGCGATGGCGGGCCGACGACACCGAGTACGAGAGCTACACCGACTCGGCCGGAAAGTCCGGTGGCCAGAAGGAGAAGCTGGCGTACACGATCCTGGCGGCGTCGCTCGCGTACCAGTTCAAGCTCGATTGGGGCGCCGCACGCTCCAAGGCGTTCCGCTTCGTCGTGATCGACGAGGCATTCAGCCGCGGCTCTGAGCAGTCCACGCGCTATGCGCTCCGGCTGTTCACCCGACTGGGGTTGCAGCTGCTCATCGTGACGCCATTGCAGAAGATCCACGTCATCGAGCCCCACGTCCGCGCGGTCGGCTATGTCGACAATCCCAACGGCAACTTTTCGCGTCTTCAGGGACTCACGATCGAGGAGTACCGCCGGCGCCGCCACGAGCAGGCCGCGGGGCACGCGCCGGGTGCCGGGGCGAACGGGTCGTCGCACGGGTCGCCCCACGTCCTCGCACAGGCCCCGTTCGCGTGACCCGGTCGTGGACGACGGTGGACGAGCTGGTCGGCGTCCTGCGGACGCGCTGGGCGCGGGGCGGCTACGCCCGGGCGCGTGCCGCGGGCGAGCCGTTCGAGCCGGTGGGCCTCCCGGTCCGCTCGCCCAGCGCGGCTGAACTGCTCGAGCACGTCGACGAGGTCCGCCGATGGGCGCAGACCTTCGAGCGCGCGCGGATCGGGCCGCGTGGGGTGGAGTGCTTCAGGGTGGAGCACAAGAGGGTGCCGGGGAGCCACGTCGGGGAGAACCGGCTCCCGTCGCGGATCTGGGTCGACAGCCTCGAGCAGCTGTGCGCGCTCACCGGGACCACCGATCAGCTCCGTCGCCTCGACGACCTCTTGGCGCGCACCGCCACGGTGCTGCCCGCGGCCGTGCCGTGGGCGCAAGCGCATCCCCTCGAGATGGTCGCGCACCGAGAGGTGTGGGACCGCCTCCTCGCGGTGGCGAGCTGGATCGACGCACACGCCACGCGCGGGCTCTACCTCCGCCAGCTCGACCTGGAGGGGGTCGACACGAAGTTCGTGGAGCAGCACCGCAAGATCCTCGACGGCCTGCTCGGTGCCGTCCTTTCACCCGATCGGATCGATGCGGGCGCGGCGCGCGGGGACTTCGCCCGGCGCTTCGGCTTCCTCGCCAAGCCCGAGTACGTGCGGCTCCGGTTCCTCGCCCCACAACCGGCCTTCCCGCCGGCGATCACCGAGGTCCGCCTGCGTGCCGACGAGCTGCCCGGCTCGGGCATCGAGGCATCGGTGGTGATCGTGGTCGAGAACGAGATCAGCTACCTCGCGCTTCCCCCCGTCCCCGGGGCCGTCGCCGTCTTCGGCTCGGGCTACGGCCTCGAGGCGGCAAAGGCGGGCGACTGGCTCTCGGGCAGGCAGATCGTCTACTGGGGCGACATCGACACCCACGGCTTCGCCATCCTCGACGGCCTGCGTGCCGGCTTCCCCGACACCGTCTCGATCCTCATGGACGCCGAGACCCTTCTCGCGCACCGCGCGCAGTGGGTGCGTGAGGACGCACCGACGTCGCGCGCGCTCGTGCATCTGACGGACGACGAGGCGAGCCTCTACCGCGACCTCGTCGAGGACCGCTACGCACCCGCGGTGCGCCTCGAACAGGAGCGTGTGCGCTTCTCGCTGGTGCGCAGGGCCGTCGCGCCCGCGTTGTCCGCGGTCGGGGCCGCGCGCCGTCCGCAGCTGCGAGACGCGGTGACCTGAACCGACGCGTCGGGGAGCACGCACCCTGGCGCCGCCGGCCGTCGGCGCGAGCGCACCGGAGGCTCTCGCACAGTTGGTACGGTGGCAGTGGCGCCACCGCGAGGGGGCGGCTCCTGGGGGACGCGATGGACGCAGGGGACAGCGAGGGCCACGTGCACGCAGCGTGGCGAGTCGGAGACGACCTCAGTCGCCTGCGCGGCGAGGCGCTGTTCGTCCACAGCCGCAACGCCGTCGTCGACATCGATCCGGACGGGGTGATCATGGCGTTCAACCCCGCCGCGGAGCACCTGCTCGGGCACCGCGCGCGCGACGTCGTGGGTGGCCCCCTGCATGTGCTCATTCCCGACCGCAGCGCCGAAGACGTCGCCGGGCTGTTCGCCGAGCTGACGGGCCGGCGCGAGGTGGAGCCCTTTGCCACCACCTACCGACGCCCCGACGGCGCGGTGCTCGAGCTGTCGGTGACGGCGGTGCCGATGGTGCGCAGCGACGGCTCTGCGGCCGGCCTCTCAGTCATCCTCCAGGACCTGACCGCGCTGCACCGGGCGCAGGCTGCCGTGGCCGCGAGCGAAGCGCGCTACCGCACGATGATCGAGTCCGCCCACGAAGGCGTCGCGGTGCTCGACGCGGAGCACCGGTTCACCTTCGTCAACGCCCGGTTTGCAGAGATGTTCGGCTACGACGTGGACGAGATGACGGGGATGTCGCTTGATACGTTGACCTTCCCCGAGGACGCCGACGTCGTCGCCGGCATGATGCAGCGGCGCCAACAAGGTCTGTCGGAGGACGACGAGAACCGGTGGCGGCGCAAGGATGGGAGCACCCTTTGGACGATGAAGGCGATCGCGCCCCTCGTGGACGAGGCCGGCACGTTCACCGGTGCGGTGGCCTTTCACACCGACGTGACGGACCGAAAGCGCGCCGAGGGCGCACTGCGGGCGAGCGAGGCCCGGCTCCGCTCCTACTTCGAGTATGTCCCCGTCGGCATCCTGCTCGTGAATCGACACGGCCTGGTCGTGAACGTGAACCCCGCGCTCTGCCAGATCACCGGCTTCGAGAAGGACGAGCTGCTCGGCGCCGACCTGCACGATCTCCAGGGCCGGATCGAAGAGAACGAGGTGGGTTTCGGCGCGCTGCTCCGCGGCGAGCTGCCGTCGTTCAGGTTCGAGCGGCCCTTCGTGACCAAAGACGGCCGGTCGATCTGGCTGGACGTGACTGCCTCGGTGATGCGCGACGAGCACGGCGAGCCGATCGAGTTCGTCGTGGTGCTCCAAGACGTGACGTCCCGCAAGGATGCGGAGCGGGTCAAGGATGAGTTCGTCTCGGTGACGAGCCACGAGCTGCGCACGCCGCTCACCTCCATTCGCGGCGCCCTCGGTCTGCTGACCGGCGGAGCGGTCGGGGGCCTCCCGGACTCCGCGCAGCGGATGCTCGCCGTTGCCATGCAGAGCACGGATCGGCTGATCCGGCTCATCAACGACATCTTGGACCTTGAGCGGCTCTCCTCCGGGAAGCTGTCGCTGTCGCTCGAGGCCTGCGACGCGGAGGACCTCGTCGTTCGGGCGATCGAGGAGATTCGCGGCGCCGCCGACGCGCTCGGGGTCGAGGTGCGCGCGACGTCGGTCGACGGGCGGGTGTGGGCCGACCCGGACCGCATCATCCAGGCCCTCACCAACCTGATCGGCAACGCCATCAAGTTCTCACCTCCATCCGCCACCGTCGAGGTGAGCGCCCGCGTGGACGGCGACCACGTGCGCTTCGCCGTCGAAGATCGCGGACCGGGGATCCCCTCCGACCAGCTGGACACGGTGTTCGAGCGTTTCCGGCAGGTGGACGCCTCCGACTCGAGGGCAAAGGGCGGCACCGGTCTTGGTCTCGCGATCTGCCGCACGATCGTCGAGCAGCACGGTGGGCGGATCTGGGTCGAGAGCGCCCTCGGTGTCCGGACGATCTTCACCTTCACGCTGCCGACCGCGGCAATCAGCGACGTACTGTCGGTCACGCTCGAATCCAGCGGCTATCGGGTGTGGACCGCGACGAGCGGCGAGGAGGCCCTGGCAGTCGCGAGCGCCCGGCACGTCGATGTGATCGTGCTCGATCGGCTCCTCCCCGGGACCTGCGGGCGAGTGACCGCACGCGCGCCCAAGGGCCCTGCAGAGACGGCCGACGTGCCCGTCGTCGTGGCGAGCGTGCTGTCCGCCGAGGACGTGGCGGCCGAGGGTGCGCCGACCCGGGCCCCACAGCCGATCGAAGACGACGTGCTCGTGCGCGCGTTGCGCACTGCCCTCGGGGGGAACCCCTGCCAGACGCCCGTCGAAGACGACGACCCCCGGCTCGCCGAGGTGCTCGAGGCGATGCTCGCCCGCCACGGTCTCGAGGTCCGCCGTGCCCGCACCGGGCGCGAGGTGACGCGGCCCGGGCGCGCACGCGTGCCCGACCTGTTGGTGCTCGACCTCTCGCTCCTTGGCGGAGACGGGGACGGGGTCGTCGAGTGGCTGCGCAACGAGCGCTGGATGCGTATCGTCCCGGTGCTCGTCTCGACGGCGTGCGACCTGGACGACGCCGAGCGCGACCGGGTGCGCATGGGCGAGACCGGGTCCTTGCCCGCGGGCAGCAGGCCGTCTGCCCTGTTCGAGGCGGAGCTCGACGAGCTCCTCGCCTGGTGGCTGTCCCGAGAGGCGGTCCGGAGGTGACGCCGCCGGCGCTGACGCGCCGGGTCCTGGTCGTCGACGACGAGGAGCTGATCCGAGAGGTCGTCGAGGTCAGCCTGGCGAGCG
>JAJYPY010000088.1 GCA_021794995.1 Actinomycetes bacterium | reverse complement strand
CGCTCGTCCGGCGCGGGCTTGCCGCGGAACGCGCCACGGCGGACGAGGAGGTCGTGCGCGCCGTCGTCGGGACCGCCGAGGGCGACGCGCGCGCGGCGCTCACCACGCTCGAGGTCGCCGTCGCGCTCGCCTCGGTGCGCGCAGGCGGGCACGCGTCGGGGGGCGCGGGCGGCGACGGCGCGGTCGCGGTGCGCCTCGACGACGTCGTCCAGGCGCGCGCGGGTCGTCTGTACCACCAGGGCGTCGACGAGCACTACGACCAGGCGAGCGCCTTCATCAAGTCGATCCGCGGGTCGGACCCCGACGCGGGCCTCTACTGGATGGCCAGGATGCTCGACGCGGGGGAGGACGCGCGCTTCGTGGCCCGTCGCCTCGTCATCCTGGCGAGCGAGGACGTCGGGATGGCGGATCCCCAGGCGCTCGTGGTCGCGGACGCGGCCGCCCGCGCGCTGGAGTTGGTCGGGCTCCCCGAGGCGGCGCTGAACCTGGCGCACGCGGTCGTGTACCTGGCGTGCGCGCCCAAGTCGAATCGCGTCACGGTCGCGCTCGGACGGGCGCGCGACGACGTGCGCAGCGCGGCACGCGCCGAGGTGCCGGCGCACCTGCGCGACAGCCATTCGCGCGCCGCCGAGCAGATCGGCCACGGTGCGGGGTACCGCACCCCGCACGACTCGCCGCAAGGTTGGGTGCGCCAGCAGTACCGCCCCGACGGTCTCGAAGGGCACGTGTACTACGAGCCTTCGGCGCACGGGGCCGAGCGCGAACTCGCCGAACGGCTCGTCCGACGCCGTCGCGGCGACGGGCCGCCGCAACGCTGAATGCGCCGATGCACTGCATCAGGCGCCGCCGCAACGCTGAATGCATGACAATGGTTGACGTCCCTAAGCAGGTTGCATAAGGTACCGATTAAAAGTCGCAATCGCTATGCCAGTGGGAGGGAGGCCGCGCAAGTGTCCCGTTCAGGGCGCATTGCCATCGTGCTCGGCATGCTCGCCGTGGTGGTGTTCCTCGTCGTGTTCACGGCGATGTCCTTCGTGGGAAGCGAGCCTCCCACGGTGAACTTGACGGCCGGCCACGTGCCCGGCCGGCCGGTGCACCTCGTGCTCCAGACCGACGGGGCGGTGGGGGTCGGTCCCCACCCGACATGGGTCGGTTACCAGGCGAAGGACCCGGCGACCGGGGCGTGGGTGCAGACGGGTCTCTGGCAGGTGCCCGCGCACACCAAGCTCGACGTCACGATCTACCAGTTCGACTCCGGCAGTGCCCTTCGGAACCAGAACTGGGGACGCGTGACGGGCGTGTCCGCCACATTGAACACAGCACCGTTCGGGCTCATCGACTCGAACAAGGTGCCCGTCGGCCACACCTTCTCGATCCCGGCCCTCGGCATCAGCGTGCCCCTCAAGGGTGTGAACACATCGCTCAAGAACTTCTGCACGGCCGGCCCGTGCAATCCCGCCACGCAGGCGCACAACACGATCACGTTCTCGATCACGACGCCCGGACCGGGCAGCTACCACTGGCAGTGCTTCATCCCCTGCGGGCTCGGCTTCCTCTACGGGAACGGCGGCCCGATGCAGACCGAAGGGTTCATGGGCGGCTTCCTCGAGGTGATGGCATGAGCGAGCAGACGGGGCCGGGAGGAACGCCGGCCACCCAGGAGCGTCCCTTTCGCCTGATGATCCCCTTGTGGGTCGTCCTGTCGGCGGCGGGCGACCTGATCTTCTGGTTCGTGGCGGGTCCGCACGTCCCCCCGGGCGGCATGTCCAACGTCGCCAGGGGCGCGCAGTTCGACTTCAACGTGCTCTTCGTCGTCGCATTGCCGGTGGTCCTGGCGGTCTGGGTCTACATGGGGTACGCGATCGTGATGTGGCGGGCGTCGCGCCCCGGTGCGCCCGAACCCGTCGGGGGCCCCGCGGCGCGTGGCAACTTCAAGGTCCAGGTCGCCTGGATCGCCACCACCACGGTGGTCGTCCTCGGGATGTTCGTCTTCGGGACGGTGGAGCTCATCGTCCCGGCGGGCGCGGGTGGCGGCGAGGGGCCGAACCCGATCTGGACCCCGGCGTCGAAGAACATCCTGCCGATCCAGGTGATCGCGCAGCAGTGGAAGTTCACGTACCGCTACCCGACCTTCGGCGGGATGGAGACCGACCGCCTGGTGGTGCCCGACCACACCACGATCGCCTTTCACGTCACGTCGTTGGACGTGATCCACAGCTTCTGGGCCTACCAGATCGGCGTCAAGGCGGACGCGAACCCCGGCATCGACAACGTGGCGTTCGCGACCACGCGCCAGCTGGGCACGTTCACAGTGCGCTGCTCGGAGCTGTGCGGCATCTGGCACGGCGCCATGTACACATACGGCAAGGTCGTCTCGAAGTCGCAGTTCGAGAAGTGGGCGATCAGCACCGAGCGGCAGCTTGCGCCCAACACCAAGGACCTGCCCCCGTTTGCCTACACCTATACGCCGTCGGCGAACGGTGCGACAGGCGGCTACTACACACCCCACGTCGACCCGTACTCCAAGGTCGAGCACTACGGGGCGACACCCCAACACCCCAAGGTCACCCAGCCGGCGGCGGCGACAGTGACAACAGCAACAGGATGACCTGCACCCACGCGCCGAGCGGCACGCACAGGAGGCACAGCAGATGACCGTGGAGATCGCGCCCCCGACGTCGGGCGTGGGGGAGGTCCGCCCCCCTACCCGGGGACCGGCCAGCCGGCGCCCCGCGTGGTTCGGTCAGCACGTCGGGACGGCGCTGGTCGGGATGGTCGCCGGCTACGCGCTCGGGCACTGGATCGGCAACGTCATCGCGAGCGGGTACGCCCACGTGCAGGGTTCGGGGGAGAACGACGTCGCGATCGTGCTCGGCATGGTCCTCGGCGTGCTCGGGTGGCTGGCGGGCATCGGCGCGCTGAATTACCCGCTGGCGAAGCTCGTGGGACGCGACTCGGTTCCGCGTGAGACGACAGGCTGGACCCGCTACTTCCGCTACAACCTGACACACAAGGTCGTCGGGATGCAGTACCTCATCATGGTGCTCGTCTTTCTGTTCACGGGCGGGCTCCTGGCGATGGCGATCCGGACGGAGCTCCTGAGCCCGACGTCGCACATCTACGGGCCGGGCACCTACATCTCGATCGTGAGTGAGCACGGCACCGTCATGATGATGATGGCCTCGTCGATGGTGCTCGGGCCCCTCGGCAATTACCTCGTGCCGCTCATGATCGGCTCGCGCCGGATGGCCTTCCCCCGCGTGGAGGCGTTCTCCTTCTGGTGCTTCACGGCCGGCTACTTCGTGATCCTCTCGGCGCTCCCGCTCGGCGGCTTCCCCACCGGCTGGACCGGGTACGCCCCCCTGCAGACCGAGGCCACCGCGGGCATGGATTCGTATCTCGTCGGCTTCCTCGTGGTCGGGACCGGCATGGTGCTCGCCGGCTTCAACATCGTGGTGACGATCATCCACTACCGGGCCCCGGGGATGACCTGGGGGCGGATGCCGATCTTCGTGTGGTCGATCCTCGTGACCGGCGTGCTGCTCGCGACGGCGACGCCGACGCTGGCGGTCGCGTGCCTGTTCGGGATCCTCGATCGCACGGCGCAGACCGCGTTCTACGTGAACGAGCACGGGGGGAGCTCGTACCTCTGGGAGAACCTGTTCTGGTTCTTCGGCCATCCCGAGGTGTACATCATGGCCCTCCCAGGATTTGGGATCGTGGGGGAGATGCTCCCGGTCTTCACCCGCAAGCCCCTCTTCGCGTACAAGGTGGGCGCGGCGGGGATGGTCGGCGTCGGCCTCTTGTCCTACTTCGTGTGGCAGCACCACCTGTTCCAGAGCGGCATCAACCCCGACATGCGGCCGCTGTACATGCTCACCACGGAGCTCATCTCCATCCCCACCGGGTTCATCTTCTTGGTCGGGCTGGGGACGCTCTACAAGGCGAAGATGCGGTTCGAGGTGCCGATGCTGTTCTGTCTCGCCCTGTACTTCAACTTCTTGATCGGCGGCATCACCGGGGTGTTCCTCTCGGACGTGCCGGTCGACGTCACCGTGCACGGCGGGTTCTTCGTCCTCTCGCACTTCCACTACACGATCATGGGCGGGCTCGTCTTCGCCTTCTTCGGCGCCGTGTACTACTGGACCCCCAAGATCACGGGGAAGACGCTGAACCAGCGGCTCGGGAAGATCCACTTCTGGATGATGTTCGTGTTCTTCAACCTCACGTTCTTCCCGCTGTTCTTGGTCGGGCTGTTCGACCAGCCGCGGCGAGTGTTCGAGTACGCGAAGAACCTCCAGACGCTGAACGACGTCGCCTCGGTGTCGGCGTTCCTCCTCGGATCCTCGTTCCTCGTCTTCGTGGCCAACTTCGTCTGGTCGCTCTGGATCGACCCGAAGCGCGCACCGGCGAACCCGTGGGGATCGAACGGGCTCGAGTGGCAGACGGCCAGCCCGCCGGCCTGGTACAACTTCGAGCGCATCCCGGTCGTGCTGGCGGACCCGTACCACTACAGCGAGCCGACCGAGGTGCCCGTCGCCGATCTGGCGCCGACGAATTTCGCCGATGCCGCGGCCGCGGCGAACGGAGGTGGCGCATGACGTCCGCGGTCGCGTCCACGTGCAGCGTGCCAGCCGTGCCAGCCGTGACAGTGAGGAGACCATGACCGAGACCCACGCCGACGCGCTCAGTGGACTCGAGAGCCCCGAAGAGGCGGCCTACGAGCTGCGGGCCGCGGAGGCGTCCATCTGGACCGGGAGCAGGCTGCTCATCAGCATCTTCGCGTTCACCTTCGCGGCCCTGGCGTTCGCCTACTTCTACCTGCGGTCCTCCAACAGCGCCGACCTGTGGCGGCCCAACGGGGTCACCGCGCCGACGGCGACGGGAGCGGCCATCATGGCGTTCACGCTCGCGGTCACGGGCCTGCAGTACTACGGCGTCCGGCGTCTGCGCAGCGGCACCATCTTGGACTGGGAGGTGGCGGGGTGGACCGCCGTGCTCGCGGGGCTGATCGCGCTCGGGCTCCAGTGCTGGGAGCTCACCGACGTGCCGTTCACGCCGGGCTCGAGCGGGTACGCCTCGGTCTTCACCGGCTGGGCGGTGCTCAACATCGCGCTGCTGCTGGGCGGGCTGTACTGGGCCGAGACGTTGTTGGCCCGGCACGTGCGCCTGCGGCGGGCGCACGTCGAGGAGGGCGGCGAGAAGTCGGGCCTTCTCGTGGCCCGCGTGACGCGGATCAACATCGTGTCGTGCGCGCACTTCTGGATGTTCATCGGCCTCATCGCGGTGTTCTTCTGGGTGTTCTTCTATGTCGTGGCGGGATGAAGCCGCACCACCGATCGGCGGCTCCATGGTGACAGGCAAGGTGAGGAGAGACTGGTGACGGGTACCGACACCTACATTGGGGCGCAGGTCCTGACGATCGCGATCCCCCTCGGCGCCTTTCTCGTCGGCCTGCTGTGGCTCTTCTTCCAGCGGCGACCGCACCCCTGAGCGAGCCGGCGCCGGAGGCCCACGCGCGCCGGCGGACAGGAGCGCTGCTCGGCGCAGCGGCGGTCGTGGTGCTGGCGGTCGCTCCGCCGATCGCGACCTTCGCCCATCGCTACGAGGTCGTCGAGACGATCCAGTTCTGCCTCCTGGCATTCGCCCTTCCTGCGCTGGTCGTCGTCGGATGGCCGCTGCGGTGGCTGCGAGGGCGCGCGTTGCACGGCCTCTTCGACCGGGCCGTGCGGATTGCCGATGCGAGGCGGCGGCATCCCTCGACGGCGAGATCGCTCTCGTTCGTCGTGATCGACGTCGCGCTCGTGATCGCGTGGCGGACGCCGGCGCTGATGGACGCGCTCGAGCGGCATGCGTGGGTGCTCGCCGCCGAGCTCGTCAGCCTGACCGTTGGGGGCATCTTGGTCTGGGTGGAGCTGGTGCGGTGTCCTCCGCTCGAGCCCCGGCTCCCGAGGCCCCGGCGCGCGGTGATGGCCGCCGTGTCGATGTGGGCCGCGTGGACGACGGCCTACGTCGTCGGGTTCTCGCAGGTGTCGTGGTATGCCGCCTTCCACCACGTCGCGGGAGGGCTGGGCGCTTCGGCAGACCAGGAGCTCTCGACCGGCCTCCTGTGGTTCGGGGCGGCGGCGGCGTTCCTCCCGGTCATCTTCACGGACCTCGTCGCGTGGCTGCGGAACGGCGAGGACCCCGACGCCGAGCTGCGAGCGCTCGTGCGCAGGGAGAAGTGGTGGGGACCCCCGCGCTGACGCGCGGCGCACGGCGTACTCAGGTGCCGGGGGGACGCGTCGGGAGGTTCGGCAGGTCCAGCGCGGGGAGCGGTGCGTGCCCGAGCGCTGCGGCGGCGCGACGGAGCTGCTGCTCTGCGGCGGCGCGGTCGGAGGCGAGCCGATGGGCGCGCAAGGAGAGATCCCCGAGCAGCGCCCGATCGTGGGGCCGTTTGACGAGGGTCTCGATGTCCTGGATCGCCCACACCGAGTCCGACGTCGACCACTCGAGCACGGTCTTGATGACCGAGCCGAGGTGCTGTCCGGCCGGGGACGTGGGGACTGTGATTGTCGAGAGGCTGAAGATCGACTGGTCGGCGAAGGAGCACGCCTTCAGGTCGTCGCTCAGGTAGCCGGGGACGAGCGCCCGGTCCGAGGGGCTGAAGGTGCCCTTCACGACGCCGCGGTAGATCGAGAACGCCTGTGTCGTGGCGTACGCGCACGCGTGCATGTCTGTGTTGATCTCGGTGACGATCGCCGACGCGGCAACCGCCTGATCGTGCACCGTCGAGTGCTGGGGGAGGTCGGAGACGACGGATGCAGCGATCACAGCCACGATGACGGTCGCCCACAGCGGCCACCGCTTGACCCACGGCCGCCGGCCGGAGGCGGGATCGCCGACGTCGAAGGTGCTGCTCATGGGTGGCGCGCCAGCCGTCCGGCGAACGTGGCGATCCCCTTGGCGAACCGCGCGAGATCCGCCGGGGGCAGGGTGTAGCCGTGCGCCGTCTCGTCTGCCCACGGCGTGGCGCTCCACGCGAGCTTGCCGGTGGGCCCGATGAAGTACATCGCGTCGTTGTGGGAGACCTTGCCGCTCGACCGGTCGGCTGTGATGGAGATGCTGTAGGCCACCCAGAGGGGGTTCAAGGTCGTGAGCGGTCCCGTGAGGAAGCGCCAGTTGGCGAGGTGCGCGACGGATGGCTGCGCGAGGATCGCCGCGCCGGCCCCGGTCCGCAGGTCCAGCGGATCCGAGTTGACGGTGATGAATGTGACGGGCAGCGCGGTGGAGCCGAGCAGCGCATCCGCCCGGGCGATCTCTGCGGTGAGGACCGGGCAGATGTCGTTGCACGCCGCATCGGCGAACGTGAGGACGATCACGTGGCCGCGAAGGCTCCGCAGCGAGACGTGCGCGCCGGTGGCCGCGTCCACGAGTGTCCACGCGGGTGCCCGCTGGCCTCCGAGGGAGTGGATGGCGAGGAATGCACGGAGGGACGCATGCAGCGTCGGTTGCCCGGCCGGCGCCGCACGTCCGTTCGGGCCGGAGGGGGACGGCGTCGCCGGCGTGGTGGTGGGGATTGTCGCCGAGGAGAGCAGGCGGTCGGCGACGGTGAGCCCGACGAGGAGCACGAGCGCAGCCGCCACCAGCGCGTAGATGTAGCGGGACGGCATCTTCGGCGCAGCCGGCGACTGGGGCGCTTCGATCATGAGGACGGCGTGCGCCGCGCGTCGAGGCGGGCCACCCAGTAGGAGAGCGTCTTCGTGGTCTGGCGTCCGAAGGTCACGTGCTCCACCTTGTCCGACGCGCTGAGGAAGAAGGTGACGGGAACCCCTGTGATCTGGTACTTCGCCGCAAGGTGCCCGGCGGGGTCGACCCCGACCGGGTACGTGGAGCCGGTCTCTGCGAGCATGCGCTTCGCGGCGGCGGGTTGGGTCTCGGTCGTGTCGACGCCGATGGTCGCCACCTTGCCGGCGGCAGCCAGCGCCACCGACGCGATCGCACGGAGCTCTTGGCGCGAGCCTGGAGACCAGGAGGCGAAGAAGTTCACGATCACCGGTTCCCCGTGCGCTGTCGCGAGGCTGACCGCCCGGCCGCCTCCGAGGCGGGGGAGCGTGAACCCGGGCGCGCGGCTGCCCACCTGGAGCGACGAGGCGAGCGGCGCCGAGGTCGAGGCGTGGCGTGTGCTGATGACGCGGATCACGAGGATGGCGCCGAACGCGCCGAGCGAGACGAGGACGATCAGGCCGAGGGTCTTGAGGGGCGCGAACCCCTGGCGCAGCATGGAGCGTGGTCGTCGCGCCGGCATGGGGCGCCCGTCGCCATTCCCGTCCTGCTCAAGGATGCTGGACAACGGCGATCGCGCCCATGGCCAGGAAGAGTGCCGTGAGATACGTGATCGAGTACCCGAAGAGACGCATGGCACGCCTCGGGCTCGGGTCAACGCGCAGCGCCAGCGCGTAGGTGAAGAAACCCACGTCCAGCGCACCCGCGATCCCCAGGTACACCCATCCGAGATGGGCGACGATGCCGAGGAGGATCGAGAGCACCGCCACGAGCGCCGTGTAGGCGAGGATCTGGCGCACCACGCGCGCGGTGTCGGCGACGGAGGGGAGCATGGGGACCGACGCCCGGGAGTAGTCGTCCTTGTGCCGGATCGCGAGCGCCCAGAAGTGCGGGGGCGTCCATGCGAAGACGATGCCGAACATGATCCACGCCGGTGCCGCAAGATGCCCGGTCACCGCGCTCCAGCCCACCAGCACCGGGACGGCGCCAGCGGCGCCGCCGATGACGATGTTGCTCGGGTACCGCCGCTTGAGCCAGATCGTGTACACGCCGACGTAGAAGGCGGCCGCGGCGAGCGCGAGGAGGGCAGAGAGCAGGTTGACCGCGAGCCACAAGAGGGCGAAGGCGCCGAGCTCGAGCGTGAGCGACAGCGCGAGCGCCTCGGCCGGAGTGACGACGCCCGAGACGAGGGGGCGGCCCTTGGTGCGGTCCATCACCGCGTCGATGTCGCGGTCGTAGAACATGTTGAAGGCGTTCGCCCCACCGGCGGCGAACGTCCCGCCGACGACCGTCAGCGCCACCAGGCGGACGGACGGCACGGTGTGCGACGCGACGAACATGGCCGGGACCGTGGTGATGAGGAGCAGCTCGATGATCCGGGGCTTGGTGAGGGCCAGCAGGCCTGCGAGGCGCGCCGGCACGCCCGGGAACGACCGACTTCGAGCGTCCGCGCTCGAGATCTGCTGCACACCCAGACGTTAGCCGCTCGCGCGTACTCGTTGCAGGTGACAATCCATAACATGTCGGCCGCCCTGCCCCGTCCGCCGACGATAGGCTCGTGGAGTGAGCACCGCTGACGTCGTCGTGGTGGTCGCTGCCGGCATCGGAAGCGTCGGAGCCATCGTGTCGCTGGTTGCCGCGGGGGTCCTGGTGGGCCAGGTGCGCAGGCTCGAACGGGGGATCGAAGCGCTCCGTCACGAGGCCCTCCCGCTCGTGGAGGAGGCGCGATCGGCCGCCGGCCACGCGGCCTCCGAGATCGCCCGCGTGGACGCCGTCCTCGCCGACACCGAGGCGGTCACGGCGAGCGTGGACCAGGCTGCCCGCCTGGTGCGCCACGCCTTCGCCAACCCGGTCGTCAAGGTGATCGCGTGGCGCGCAGGGGCGGTCGGGGGGCTGCGCCGCCTGCGTTCCGGCCACGCGGGCACGCCGGGCACGGGTGCCACGGCCACGGGCGCCACGGCGCCGCGGGCCCTGGCCAGACCGCGTCGGTGACCCGGTGATCCGGCGACCCATGTGGCTCGGGACGGGCATCGTGATCGGTGTCGGGGCCACGTTGTGGGCCGAGCAGCGGGTGCGGCGCCGGGTCCGTCGGGCCGTGGAGCTCCTCACCCCGGCAGTTGGCGGACAGGAGGCGCTGCAGGCCGCTCGCGAGATGGGAGCGCGTGTCCGTGACGCCGTGGACGCGGCACGCACGGAGCGGCGGCGCCAGGAGACCGAGCTGTGGCGTCGGTTGGGCGACGTGCCCCCCCGCCTGCAAGCTCAGGTGCCCCCCCGCCGGGATCGGGTGCCCAAAGGGGGCCAGCGTCAGCACCGGTAGTCTTAGCCGCCGTGGACACCAACCGGTGGCGCGCCGAGCGGCGCGCATGAGGGCGGTGGCGCTCGACCTCGGGGAGCGGCGGATCGGGGTGGCCGTGAGCGACGCGACAGGGCGCATGGCGTTCCCTCGGCCCTGTATCGCGCGGCGGCGCGAGCGCGGCGAGGACCACCGTGCGATCGCCGACCTGGTCGACGAGGTCGGCGCAGACGTGGTGGTCGTGGGGCTGCCCCTCTCCCTCGACGGCCGCCGGGGGCCCGCCGCGACGGCCGCGGCACACGAGTCGGTCGTCCTGGCCCGGGTGCTCGAGGGGCATGGAGCCTCGGTCGAGACGTTCGACGAGCGCCTGACGACGGTGACGGCGGAAGCCGCCCTTGGAGCCGCGGGCCGCCGCGCTCGGGAGCGCAGGGGACGGGTCGACAGTGCCGCGGCCACGGTGCTCCTGCAAGCATGGCTGGACTCGCGATGAGCCCGGCAGGCGACGCCGGAGGCGGCACGCCCCCCCATGGCACGCCCCCTCATGGCACGCCCGCGGTGGCCA
>JAJYPY010000087.1 GCA_021794995.1 Actinomycetes bacterium | reverse complement strand
GCCGTGAGCAGCAGGACGACCGGGCAACCGTTGAACGCGCGCCAGTGTACCCGAGGTCGTCGGACGACCGGGGGACCCGGGCGACGGGAGGGTGAACGGCGGGCGACGGTGGGGGCGCTGCGGGCGGCGGTGCCGCGGCGCCGTCGCCGATCACGGCGAGGCGCGCGCCGACGGCGACCGTCTCGCCCTCTTGGACCAGGATCTCGGAGAGGACGCCGCTCGCCGGGGCGGGCACCTCCGAGTCGACCTTGTCCGTCGAGACCTCGAACAGGGGCTCGTCGCGGCTCACCTGCTCACCGACGGCCTTCATCCATCGGGTGATGGTCCCTTCCGTGACCGTCTCGCCGAGCTGCGGCATCGTGACGTCAGCCAACGTGCAAACCCCTTCCGGTCAATGCGAGCACCGTTTCCCCGAATGCCTCGGAGAGCGACGGGTGCGGCTGGATGAATTGTGCGACTTCTTGGGGCGTCGCCTCCCAGTTGACGGCCAGATAGCCGGCCCCCAGCTGCTCGGTCACCCAGGGGCCGACCATGTGGACTCCCAGGATGCGACCGGCGGACCCGTCGGGCTGGCGCTCGGCGATCACCTTCACGAGCCCTTCGGTGTCGCCGATGATGCGGGCGCGGCTGTTGCCGGCGAACGGGTCCTTCTTCACGACGACCGGGATGCCGCGCGCCGCCGCCTGCGCTTCGCTGAGCCCCGCGAACGCCACCTCGGGATGGCAGTAGATGGCCCAGGGAACGCGCGCGTAGTCGACGGGAACCATCGGCTCACCGAGGATCCCCTTGATCACGACGATCGCCTCTTCAAACGCCACGTGAGCCAGCTGCGGGGTGCCCGCGCACACGTCGCCGACGGCCCACACGTGCTGGGCGTGGGTCTGCTGGTACTGGTTCACGACCACGAAGCCCCGCTCGTCGAGCTGGACGTCGGTGCCGTCCGCCAGGAGCCCTTCGGTCCGGGGCCGGCGCCCGACCGAGACCACGACGGCCTCCACGTCGATCTCCTGGCCGTCCCCCAGGTGCACGACGGTGCGCGACCCGTCGGGGACGGGCACATGGCCCTTCACCTGGGCACCGGTGACGATCTGGATGCCACGCTTGCGGAACGAGCGGACGACGGCGGCCGAGACGTCCTCGTCGCATCCGGCGAGGATCGAATCGAGGGCTTCGACGATCGTCACCTTCGCCCCGAGGTCGGAGAGCAGCGACGCGAACTCGCAGCCGATGGCCCCTCCCCCGACCACCGCGACCGACTCGGGTACCCGCTCGAGCTCCAAGAACTCATCGGAGGTGAGGACGTGGCGCCCGTCGACGTCGAGCCCCGGAAGCGTGCGCGGGACCGATCCGGCAGCGAGGACCACGTGGCGTCCCGAGATCTCGGTGCCCGCGTCGGGCCCGTCGACCACCCGCACGCGCCGTCCTGCCAGCAGCGTGGCCGTGCCCGAGAGCACCGTGACCTTCCGCCCGCGCAGGAGCCCGGACAGACCCCGGTAGAGCTGGTCGACCACCGCGGACTTGCGCCGCTGGTTGACCGCGAAGTCGATGACGGGCTCCTGTGCCGAGATCCCGAACTCCGCCGCGCCGGTGACCGTGCGCCAGACGGCCGCCGATTCGAGGAACTCCTTGGCGGGCACGCAGCCGCGGTGCAAACAGGTGCCGCCGACCTTGTCTCGTTCGACGACGGCGATCTGGAGACCCGCGGATGCGCCGTATAGGGCGGCGGCATAGCCCCCTGGACCACCACCGATGACCACGACGTCGTACTCCACAGGACCTCCTCAGCCGCCTCGTGCGGCCGTGCGCGCACGCAGCACAGACTAACGGGCTAGGAACGCAGCCCGGCGAAGACCCGGCGCAGCCTTCGGCCGGCGACGCCGGCGCGGCTGCGTCGTTGCGCGCGTGACTCGAGATAGGCGTCGGACGCCTGGGTGAGCGCCTCGTCTTCCGCCGCGCCGAGGTCGATGTCCGCCGATGCGGCATTACGCTCCGCCTGCTCTTCCGACGAGGCGCCGGGGATGGCGACGACGTTCGGGCGCCTGATGAGCCAGGCGAGCGCGATCTGTGCGGGCGTCGCGTTGTGAGCGGCGGCGACCTGGCTCAAGACGTCGAGCAGCGGGAGCAGCGCCGCGAGGTTGTCGGGTCGGAACGGCGCCGTGCGCGCCCGGAGCCCAGACGGCAGGTGGTCGGGACCGTAGTGCCCCGACAGGAGGCCCTGGGCGAGCGGGCTGTACGCGATCACGATCCGGCCGTGCTCTTGGGCCCACCCCAGCACGTCGCGCTCGGGGCGCCGGTCGATGAGGCTGTAGCGCACCTGGTTCGCGAGCACGGGGCGGCCGAGCGCGCGCTCGAGCTCCTGCCAGCGATCGAGCGGATAGTTGCTCACCCCGACATGGCGCGCGACGCCGTCGTCGAGGAGCGAGCGGAGCGCGGCTGCCGTCCGGGCCGCGGGGACGATCGGGTTCGGCCAGTGCAACTGGTAGAGATCGACCCGGTCGGTGCCCAGCCGGCGGAGGCTCCCCTTGGCGCGCCACGCGACCACCGGGTCGACGGGCAGCACCGGCAGCAGCTTCGTCGCAAGGAAGGTCTCGTCGCGCCGCCGTCCGAGCGCGGCGCCGACGATGCGCTCCGAGCGGCCGAATGCGTAGAGCTCCGCGGTGTCGACCACGTTCACACCGAGGTCGAGCGAGCGGTTGACGATGCGCGGCGCCACCTCGTTCGCGTACGTGGTGCCGTAGCCCCACTCCCGCGCGCCGAACTGCCACGTGCCGAGACCCACCGGGAACAGGCGGAGCCCCTCCGCTTCGACGTGACGCACCGAGGGAGGCACTACTTGGGCGGCATGCGGATGCCACCGTCGAGCCGGATGACCTCCGCGTTCAGGTAGCTGTTCTGCGCGATGTGCACCACGAGCTCGCCGTAGCGCGCCGGGTCGCCGAGGCGCTTGGGGAAGAGCACGGAGTCGCCGAGCGCGCGCCGCTGCTCCTCGGGAAGCATCCCGAGCAGTGGCGTGTCGAAGAGCCCGGGCGCGATCGTCACGACGCGGATGCCCACGACCGACAGGTCGCGGGCGGCCGGGAGCGTCATGCCGACCACTGCACCCTTGGACGCCGAGTAGGCGAGCTGGCCGATCTGGCCGTCGAACGCCGCGACCGACGCGGTGTTCACGATCACGCCGCGCTCGTCGTCGTCGAGCGGCTCGGTCTTCGCGATCGCCGCGGCGGCCCTGGTCAGGATGTTGAAGGTCCCGATCACGTTCAGGCGCTGGATGAACTCGAACGGCGCGAGGTCGTGAGGGGTGCCCTGACGATCGATGACACGCCCGATCCAGCCGGTTCCCGCACAGTTCACGGCGATCCGCAGCCGTGTGCCGGCCGCGGCCTGGTCCACCGCGCGCTGGCAGTGGTCGGGGTCGGTCACGTCGCCCGCCACGTGGTCGCCCCCCACCTCTTCGGCGACCTTTTTCGCACCGTCCTCGTTCAGGTCGAAGACGGTGACCCGCACCCCGTGCGCGGCGAGCGCACGAGCGGTGGCGGCACCGAGGCCCGACGCTGCGCCGGTGACGAGTGCAGACGAACCGTGGAGCTCCATGGCGGCGATGGTAGGTGCGAGCGTGCGTACGGGGCCAGACGGCGAGCCCGCCCGCTCCAGGGGCGGGCCGCCCGACGCGGGTCAGGCGCCGCCTGCCGCTCCCAGACCGGCCGCGGCCGCCGTGGTCGCCAGCTGGTCGACCACGTCGTTCCAACGGTCGCCCGAATGGCCCTTCACCCATTGGAACCGGACCGGCACCTCGGGGTCCAGGGCGAGGCCCAGCAGCGGCTCCCACAGGTCCCGGTTGGCGACCGGCTTGCCTTGGGAGTTGCGCCAGTGACGGCGCTGCCAGCCGGCCCACCACCGCTGGAGGAAGCAATTCACCACGTACGTCGAGTCGCTTCGCACGAGGATGCCCCCGTCACCGGCCTCGGTCCGCAGCGCTTCGAGCGCGCGCAGAGCCGCCGTGATCTCCATCCGCTGGTTCGTCGTGTGCGGATCCGCGCCGCTCTCGAACCTTCCCTCCGGGACCACCCACGCCCATCCGCCGGGCCCCGGGTTGCCCAGGCACGAGCCGTCCGTGTACACGGTGATCACCGCCGAGGGTCTACACCTCACGGGCCGGATGCCGCCGGACCCTGCGAGCGCGAGCGGTACCGTGGCACCATGCTTTTCGACGGCGTGTCCCACCAGGTCCCCGACATCGACGCGCAGGAGACGGCCGAGTGGCTGGACTCCTTCGACGCGGTGGTCGGCACCCGAGGACGTCCCCGGGCGCGTTTTTTGCTGATGAAGCTCCTGGAGCGCGCGCGCACCCTGCAGGTCGAATTCCCCGCCACGGTCTCCACGCCGTACGTGAACACGATCCCGGCGGACGAGGAACCGTGGTTCCCCGGGGACGAGTACCTCGAACGCCGCATCCGTGCGTACATCCGCTGGAACGCCGCCGTCATGGTCGTGCGCGCCAACATGCGCACCGACGGGATCGGAGGGCACCTGTCGACCTACGCCTCCTCGGCATCGCTGTACGAGGTCGGCTTCAACCATTTCTTCCGGGGCAAGGACGACGGAGGGGCCGGAGACCAGGTCTACGTCCAGGGACACGCCTCGCCGGGCATCTATGCCCGGGCGTTCGTCGAGGGGCGCCTGAGCCAGGAGGACCTCGACAGCTTCCGCCACGAGGTGAGCAGCGGGGTCGGTCTGCCGAGCTACCCCCACCCCCGCTCGCTCCCCGACTTCTGGGAGTTCCCCACCGTCTCGATGGGCCTCGGCCCCATCGGGGCCATCTACCAAGCGCACGTGAACCGCTACCTGCACCACCGCGAGCTCGTCGACACGAGCGGCTCCAGGGTGTGGTGCTTCGTCGGCGACGGCGAGATGGACGAGCCCGAGTCGATCGGCGCGCTGGGCGTGGCGGGCCGGGAGCACCTCGACAACCTCATCTTCGTGGTGAACTGCAACCTGCAGCGCCTCGACGGTCCCGTGCGCGGCAACGGCAAGATCATCCAGGAGCTCGAGGCGTTGTTCCGCGGCGCGGGATGGAACGTCATCAAGGTGCTGTGGGGGTCGCGCTGGGACGAATTGCTCGCCCGCGACATCGACGGTGTGCTCCTCGACAAGATGAACACGACCGTCGACGGGGAGTTCCAGAAGTACGCCGTCGAGTCCGGCGCGTACATCCGCGAGCACTTCTTCGGGCCCGACCCGCGCCTGCGCAAGTTGGTCGAGCACCTCTCCGACGACGAGCTGCGCACCCTGCCGAGGGGCGGGCACGACTACCGCAAGCTCTACGCGGCATACAAGCTCGCGACCGAGCAGCGGGGGGCGCCCACCGCCATCCTCGCCAAGACGATCAAAGGATGGACGCTCGGTCCGCAGATCGAGGCACGCAACGCGACCCACCAGATCAAGAAGATGACGCGCGACCAGCTCCGCGCCTTGCGCGACCGTCTGTACCTCGCCGACGAGATCCCCGACGACGCGCTCGAGGCGGACGCGCCGCCCTACTACCGGCCCCCCGAGGGTTCCGAGGCCCACGAGTACCTCATGGCGCGCCGCAAGATGCTCGCCGGCGCGGTGCCCCGCCGGGTCGTCCGACCCGCCAAGGTGGTGCTCCCCGACCCGAAGGTGTTCTCGGACCTCATGGCCGGATCGGGCAGCCAGGCCGTCTCGACCACCATGGCGTTCGCTCGCCTGCTTCGGAACCTCGTACGCGATCGCGACTTCGGAGCGTGGGTCGCGCCCATCGTCTCGGACGAGGCGCGCACCTTCGGGCTCGAGCCCATCATCGCCGAAGCCAAGATCTACGCGCCTGGAGGGCAGCGCTACGTCCCGGTCGACGCCGACCTGCCGCTCAAGTACGCCGAGAGCGCCTCCGGCCAGCTCCTCCAAGAGGGCATCACCGAAGCCGGCGCGACCGCGGCCTTCAGCGCGCTCGCGACGTCGTACGCCACCTGGGCGCGCCCGATGCTCCCGGTGTTCCTCTTCTATTCGATGTTCGGGTTCCAGCGGGTGGGTGACCTCTTGTGGGCGCTCGGCGACATGCGCGGGCGCGGCATCCTCGCCGGCTGCACCGCCGGGCGCACCACCCTGCTCGGCGAGGGCCTCCAGCACGATGACGGGCATTCGCCGCTCCTGGCGTCGACGAACCCCGCCGCCGCCATCTACGACCCTGCGTTCGCGTACGAGGTGGCGATCGTCGTGGAGGACGCGGTGCGCCGGATGATGGGTGAGGATCCAGAGGACCGCTTCTGGTACATCACCTTGTACAACGAGAACTACGCGATGCCCGCACTGCCCGAGGGTGCCGAAGGCGACGCCGTGCGCGCCGGCATCCTCGAGGGCATCTACCGCTATGCGGCGCCGTCGGACGTCGGGTCCGGGCGTCCCCATGCGTCGATCTGCTTTTCGGGCCCGATGTGGCAGGTCGCAATGGAGGCCCGCCGGATGCTGGCAGAGGACTGGGGCATCTCGGCCGACGCGTGGTCGGCGACGTCGTGGGCGACCATGCGGACCGACGCGCTGCACTGCGAGCGATGGAACCGGCTCCACCCCGGAGCGTCCGACGCCGAGCGTCGGACCCCGCACGTCACCCGCGCGCTCGGCGAGGGCACCGACCCCGTCGTCGCGGTGACCGACTACATGCGGGCCGTGCCCGACCAGGTCTCCCGCTGGGTGCGGCGCCCGTTCACCTCGCTCGGAACCGACGGGTTCGGCCGCTCCGACGCACGCGCCGCGCTGCGGCGCTACTTCGAGGTGGACGCGCCCCACGTCGTGGTCGCGGCGCTGTCGTCGCTCGCGGACCAGGGCGCGCTCGACCGCAAGGTCGTGGGTGACGCCGTCGGGCGCTACGGCATCGCGGCCGACGCGGCGGCACCGTTCTCCAGCTGAGCTCAGCCCCCGGGCGCCTGGGACCTCGCGTAGGCGTCGAGGCGGACGAGCTCCTCTTCGAAGATCCGGCGCATCGCGCCCGGCGCGAATCGCTTCTCGAAGAAGCCCCCGACGCCGCCGGCTCCCGTCCACGTCGTCTCGATGCGCACCTGCGCCCCCTCACCGGCCGGCGTCACCGTGAAGGTGGTCACGAGCGACGACTGGGTGTCGGCCTCCTCGAGCACGCGGCCCGGCTCGGGCTCCGTGACGCGCATGCGGTATGAGCGGCTGCGGCCCCCAGCCGTGACGCTGAAGCGCACGATCGTGCCCTCGCCGACACCACCCTGTTCCACCTCGAAGTCCGAGAAGGCGGGCGGGAGGATGTGGGGGTGGTGCTCGCGGTAGTCGGAGAGGCAGCGGTACACGACGTCAGCGGGGGCCGCGACGGTCCGGGAGGCGGCGGCAGTGACGAGGGTCATGGCGCCTCGCTCCCGGCCCCGGCCGACCGCCGATCGCTCGGCGCCGTCTCCCATGTAAAGAAGCCCCTCCCGGTCTTCTTGCCGAGCTCACCGGCGGCCACCTTGTCGCGTAGGAGCCGCGGCGCAGAGAAGCGCGGCCCGAGGGTCTCGGCGAGGTGGTCGGCGATCGCCAGACGCACGTCGAGGCCGACCAGGTCGCCGAGGCGCAAGGGGCCCATCGGGAAGCGGTAGCCGAGCACCATCGCGCGGTCGATGTCCTCGGCGCTGGCCACCTCCTCTTCGAGCATGCGGATCGCCTCGATCCCGATGGCGACCCCGAGCCGGCTGGTGGCGAATCCCGGCGAGTCGCGCACGACGATCTCCTCCTTGCCGAGCAGGCGCACCCACTCCCGGGCGGCGTCGACGGCACCGGCGTCGGTCCGTGGTCCAATCACGAGCTCGACCAGCGACGAGCGTGGGACAGGGTTGAAGAAGTGCATCCCCAAGAAGCGCTCGGGGCGCTCCAGCGACTCGGCCAGCTCACCGATCGACAGCGAGCTCGTGTTGGTCCCGATCAGCGCGCCGGCGGGGACGGATGCCTCGATCCGTGCGAGCACCGCGCGTTTCACCGCGACGTCTTCGGGCACCGCCTCGATCGCCAGCTCGGTGTCGGCCGGAGCGGACACGCCGGCGACGACCTCGATCAGTCCGGCCGCCTCGGGTGCGCCCGCACGCTCGAGCCCTGCGAGGACGCGCTCCCTCGCCGCCGCCGCAGCGTGGGCGTCCGTCTCGCAGAGCCGGACCTGCCGGCCGGCTCGGGCCAACGCGTGCGCGATGCCCGCACCCATCGTCCCGCCGCCAACGACCAGCACCACGACGCCGTACCCTACCCGTCCCGCGCGCGGCGACGGCGTGCGTGTGTGCGTGCGTGCGTGCGGCACGCTCAGCCGCGTGCGGCGTCGCCGATGACGTTGCGGGCGATGATGAGCTGCTGGATCTGGCTGGTGCCCTCGTAGATCCGGAACAGTCGCGCGTCACGGTAGAAGCGCTCGACCGCCATGCCGCGCATGTACCCCGCGCCGCCGTGGACCTGGACCGCGCGATCCGCCACGCGTCCGACCATCTCGCTCGCGAAGTACTTGGCGACCGACGGCGCGACCCGCCGGTCGCTGCCCTCGTCGTACGCGCGCGCCGCGTCGAGGACCACCGCACGGCCCGCATGCAGGTCGGTCACCGAATCGGCGACCATCCCCTGGACGAGCTGGAAGGCACCGATCGGGCGCCCGGACTGGCGCCGCGCGCGGGCATAGGCCACCGTCTCGTCGACGAGCCGACCGGCCATGCCCACGCACAGGGCCGCGATGTGGATGCGACCGTGCGCCAGGCAGCGCATCGCGGTGGACCAGCCGCGCCCGACGCCGCCATCGCCGCCGACGAGGGCCTCAGGGCCGACGTGCACCGCATCGAAGGTGACGTCTGCGGTCCACGCACCGCCCTGGCCCATCTTGGCGTCCTTGGGCGCGACGCGAAGACCCGGTGCGTCCGCAGGCACCATGAACGCCGAGATCCCGCCGGCTCCCGGTCCCCCCGTGCGGGCGAACACCATGAGCACGTCGGCGACCGGCGCGTTGGTGATGTAGCGCTTCGCACCGTCGATGACCCAGCCGTCCCCGTCGCGACGCGCCGCGGTCGACAGCCCGGAGGGGTCAGACCCCGCCTCGGGCTCGGTCAGGGCGAACGCAGCGACCACCTCCCCGGTGGCGATGCGGGGCAGCCAGCGCTGCCGCTGCGCGTCGGTCGCACCCTCCAGGAGCACGTGGCCTGCGATCCCGTTGTTGCTCCCGAAGAGCGACCGCAACGCCGGCGTCGTGTAGCCGAGCTCGAAGACGAGGCGGCACTCTTCGGTCATCGTGAGCCCGAGGCCGCCGTACGCCTCGGGAATGGCGAACCCGAAGAGCCCCATCTCCTTCGCGGCATCGCGGATCACGACGGGGACCTCGTCCTCGCGATCGATCTGCGCTTCGAGGGGCACGACGCGGTCGCGGACGAATGCCCGCACGGTGCGAAGGATCTCGTCCAATTCGGCGGCGTCCATGGCTCAGCGCGGCGTCCGGGCCTCGGGGTCCTCACCCGTCAGCCCGAGCACGCCAGGGACCCCGTCGTCGGTCGTGGCAGGAATGCGCACGACCCGATTCTGCGCCACCTGGGCGCCGCCGCGCGGGCTCGCAGTTGCACTGGGCGGCCACATATCCATACCGTCTGCATCTATTAGCGACGTCACCGAATCTCGAGATCCCATGGTCGACGCCGTGCTCGGTGCGAGCCGCGTCCTCGTGGCGGTGGCGACGCGCTCGCTCGCGGGGCTCGAGGAGGCGACGGACGTCACGCTCACCCAGTACCGCTCGCTCGTCGTGCTCGCGGCGCGTGGGCCGCAACGCATCGCATCGCTGGCCGAATGCCTCGCGGTCACGCCGCCCACGGCGTCGCGCCTGTGCGAGCGGCTCGTGCGCAAAGGCCTCGTGCGCCGTCGCATCGACCGCGGCGACCGCCGCCAGGTGCACGTCGCCCTCACCGAGTCCGGACGCCGGCTCGTGGAGACGGTAACCGCCCGGCGGCGCGCGGAGATCGAAGCGCTGCTCGGCGAGGTGCCCGAGGCTGCCCGGCGCTCCGTCGTCGAGGGACTTCGGCTGCTCGCAGATGCCGCTGGCAAGGTGCCCGAACAGGACTGGAGCGCGGGTTGGGAGCTCTGAGCGGCGGCCCCTTCGGTGCGCGAGCGCGCCCTGCGGGCGGTGTGCCACGCTCGTACGCATGGCCACGCTCCACCTGACCGGGGACGATCGGGCCGACGAGCTCGTGAGCAACGACCCGCTCGCATTGCTCATCGGCATGGTGCTCGACCAGCAATTCCCGATCGAGCGAGCTTTTCGGGGGCCCGCCGAGCTGGTCGAGCGGCTCGGAATCTCGGTACCCATCGACGCGGGCCTGATCGCTTCGACGGATCCCGGGGTGCTCGTCGAGGCGTTCGCTCGCTTTCCGTCGCTCCATCGCTACCCCGCCTCGATGGCCGCACGGGTGCAGGCGTTGTGCCGGGTCGTCCGCGACGAGTACGGGGGCGACGCGTCGTCGATCTGGTCGACTGCGGGGGACGGGATGGAGCTGCGGGCAAGGGTGGAGGCGCTGCCGGGCTTCGGGGCCCAAAAGGCGCGGATCTTCGTCGCGCTGTGCGGCAAGCAGCTGGGCGCACGCCCACCGGGGTGGGAGGAGGCGTCAGCCCCCTACGGTGAGGCCGGCAGCTTCCGATCGGTCGCCGACATCGTCGACGCCGCGAGCCTGGCCGAGGTCCGACGCCGCAAGCAGGAGGCGAAGGCCCGAGCGCGGGCGGGGGCGGGGGCCGGGGCTGGGG
>JAJYPY010000086.1 GCA_021794995.1 Actinomycetes bacterium | reverse complement strand
GCCGTCGGTGCCGCCGCGGGTGCCGCCGTCGGTGCCGCCGCCGCCGTCGCTCACGACGCCACGCTCACCGACGCACCCTACCGGCGGGCGGTCGCGCCGGCACGGCGCAGGGCGCGTATTGAGGTGGGTGCCGGGGCTTCCTACGATGGGCGGAGCGATCACGACGAGCGAACGGGGGAATCCCATGGTGGACGAGGGAAGCGGACAGGGGGGAGGGCACCTTTCGGCGGCCGAGATCGTCGAGCTCTCCAAGCGCTACACGCTCTTCGACTGGATCGCCCAGTCCAAGGCAGCCCCCGTCCCGGTCGCCTCCGCAAAGGGCGTGTACTTCACCGACCCCGACGGGAAGCGCTACCTCGACTTCAACTCCCAGCTCATGAGCGTGAACATCGGCCATGGCGACGAGCGGGTGGCGCAGGCGATCGCCGCGCAGGTGCGACAGCTCGCCTACGTGAGCTCCGCGGGCATGACCTCGGAGGTGCGCGCGCTCCTCGGCCAGAAGCTCGCCGGGCTGTTCCCCGGCGACATCGAGAAGTCCTTCTTCACCCTGGGCGGCGCCGAGGCCAACGAGAACGCGGTGCGCATCGCGCGGGCGGTCACCGGGCGCCAGAAGATCCTGGCCCGGTACCGCTCGTACCACGGCGCGACCGCTGGGGCCATCACCCTCACCGGCGAGCCGAGGCGCTGGGCGAACGAGCCCGGCATCCCCGGCGTCGTCCACGTGCTCGACTTCTACCACGGCACCACCCGGGCCCCCGACACCGCGGCCGACGCGCTCACGGCCCTCGAAGAGACGATCCAGCTCGAGGGTCCCGCGACGATCGCGGCGTTCATCATCGAGCCGGTGACGGGCACGAACGGCATCCTGGTGCCGCCCGACGGGTACCTCGAAGGCGTCCGCGAGCTCTGCGACCGCTACGGCATCCTGCTCATCGCGGACGAGGTGATGAGCGGCTTCGGCCGCACCGGCGCGTGGTTCGCCGTCGACCACTGGGGCGTCGTCCCGGACCTCATCACGTGCGCGAAGGGGCTCACCTCGAGCTACCTGCCCCTCGGGGCGATCGGGATGCGCCCGCACGTCGCCGAGTACTTCGAGGACCACGCCTTCGCCGGCGGGCTCACCTACAACTCCCACCCCGTCTGCCTTGCCGCCGCGCTCGCCACGATCCGCGTCTACGAAGAAGACGGGCTCATCGAGCGCACCGCCAAGATGGGGCAGGTGATGCGGCGCCACCACGAGGAGCTGGCCGCCAGGCACCCCTCGGTCGGCGCACACCGCAACATCGGGCTGTTCGGCTGCCTCGAGCTCGTACGCGATCGCCAGACCGGCGAGCCGATGGCGCCGTTCAACTCGTCGAGCCCCGAGATGGCGGCGCTCTTCGCCTACATGATGGAGCACGGCGTCTTCGTGAGCCTGCACTGGAACCAGGTGATGACCAACCCGCCGCTCACGATCACCGAAGAAGAGCTCGGAGAAGGGTTTGCGGTGCTGGACCGGGCGCTCGAGATCACCGACAGGGCGGTTCGCGTGTAGCGCCGCCTGCACGCACGACGCACGAAGACGCACCCGACATCACGAGCACGCAGGAGGTCACGACGTGGAGCGCATCAGTCATTTCATCGCCGGCAAGGTGGTGCCCGGCGAATCGGGCCGGCGCGGTCAGGTCTTCGACCCCGCGACCGGCCGGCAGACCCACGAGGTGGATCTCGCGAGCACCGAGGAGGTGGCGCGCGCGGTCGAGGCCGCTCGCAGCGCGGCGCGCACATGGGGGCTCACGTCGCTCGCCAAGCGCGCTGAGATCATGTTCCGGGTCCGCCAGGCGCTCGACGCCCACCGCGGCGACATCGCGCGGGCCATCACCGCGCAGCACGGCAAGGTGCTCTCCGACGCGATGGGCGAGGTCGCCCGGGGGCTCGAGAACGTCGACTACGCGTGCGGCATCCCGAACCTGCTCGCCGGCCGCTACGCCGAGCGGGCGTCGACCGGGGTCGACGTGTACTCCGTGCGCCAGCCGCTCGGCGTCGTCGCCGGCATCACCCCGTTCAACTTCCCGGCGATGGTCCCGTTGTGGATGCTCGCGAGCGCCATCGCGTGCGGCAACGCGTTCATCCTCAAGCCCTCGGAGAAGGACCCGCTCGCCTCGATGCTGATCGCCGAGCTGATCGCCGGGGCAGGGGTGCCCGACGGCGTGCTGAACGTCGTCCAGGGCGACAAGGTCGCGGTCGACGCGCTCCTGGCGCACCCCGACGTCCAGGCGATCTCCTTCGTGGGGTCGACGCCGATCGCGCGCGGCATCTACGAGTCCGCCGCGCACCACGGCAAGCGGGTACAGGCCCTCGGTGGCGCGAAGAACCACATGGTCGTCCTGCCCGACGCAGACATCGACATGGCCGCCGACGCGGCCGTGTCCGCCGCCTACGGATCGGCCGGTGAACGCTGCATGGCCGTGTCCGTCGTGGTCGCGGTGGGGGCGGTCGCCGACCCGCTGGTCGACGCGATCGCCGCGCGCCTCCCCAAGCTCAGGATCGGACCGGGGGCCGAGGCCGACTCGGAGATGGGCCCGCTCGTGACGGGTGCCCACCGGGACAAGGTCGCCTCCTACATCGACGCGGCGAGGGCGCAGGGAGCCAAGGTCGTCGTCGACGGGCGCGAGCACGAGCGCTACTCGGGCGACGGCTTCTTCCTCGGCGCGTCGCTCATCGACCACGTCACGACCGACATGGACTGCTACCGCGACGAGATCTTCGGCCCGGTGCTCTCCACCGTGCGCGCGTCCACCTACGACGAGGCGATCACGCTCGTGAACGCGAACCCGTGGGGGAACGGGGCCGCCATCTTCACCCGCGACGGCGGTGCCGCGCGGCGCTTTGGTGAAGAGGTCGAGGCGGGGATGGTCGGGGTGAACGTCCCGATCCCGGTCCCGGTCGGTTACTTCTCCTTCGGGGGGTGGAAGCAGTCGCTCTTCGGCGACGTGCACATCTACGGGCCGGAGAGCGTGAACTTCTACACCCGCGCCAAGGTGATCACCCAGCGCTGGCCGGACCCTGCCACGAGCGCCGTCGACCTGGGCTTTCCCCAGACGCGCTAGTGGCCCTCGCCCTCCCGCGCCGACGGGGCGGGAGGGGGAGCGGTCCGATAGGGTCTTCGTATGGCGAAGCACAAGCTTGTGAAGCCGGCCGCGGTCCTCGGCCTGCTCGGCACCATGGCCAGCATCTGGTGGTTCGCCTTGAAGCCCAGACGCAAGCACGACCGCGGCTGACGGCGCACGCGCCTCGGCGGGGCGACTTGCAGCCGTCCATGCACGTGTACTTCTTCGGCACGCGGGGCTCGACCCCGGTGTCGGGTCCCGAGTACCAGGGCTACGGCACCGCGACCTCGTGCGTCGGCATCTCGGCGGGGGACGTCGCCGGTGCGCGGGCGCTGCCCCATCTCGTCCTGGACGCCGGGACCGGGTTCATCAACATGGAGCGGGTCCTCGGCGACCGCCCGTTCGAGGGCACTGTCCTGCTCTCCCATCTGCACTGGGACCACACCCACGGGCTGCCGTTCTTGCGCCAGGCCGCAATGCCCGGGCACAGGGTCCGCATCGTGGTCCCGGGGCAAGGGGCCGACGCCGAGGATGTGATGAACCGCGCGTTCTCCCCGCCGCACTTCCCGGTCCCCATCGGTGTGCTCGGGGCGAACTGGTCGGTGACCGGGATCGAGCCCGGCGTCTACGAGATCGAAGGGTGCAGCGTGCGGGCGGAGGAGATCCCGCACAAGGGCAGCCGCACGTTTGGCTACCGGGTCTCCGACGGGGTGTCGTCGGTCGCGTACCTCCCCGACCACAAGCCGCTCGACCTCGGTCCTGGCCCCGATGGCCTGGGGGCGTACCACCCGGCCGCGCTCCGGCTCGCCGACGGCGTCGACCTGCTCATCCACGACTCCCAGCACACCGCCGCCGAGCTGCCTGCGCTCGCCTTCCTCGGCCACAGCGCGATCGAGTACGCCGTGGGACTCGGGGTCGCGGCCGGGGCGCGCGCGGTCGCGCTGTTCCACCACGACCCGCACCGCACCGACGCGCAGATCGACGCGATCGTGGACGCCCTCGGGTCGCCCGGCGTGCAGGTGTTCGCCGCGCGCGAAGGGATGGTCTGCGAGCTCGGCTGCCGCGACGCCCTGCACGAACGTTGACACGCTGACCCGCGCGGAGTACAACCCGAGGTACCGCCGTCACGGCGGCTGGCGCGGGGGAGAGAGGGTGACGGCTCCCGAACCGCACCGGACGCGTCCCCGGCCCAGGAACGACCCCAGGACGGCACCGCCGGAGATCGCCGGGCGATCCGACTGTGAGGCCGTGACCAGGCGCGTGGCGTTCTCTGCGGGGCGAGCGCGAGACAATCGCGAATGATTGTGCAAGCTCTATGAGAATCGGGGGCGGGCCCACCATCGCGGCCAGGCGGCGGCGAAGCGGGGCGCACCGGGTGTGTCGGCACGCCAGGGACGACCCGTAGCCCACCTCCTCGACATCGGCAACTGGCGGGCGTACACACGCCGCACCGGCGGGCAGGTGCCCGCCGGTGCGGCGTGTGCGGCCGACGCCGCGCGGCTGTTGCGGGTTGGCTCAGAGCTTGCTCACGCTGGTCGACCAGTTGGCGAGCTCGCTCCGGGATGTTCCGCACGTCATTGTTTTCTGGAACGCGGCGGTCGAGCACGCCTGGTAGATCGTCTCGGTGGCGAAGTAGAACGTTGTCCCGCTCGCGAGCGCCATCGAGTAGTCGCCCCAGCGCGGCCGGAATGTAGAGGTCCCGTAGCTTGTGTACTCCGTGAAGCCGTCCTGCGGACCTGTGCCCTTGTGCGTCACGTGCGCGGTCGATGTGACGCTGGACGTTGCCCCTGTCACCGACACGAAGGCTGCGCTCGGGTGGTATGTCGACCCGGAGAAGCCGAAGTCCATGAGGCCCGCTCCACCGTTCGTGAAGGCGATGGACGGGAAGTACACGTCCGCGCCTGTGACCGACACATAGCCCGAAGCCTCTGTCGACGCGCCGCGGAAGGAGCCGCCGAGAGTGGGAGGCGTCACCGCGAACCACGCGATCCCTGCCTGGTTGGCACCTGTCACTGTGACGCCAGTGTTCAGGGCGCCCCAGACTTTGCCCGTGGCTGGGTCGTAGGCGGCCGTGGTGATCCGGTCTGTATTGGTTTGGATCGGCCCGGGAGTGGGCGGAGCCACGTGGTTACTCTTGTGTGATGTCCTGAACTGGAGCTGCTTCCACAGTGTGCCGAGCGGCGTTGTCCCCGGCGCCTGCACAGCGAGCGGCGGCTCCGTGTACTTCATGGATGGGATGGATGGGGTGATCGCGACCGAGCCTGCGAGTGTTGTCCCTGTGTTCATCCCTGTAAGCGAGATTGCCGCGGTGTCGAACTGCCACAGGGCGACCTTTGTCCCGCCGGTTGTCGTGAATGTGACGTTGCTCATCGCGTAGAGCGTTGTCGACGGGTACGTGCCGTCGGAGACAGCGGGCACGATCGAGTACCACGTGCAGTGGTCGGCGGGACATGACGTCGTTGTTGGGGCGCCCGGCCGTGTCAACGTGTCACCCTCGTGGGTCCACCAGATCGGCGACAGCTTGCGTCTGGTGGTGTATGTGGTGAGGTCCGACTTGTTCAGGAAGTAGGTGTTCGCCACGCCGAATGGGCCTGTCAGCGTCAGGATCGGGTAGTCGTTCACCGAGATGAAGACGCTGTTTCCGTTGATCCCAAGCAGCGGCTGGTCCCCGAAGCAGGGATTCGCAAGGTGGCGGTGGCCCTTTCTTGTCAGGGCTGTGATCGGTGTGTTGTTACAGCCGTCGATATGCTGCGCGTTGAACTGATCTGGGACGAAGAAAACGTTCCAGCTCCCGGTCGGATTTGCCGACTGGCTCACGGCGACGAACGTGCCGGCCCACCCGAAGCGGGCGTTGCTCTTCGACTTGAAGCCCGACTCTGTCAGCCAGATCTGCGAAGCGAACCAGTGCCCGCTCGTCGGGTCCCACTGGCAGCGCGGGTCGCCCTGGACGTTGACTGTCCCTCCGGGGCGTGTCACGCCGAAGAGCTCAGGCGCTGTGAAGAGGTTCTCGAGGGCCATCCCGTTGTTTGTGCCTTGGACCGGCGTGAGGTTCGCCCCTGAGAAGACTCGCATGACCTCGTTGTTCACCTCGACCGTGTAGGTGCCGTTGGAGCACAACCCCTGGTCGGGGGGCTCAACCGCCAGGCCCGGGACGCCGAACCGTGTGGGTGTGTACGTCGGGTGCAGGAGGCCCTGGCCGAACGCGTTGATGCCCTCGACGGTTGCGGCGCTCGATGTTGTGGTGAGGGTCGTCGTCGCACCGGTCAGAGGGTCGGTCAGCGAGCTGGCTGACTGCTGGGCGCCCGGCCGCTTCGGGCCGGGGCGCCCGGCCGGGTTCAGGCCCTTGCCGATGTTGGGCTCGTGGGGCGCCTGGACTCTTCCCACTTTGGCCGTGGGACTCGCCGAAGCCCCCTTTACCGCCTGTGTCGGCGCAAACGTGGTCGTCCCGATGAACTTGACCGTTGTCGTCACTTTCTTGAGTGTGAAGGTCGGCGCGGAGGCGCTGGTCGTGACCGCCGCGGCCGAGGTGGCGGTCGCGGTGGCGGTCGCCGCCGGGACCCCGAGCACCGCGAGCGTCATCGCGCCCGCTCCCGCGAAGAGACTGCCGAGCTTTCGCTTCATCGTTACCTCCCGGTGTCGATGGACTGTTATCCCTGGATGGCTGCCTCACGGCGACGCGCGTGCTCGATGCGGCAGGCTGTGCTCGATCCCCACGGGGGGTCCTCCGCCGCGTCTCCGCCCGTGTCGTCCTCCTTGGCCGCTTCCCTTCGCGGTGACGGCTCCCTCCGTCCCGAGTAGCGTGATACACGCTTTGTTTTGCGAAGTCAAACGTCGCTTTGGGACAACCGTGGACGGGACGACTGCTCAGGCCTCGGGGCTGCGCCCCACTGTGGACGTCAGGCCAACTCCGCCTGTCTTCTCCGAGTGGACAACTGCCGAGTCATCCACTCGGACATCTGCGGCGTCGTCGCCCTGGACGGATTCACCAAGTACACAGCCACATGCGACCGCCCACGTTGGGGGGACTACTCGACGGCACTCGCCACACGAACAACGTTCTTCTTCGCGAGCGAGATGATCGACCAGAGCTGCACGTGGGAGCAGTTCCAAGCGACACTCCCCTGCGGCGGGATGCGTGACCTCGAGGCGAACTGGGGGACCAGCGTGAGTAGGCTCAATGCAGGGTGAGCGAAGCGGGTGCTCCGTGTCGTGCCGGGTCCGGGCGACCTCGGGACGGAGTGGCGCGGGGGTGCTCCGCTCACGCGAGACTCTTGGGCATGACCTTTGCGACGACGAACCCGGCCACCGGTGAGGTGGAGAAGACCTTCGATGCCCACACCCCCGACGAGGTGGACGAGCGACTCGCCCGCGCGGCGAGGGGATTCGAGGAGATGCGCAAGATGCGTTTCGGCGATCGCGCCCGCCTCATGCGCTCCGCCGCCGACCTGCTCGAAGGCGAGGTGCCCGACGCGGCGCGCATCATCACGACCGAGATGGGCAAGACCTTCGCCTCGGCCAAGGCGGAGGTCGCCAAGTGCGCGCTCGGGCTGCGATGGTTCGCCGACCACACCGAGGAGCTGCTCGCCGACGAGCGCATCGACGACCACAGCTACGTGCGCTACGAGCCGTTGGGCCCGGTGCTCGCCATCATGCCGTGGAACTACCCGCTCTGGCAGGTGATGCGCTACGCCGGTCCCGGTCTCATGGCCGGCAACGTCGGGGTGCTGAAGCACGCCGCCAACGTGCCCCAGTCCGCGCTCTACATCGAAGAGCTCTTCCGGCGCGCCGGCTACCCGGAGGGCGCGTTCACGACGCTGCTCGTCTCCTCGAGCGACGTCGCACCGATCATCTGCGACGAGCGGATCGTGGCCGTCACCCTGACGGGATCCGAGCACGCCGGCAGCGCCGTCGCCGAGACGGCCGGGCGCGTCCTCAAGAAGTGCGTCCTCGAGCTCGGCGGCTCCGACCCCTTCGTGGTCACGAGGACCGCCGACCTCGCGCGTGCGGCGGCGGTCGGCGTCACCGCCCGCGTGCAGAACAACGGCCAGTCGTGCATCGCGGCCAAGCGCTTCATCGTGGAGGCCGCCGTCTACGACGAGTGGGTCGACGCGTTCGTCTCGGGCATGGCCGCGCTCACCGTCGGTGACCCGATGGACGCCGCGACCGACGTGGGGCCGCTCGTGACCGAGGTCCAGCGCAAGGAGATCGCGTCGCAGGTCGACGACGCGCGGGACAAGGGGGCGACCGTCGCCTGCGGCGGCGCCGCCCCCGACGGGCCCGGCTGGTACTACCAGCCCACGGTCCTCTTGGACGTGACGACCGAGATGCGCGTGCTCCAAGAGGAGGTCTTCGGCCCGGTCGCGACCGTGGAGAAGGTCGCCGACATCGACGAGGCGATCCGTGTCGCGAACCGCACCCAGTACGGGCTGGGTTCGAGCATCTGGACCAACGACGAGGAGGAGACGCGTCGCCTGGTGTCGGGCATCCAGGCGGGACAGGTGTTCGTCAACTCGATGGTGGCGTCGTCCCCCGAGCTGCCCTTCGGCGGCATCAAGCGCTCCGGGTACGGCCGCGAGCTGAGCGGGATGGGGATCAAGGAGTTCTGCAACGCCAAGTCGGTGCGCGCCGCCGCACGCGACGACCGCTCCGCGGTGCCGTCGCCCGGCTCGGTCAATGAGTGAGCCTCCCCTCACGTACCTGGACCATGCCGCCTCGGCGCCCGTGCGTCCCGAGGTGCTCGAGGCCGTCGCCCCGTTCGCCCAGGACGTCTTCGGGCACCCTTCGGGGAGCCACCGCCAGGGCCGCGCCGCGCGCCGGGCGCTCGAAGAGGCCCGCGAGCAGGTCGCCGCGCTCATGGGCGCCCGACCCGCGGAGGTCGTGTTCACCGCAGGAGGCACCGAGGCCGACAACCTGGCGGTGTTCGGGGTCCTCGGCGCCGCCGCGCGTCGGCGCCCCGGCGGACCGACGGTCGTCCTCAGCTCGTCGGTGGAGCACGCCGCGGTGCGCGACTCGTGCGCGGCCGCGGCCGTGCGCCTGACGGGTGTCGAGCACCGGACCGTCGGCGTCGATGCCCACGGCGTCCTCGACCTCGGGCACCTCGCCGAGCTGCTCGACGGCGCGCCCGGGCCGGACGTGGCCCTCGTCAGCGTGATGCTCGCCAACAACGAGGTCGGCACCGTCCAGCCGCTCGCGGAGGTGGTCGCCCTCACCCGGCGCCTCGCCCCGGGGGCCGTGGTGCACACCGACGCCGTCCAGGCGGCGCCCTGGCTGGACATGCGCGAGGCCGCCGCGGGCGCCGACCTCGTGGCGATCTCGGCGCACAAGCTCGGCGGCCCCAAAGGTGCCGGCGCGCTCGTGGTGCGCGAGGGCACCGAGCTGGACGCGCTCATCGTCGGCGGCGGCCAGGAGCACGAGCGTCGTGGTGGCACGCACAACGTCGCCGGGGCCGTCGGGCTCGCCACCGCACTCGCCGCGTCCGCAGCCCGGCGCGAGGACGAGGCGCTGCGCGTCGGCGGGCTGCGCGACCGCCTCGCCGACGGGATCCTCGACGCGGTGCCGTCGGTGACCGAGGCCGCCGACCGCAAGGCCGTGCTGCCGGGCCACTGCCACCTGTGCTTCGACGGTGTCGACCGCGAAGAGCTCATCGTGCTCCTCGACGCGGCGGGGGTGTGCGTCTCCGCCGGGTCGGCCTGCGCGAGCGGCGCGCTCGAGCCGAGCCCCGTGCTCTCTGCCATGGGCGTGCCGGCGTCGGTCGCCCGCGGTGCGATCCGCTTCAGCCTCGGCCACACGAGCACGGCCGACGACGTGGAGCGCGCGCTCGCCGTCGTCGGAGAGGCCGTCGCGCGCCTGCGCGCCTGAGGCGGGCGGATCGGGCCCATGCGCGTGCTGGTGGCGATGTCGGGCGGCGTGGACTCGTCCGTCGCGGCCGCGTCCCTCGTGGCCGACGGCCACGAGGTCGTGGGCGCGACCCTCAAGCTCTGGGGCGGCGCGCAGAGCTCGGGGTGCTGCTCGGTCGCCGACGTCGACGACGCGCGCCGCGTCGCCCAGCAGCTCGGCATCGCGCACCACGTCTTCAACATGGCCGACGACTTCGACCGCGACGTGGTCTCGCCATACGTGGCGGCGCATGCGGCGGGTCGCACGCCGAACCCGTGCATCGAGTGCAACCGCCACATCAAGTTCGACCGGCTCCTGGCACGCGCGCGCCGGCTCGGGTTCGACCGGCTCGCGACGGGACACCATGCCCAGGTGCGCGAGGCCGCCGGCCGGTTCTTTCTGCGGCGCGGCGCAGACGCGGAGAAGGACCAGTCCTACGTGCTCTCCATGCTCGGGCAGGCCGAGCTCTCCTCCATCGCCCTGCCCGTCGGCCGGATGACCAAGACCGAGGTCCGTGCCGAGGCCGCGCGCCTGGGCTTGCGCACCGCGGACAAACCCGACAGCCAGGACGTGTGCTTCATCCACGACCGGGAGGGGCGTTCGGGATTCTTGTCTTCTCGCGTCGCGCTGCACCCCGGCGTGGTCGTCGACGCGCAGAGCGGCGAGCGGCTGGGCGCCGTGGAGGCGGTCGAGCTCGTGACCGTCGGCCAGCGCCGCGGCATGCCCGCAGCGGGAGACCGGCGCTACGCGGTCGCCGTCGACGTGATGCTCATCCGCAAGACCTACGGGACGCTCGAGC
>JAJYPY010000007.1 GCA_021794995.1 Actinomycetes bacterium | reverse complement strand
CGGGCTCCTGCTCTCGACCCGCGCCACCCGCGCCACCCGCGCCGCCCGCGCCGCCCGCGCCTCGCTCGGGGCGATCTGCCCGGTCACCGCGCTCGGAGCGCTCGGGGCGATCGCCCCGATCACCCCGGTCACCGCGCTCACCCCGACGTGCGCCTGGCCGCTCGGTGACGGTGCGCTGGGTGTAAGGCAGGAGCACGAGCTCGCGTGCCGTCTTGATCGCTTCGGCGATATCGCGCTGATGCTGGGCGCAGTTGCCCGTCACGCGCCGTGACCGGATCTTGCCGCGGTCGCTCATGAATTTGCGCAAGAGCGGCACGTCCTTATAGTCGACCCACTCGATGCCGTCGCGGCACAAGGCGCACGGCTTCTTCTTCACCCTGCGGCCGACGTCCTTGGGTGCGCGTCGGGACGTGCCACCGCGGTAGTTGCTGCGTGCCATCAGAAAGGCTCCTCGTCGTAGCCGAACCCAGTTCCGGTCTCTTCTTGGCGGGGCGCGGGCGCCGGGCGTGCCGCTCCGCGCGGTCCGTCAGCGGGTCCGCGCCGCTCGTTCTTCGTCACCTGCGCGGTGGCCCAGCGAAGCGACGGTCCGACCTCATCGGCCACCACCTCGATCTTCGAGCGGCGATCGCCGTCGGGCGTCTCCCAGCTCCTCTGCTCGAGCCGGCCGCAGACCACCACGCGTGATCCCCGGCTGAGGCTCTCGCTGACGTTCTCGGCCATCTCGCGCCAGCAGACGACGTCGAAAAAGCTCGTCGCCTCCTCCCATTCCTGGGTCTGGCGATTCTGCCAGCGGCGGTTCACCGCCAACCCGAAGGTGGCGGTCGGCTGGCCCGTATTGGTGAAGCGCAGCTCGGGGTCCCTCGTCACGTTGCCCACCAGCGTCACGCTGTTGTCCGGCATGGTCTCTTCCTCCTCGTTCCTGTCCCCACGGCCGTGCTGGCGGCGGCGGGATCAGCCCTCCGCCGGGACCGCGCCATCGGCGACGGCCACCTGCGGCGTGATCTCCGGCGATCGGTTCGCCTCCTCATCATCCCCTCCGGGTGCGCGCGCGGCGCCCTGTGGATCCTCACCGGGCACCCCGCCAGCCGCAGCCGCCGTAGCAGCCGCAGCCGCTTCGGGTCGCGTCGGCGCGCCGCTGCGGCCCGGGCGAGAGCCCGCCACGCGCCCGGACGGACGGGTCTGCGAGGAACCACCCGCCGCGGCGCGGTTGGCCACCTTCTCGGGGAGGCGCACGATCTTGAACCGCAACACCTCGTCAGCGAGGGACAGCAAACGGTCGACCTCGGCAACCGTCTTGGGAGCACCGGAGAGCTCCACGAGCACGTAGTACCCCTCGCGCCGGTGTTTCACCTCGTAGGCGAAGGGGCGGCGTCCCCATCTGTCGACGTGCCCGGGGGCGCCGTCGGTGGCGCGAATCGTCTCGAGCAGGCGATCGACGACCGCCTGGATCGCCGGCGGCTCGGCGCCGGTGTCGAAGATGACCATGACCTCGTAGGGCCGCATGGGCGGCTCACCTCCCTTCGGACCGGGTGCGGCTCGCATCCGGGCCCCGGTCGGTCCGGGGCAGGGTTCGTCCTCGTGGCCCGCCAGCGGGTGAGGGACCGGGGCAGATGGTAGCCGTCCGCCCGGTCACAGCGGACACAGGTCCGTCGACGCTCGTCGGGACGCACCGCCGAAGCTCAGACGGCGGCACCCCCAAAGACCCGTTGGAGCTCCTCGGAGCCGTGGTAGCTCTCGGACTCGCCGGGAAAGGTCCCGGCTCTCACGTCGGCGGCGAACGTCTCGACCGCTTCCGTGGCGAGCTCGGCCAGACGGGCGTACTGGCGCACGAACTTGGGGACCGGGGCGGCGCCAAGGCCGAGCAGATCGTGGAAGACGAGCACCTGCCCATCGCAGTGGGGACCCGCCCCGATGCCGATCGTCGGCACGCCGAGCGCATCGGTGACCCGTGCGCCCACGACGTCGGGCACCCCTTCGAGCACGAGCGAGAAACACCCTGCCTGCTCGAGCGCACGCGCCGAGGACACCACCTCTTCGGCAGCGTCGACATCACGCGCCTGCACGCGGTAGCCGCCCATCGTCAGCACCGACTGCGGCGTGAGGCCGAGGTGGCCCATCACCGGGATCTGCGCCCGCACGATCGCCTCAACGACCGCCACGCGCTCAGCACCACCTTCGAGCTTGACGGCGGCCGCACCCGCGCGCACCAGCCGTGCGGCGTTCGCGACGGCGGCATCGACGCTCAGGTGGTAGCTCATCCACGGCAGGTCAGCCACGACGAGCGCGGACGGCTTGGCGCGTGACACCGCCCCCACGTGTCGCACCATGTCGTCGACCGTCACCCGCAGGGTGTCCTCGTAGCCGAGCACGTTGTTCGCAACCGAGTCACCGACGAGCAGGACGTCGACACCTCCCCCGTCCGCGATGCGCGCGCTGGGCTCGTCGTACGCGGTGACCATCACCACCGGAAGGTCGCCGGCTCGGCGCTTGCGCGTGGCGATCATGGGAACGGTGATCGGGCCGCGGGGTCGCCCCTGCTCCCGGACGGTAGGGCTGTCCATTGCATGCCCTCCTCTGGAGGTTTGTCGTCGTCGGGTTGCCGGGCCAACGGGCTCCGGCAGCTGGTGCCGCCGCTCGCGGCGTGCGGCCCTGCCGGACACATCCTGGCGCGCCTGCGGCCGCGCACGCCACACGCCGCACGCCGCACGCCACACGTCACACGGCGCTCGCCCGGCACCCGGGTCGATCGATCCAGCTCCAGGCCGCCCCTACCCGCGTCGCGCGGTGCCCCGCGTGCCCCGCTCTCTCGTACTGCGCCCCCCGGCGGGATACTTGCGCAGCAAGTGGTGCCACGCGCAACGGGGGCAGACCTCCACGTCGTAGCAGAGGACCGGGTCTGCACGACGGCGCAGACGGTTCAGCTCGGTGGCCGTCCCCGGGCACCTTCCCCCCGGCGGCAGCCCGGCGCCGAACACGTACGTCACCTGCACCGTGCGCTCGTCACCGCAAATGGGGCAGTCCTCGTCGAGGGGACGGCCGATGTTCCGGGCGGCCCGGAGGAGCTCAGGGTGGGCATCGCAGACGTCCACGGTGCCGAGCCGACCTCGGCGCACGTCCCGCACGACCGAGTCACGCACGAGGCGGTACTCGACGCGAGCCTCGTGCACGGTCTCCTCCGCACGCCGAGGTACGCCGGGCCGGGAGCCGGAGTTCACGCCGAGAGGCTACCGCCGGGATTCGCGCCGGCAGCCGCTCCTGCGGCCCTCCCGACCGGCTCGGCGCGGCAGCCCACGACGGGTCGATCTCGGCGGTGCACACACCGCTATATCGGTTCGATATAGTCACCTCGTGCTCGACCTCGCAATCCTGGGTCTCCTCCAAGAGCGGGGTGACCTGCACGGCTACGAGATCCGCAAGCAGCTCCGCGACGGGCTCGGGCTGCTCGCCAACGTGTCGTTCGGCTCCCTTTACCCGGCGCTCGCCCGGCTGGAGATGGCCGGCGCGGTGGAAGCCATCGACGCGCCCTCACCTCCCGAGCAGCCGTTCGACGCTGTCCCCCCGACGGGGTCCCTCAGCGGGGAGCTCGCCGTCCTTCGCGCCCGCCGGCTCACGACGCGACGGAGCCACGGGCGCCGCGCCCGCAAGGTGTACCGCATCACGGCGAAGGGGCGGGAACTGTTCGCCGACCTCCTCGCAGGGACAGCGGGCTCCGACGACCAGCGCAGCTTCGGGCTGCGGCTTGCGTTCGCGCGCTACCTGCCCGCGCCGGCGCGCCTCGCCCTCTTGGAGCGGCGCAGGCAGCAGCTCGCGGCCCGGCTCGCCGACGTGCGCGCGGCCGGCAGCGACCGGGCGCTCGACACCTACGCACGCTCGGTCGTCGAGCACATGACCGACGCTGTGCGCCACGACATCGGTTGGCTCGACCGCCTGATCGACGCCGAGCAGGCCGCAGCGCAGCGCAGTGCGCCCGCCACCGTCCCGCCACCGCCGCACGCGACGGCGGCGACCGGGGGCACACGCGCCCAATGACGACCGCAAGAACGGACACCTGCGCGACCCGCGTGGGCCTCGTGACGACAAGGAGACGATCGATGAGCAGCATCCGAGTGGCCATCGCCGGCGTGGGCAACTGCGCCAGCTCCCTCGTGCAGGGGATCTCGTACTACCGCGACGCCACGGAGGGCGATGTCGTGCCCGGGCTCATGCACGTGGTGCTCGGCGGATACCACGTGCGCGACTTGGTGCCCGTCGCCGCGTTCGACGTGGACGCGGCCAAGGTGGGGATGGACCTGGGCAAGGCCATCCACGCCGGGCAGAACAACACGCTTCGCTTCGCCGATGTCGGTGACCTCGGCGTCACCGTCCAACGCGGACCGACCCTTGACGGCCTCGGCCGCTACTACCGAGAGATGGTCGAAGAGGCGCCCACGGCGCCTGTCGACGTCGCCCAGGCGCTCATCGAGTCGAGGGCGGACGTGCTCGTCGCCTACCTGCCTGTCGGTTCGGAGAAGGCGCAGCGTTACTACGCCGAGGCCGCGCTGGACGCAAAGGTGGCGTTCGTGAACGCGATCCCCGTCTTCATCGCGTCGGACCCGACGTGGGCGCGGCGCTTCGCCGACGCCGGCGTGCCCATCATCGGCGACGACATCAAGAGCCAGGTGGGCTCGACGATCGTCCACCGGGTGCTCACCCGCCTGTTCGAGGATCGCGGCCTCGTCCTCGACCGCACCTACCAGTTGAACGTCGGGGGGAACATGGACTTCAAGAACATGCTGGAGCGCGACCGGCTCGAGTCGAAGAAAGTGTCCAAGACCCAGGCCGTCACGAGCCAGATCGAGCACGTCGCATTGCCCGCCGACGACGTGCACATCGGACCGTCGGACCATGTGCCCTGGCTGGCGGATCGCAAGTGGGCGTACATCCGGATGGAGGGGCGGAACTTCGGCGACGTGCCGCTCAACCTCGAGCTCAAGCTCGAGGTGTGGGACTCGCCCAATTCGGCTGGGGTGATCATCGACGCGGTGCGCTGCGCCAAGCTCGCGCTCGATCGCGGGATCGGCGGCCCGCTGGTGGGGCCGTCCGCCTACTTCATGAAGTCCCCGCCCGTGCAGTACCACGACGACGTCGCCTCCCAGCTCGTCGAGGAGTTTGCCGCGGGCGCGGCCGGACCACGCTGGCCCGAGGACTGAGGTCCAGCCCCTGGATCCCGCGTGCGGGTGACCGCGTGCCGGAGCGGCGGTCAACCCCTCTCAGCCGTGCCCGGACGACCGGCGCTGTGCCCACCACGCGTCGAGACGCCGGCCCGCCTCCTCCTCGCCGAGCGGTCCCTCGTCGAGGCGGAGCTCGAGCAGGAAGGCGAGCCCTTCCCCCACGGCACGGCCCGGTGGGATCCCGAGGCGCGCCATCACCTGTGTCCCGTTCAGATCCGGACGGATCGCGTCGAGCTCCTCTTGGCTACGTAGCTCTGCGATGCGGCGCTCCAGCTCGTCCATCCTCTGGCCCAGTGCCCGAGCCTTGGCCGCGTTGCGCGTCGTGCAGTCGCAACGCGTGAGCTCGTTCAACCTGTCGAGCAAGGGACCGGCGTCGCGCACGTAGCGTCGGACGGCCTTGTCGGTCCAGCCGAGGCGGTACGTGTGGAACCGCAGGTGGAGCTCGACGAGCGCCGTGACCGTTTCCACCTCGTCGTTCGGGTACCGCAGAGCCTCCATGCGCTGGCGCGTGAGACGGGCGCCGACGACGTCGTGGTAGTGGAAGGTGACCCCGTCTGGCCCGAATGTCCGGGTGCGCGGTTTACCGACGTCGTGGAAGAGCGCCGCGAGTCGAAGGAGCTTGTCCCCGCTCGTCTTGTCCACGACGGCGAGGGTATGGGCGAGCACGTCCTTGTGACGATGGACGGGATCCTGCTCCAGGGCGAGGGCAGGAAGCTCGGGAAGGAACTCGTCGGCCAGCCCGGTCTGGACGACGAAGTGCAACGCGCGCGAAGGACCCGGAGGATGCAGCATGACGATCTTGTCGAGCTCGTCGCGGATCCGCTCCGCCGACACGATCGAGAGCCGGTGGTGGCCGTGTCGCACCGCGTCGACGAGCTCGGGGTCGGGCACGAGCGCGTAGGCGGCCGCGAACCTGGCTGCGCGCAGCATGCGGAGCGGGTCGTCGTCGAAGGAGACGTCAGGATCGAGGGGCGTGCGCAGTCGGTGCGCGGCCAGGTCGGCGATGCCGTTGAACGGGTCCACGAGCGCGAGGTGGGGCAGCTCGAGCGCCATCGCGTTCACGGTGAAGTCGCGCCGCGACAGATCGGTCTCGACGTCGTCGCCGAAGATCACATCGGGCTTGCGAGAATCGGGGCGGTAGGCCTCCGCCCGGTGCGTGGTGATCTCGTAGGTCCGGCCGCCGGCCGCGCACCCGATCGTGCCGAATCGCTTGCCCTGCGTCCACACGTCATCGGCCCAGCCGCGCACGAGTCGCTCGATCTCCTCGGGACGCGCGTCGGTCGTGAGGTCGTAGTCGCCCGGGGCCGCGCCGTTGGACCGGGGGTGCGCCACGAGGGCGTCGCGCACCGAGCCGCCGACGAGAAAGATGCGGTGCCCGGCAGCCCGGAACCGGTCGGCGAGCGCGGCGGTGGCGTCGGCGAGCGCGCGGAACCGCGCGGGGACAGTTGGCGACGTCACCTCGTCCACCGTACAGCCGCGCCGCATGCGGCCCGTACGTGCACCCCGCGCGCCGCCTCCCCCCGTGCCGACGCGACGGGTGCGCGGGTCAATGCAAGTAGCGTCTTGCGGTGTCGATGTGGAGCAGTCGCCGCGCCCGGCTCGCCGCGCTGGCGGCGACGGTCCTGGGCGGCACGGTCCTGGGCGGCACGGTCCTCGGATGGGGGACCCTCGCCGGGGCGGCGCCTCTCTCGCCGGGCGCACACAAGCCCGCGATCCTCCTCGAGAACCAGTCCCAGTGGGTGGTTGCGCCCGCCTCGAGCGCACCGACAGCCCCTTCGCTGTTCGACCTCACCCTCAGGGCCCGCAATGCGTCGGCGGGCGCGCAGGTGGACGCGGTCCTCTACCCGCGGCTGAACACCCGCTACGACTTCAAGAACACGGTCGCGAACGGCCCCCGTGGGATCCCCATCTCGAGCACGTCGCCCACCGCCGTCACGAGCCTTCCTCCCGAGCCGCGCGCCCCCGGCTCCGCCAGCTTCGCAATCGACGTGGTGAAGGGTGCCGCCAGTGCCGGCAGCGCGCGGCTGGGCCTGGCGTGCGCGCCGCCGACAGGCTCGGGCACATGCACAGGCGTGTACCCCGTGGTGGTCCAGCTGCTCGAGTCACAGCGGGTGGTCGACCACTTCACCACCTTCCTCACCTACGTTGCAGGAAAGAGCGCGCACCCACTCGACTTCGCGTGGGTCGTGCCGTTCAGCACGACGGCCGCACTCTCCTCCCACCCGAGCGGCCCTTCGACCGTCATCGCCCCGCTCTCCAAGGCCCACGCGGCGGCGCTCGACGTGCTCGCGGCCCAGCTCCGCGCGGCGGCGGGGATCCCGCTCACCCTGGACGCGTCGCCCCAGACGCTCCAGAGGCTCGCACACAGCGGTGCCGCGGGCCGTGCAGCGATCACGACGATCGCGACCCTCTCTCAAAACCAGGCGGTCGATCAGGTGCTCGCCGCTCCGTACGTCCCGATCAATTTGGGCGCCCTGGCCGCCGCTGGGGAGCCGACCGAGATCGTGGCCCAGATGGCCGCGGGCGCCACAGTCATGCACAAATTCCGCATCCAGACGGCGAGGTCCCCTGCCGCGTGGGTGACGACCGGACCGGTGGGCAGCGGTTTCGCCGCCGGTCTCAAGCAGATCGGCGCGACGCAGGTCGTCGTCCCCGGCGCTGATCTCGCCCCCACAGTCACACCGGTCGCCGGAACCTGGGCGTCAACCTTCCAACTCGCGCTCGGCAAGGGCACATCTGCGACGGTGCGCGCCGCCGAGACCGACACACTTCTCGACGGGCAGTTCAGCGGGGCACGCGGCGATCCCGCGCTCGCAGCGAGCCAGCTTCTCGCCGACCTCGCCATGGTGCACTTCGAACGGCCGAACACAACATCGGTGCGCGGGATGATCGCCGTGCCGCCAGCCCACTGGATGCCCAACGCCACGTTCGACCGGGTGCTGCTCGCGGGACTCCAGGGCAATCCGGACGTCGCGGCGGTCACCCTTTCGGGGTTCTTCGGCGCGGTCGCACCCGACGGGACCCGCCACTTGCAGGACGGAAGCTCGGGTCCTCGCATCCGCGCATCGATGGCGCGCGCCATATCGACGGCGCGCGTGCGCCTCTCGGACTTCGACAGCGCCGTCGTCGGAGCGCCGCCGGTCCTCGGAGAGCTCGACGACGCGCTGCTCTCATCGGAGTCTGAAAACTTGAGCCCCCGTGCCCAGGCGTCGGGGATCAGGACCTTCGAACGAGTCCTCTCGGGCCAGCTGCACCTCGTCACCTTCGCGACACAGCGCACCTTCACCCTGACCGCGCGCACAGGCTGGATCCCGGTCACCGTCGAGTCCCGCGCGTCCTACACGGTGATCGGCACGTTGTCGGTGAGCGGCAACAAGTTCGTGTTCCCGCACCGCTCCTCGCGCCCCGGCATGCGCCTGACCCACGTCACGAACCCGTGGCGAGTGCTGGTCAAAGCACGCTCGTCGGGCGATCTCCCCCTGCGTGCGGTCTTCACGTCACCCAACGGCCGGCTCGTCATCGCGCAGGGCGTGCTCACGGTGCGTTCCACCGCCACGTCGGTGGTAGGGGTCGTCCTCACGGTGCTCGCCCTCGGTGTGCTCCTCACGTGGTGGGGACGGACCTGGTGGACGGGCCGGCGGCGCCGTCGGCGGCTGCGCGCCGCGGGCCCAACCCCGATCCACCCTGCACAGGGACCGGTACCGGCGCGCCGGCCGCTGCCGTGAGCGAAGAGCGCGCGCGTGCCTAGGAGCTGGGGCCGAGCGGGGCAGGGCCGCGAACCTGCCCACGCCGCCAGGCGCGGGGGAGAGGATCGGGACGCAGCACGGGGCTCCGGCGCCACAGGCGTAGCTCCGGCCGGCGGCACGCGCCTCCAGCGCGCCGCGGTGTGGATGGCCGCGGGCACCGCGGTCTCACGGTTCACCGGACTCCTCCGGATCATCGCGCTCGCCTACGCGCTCGGGCTGACCCATCTCGCAGACGCCTACAACCTCGCGAACACGACGCCCAACATGATCTACGACATCGTGCTCGGCGGCATTCTCGCGGCGACCTTCATCCCTGTCTTCGTCGACCGGCTCGCGACGCGCACAGAGCGAGAGGCGTGGCGCGCGATCTCGGCGATCGTGACCGTCGCGGTCGCGTTGCTCGCCGCGATGACCATCCTCTTCTGGTTCCTCGCGCCCGAGGTGATCTCGGCATACACCGCGTTCGACCACGTACGCCCGCGCGCCGCGGGGACCCTCGCCCAGGAGAAAGCTGTGGCGTCCACGCTCCTGCGCTGGTTCGTTCCACAGGTCGCGCTCTACGGCCTCATCTCGCTCGTGACCGCGTTGTTGAACACGCGCCGTCGCTTCGCCGCGCCGATGTGGGTGCCCATCGCGAACAACGTCGTGACGGTCGTCGTCCTGCTCTGGTTCCACGCGATCGTGCCGAATTTTCCCTCGCTCGCCTCCGTCCACGCGCATTCCGGGGCACTCGTCCTGCTCGGACTCGGGACCACCGCCGGAGTCTTCGTCCAGGCGCTGCTCTTGCTCCCCGCCATGCGCGGCATCGGGCTCGGTCGGCTCCGCTGGCGTTGGGAGCCTGCGCACGAGGCCGTCAAGACCGTGGTTCGCCTCGGCGGCTGGACGTTCGGCTTCGTCCTCGCCAACCAGGTGGCCCTCTACGTCGTGCTGGCGCTCGCGCTCGGCGCGAAGGGCCGCGCTCCGGTGTCGTCGTACACGTACGCCTACACCTTCATGGTGATGCCGTATGCAGTCATCGCGGTGTCGATCATGAGCGCGGTGACCCCGGACCTCGCTGAACGCTGGTCGACGGGCGACGAAGAAGCGTTCCGGCGGCGCCTGACCGGCGGCCTGCGTGCGACCATCGCCGCCATCCTGCCGGCGGCGATGGGCATGCTGATCCTCGCCCACCCGGCCGTCGCGCTCCTGCTCGGCCACGGCAGGACGACCGCCGCCGACACCAACACGACGGGCGCCGCGCTCGCGATGTTCTCACTCGGACTGCCCGGATTCTGTATCTACCTCTACATGGTCCGCGTCCTGCAGGCCATGCAGCGCACCAAGGTGGCCTTCTACCTGTACCTCGTGGAGAACGGCCTCAACGTCGTGCTGGCGGTCGCCCTCGTCGGCCCCCTCGGCGTGCGAGGGCTCGCGCTGTCGCTCACGATCGCCTACAGCGTCGCCTCCGTGCTCGCGATCGTGGTCGTGCGCCGCTGGATCGGAAGGCTCGGCACCCCGGGCGCCTGGTCGCCCCTTCGACGGGCGGCAGGGGCGACGGTCGCGATGGGCGCGGTCGTCCTGGTCGTCTCCGACCTCTCGGGTGCGCAGCACGGCGCGGGACTCCTCCTGCGCGTCGTCGCCGCAGTCGTTGCCGGCGCGGCCGTCTACGGTGGCATCGCCGCGGTCTTGGGTGGACGACGACGCCCCCTCGCACTGCTCACCGGAACGTCGCTCGAGCCGACAGCCACAGCGCTCGACCGTGACGAGCTCGGCGCAGGGGCGGGGTTGGGCGCGGCGTGGGGCGACGCGCGCGCACCGGTCAACACGGGTCCGCGGATCCGGATCGTGCCTCCGCCGGGAACCCCGATCGCCCGGAGCTCGTCACGGTCCTCCCGCGCTGCTTCCTCTCCGCCCGCGCGTCGGGTCTCCCGTCCGCCTGCCCAACGACCTGAGGCCCCACCCGCCGGGCGCGCCCGCGCCGAGCCAGAGCATGACGACGGCGGAGACGACCCGGGCGAACGGCGGTGGCTCGGAGGCACCGCGACGCCCTTGCGCCGGCACCAGCCGCGATAGGTTGCTCGCGCCGACGGACGCCGACGGGCGACCCGGGCATCACTGCCGATCTTGCGACGGCGAGGCAAGCGAGGGGGTCTTCGTGGCGGGTGTGTGGATCGTCACCGATAGCGCGTGCGATCTCTCCGACGAGCTCGCCGCCCGCTCGCGAATCGTGGTCGTGCCGCTCACGATCCGGTTCGGCGACGAGGAGCTGCTCGACCGGCGCGACGTGACGCCCGCCGAGTTCTGGCGTCGTTGCAAGGCGTCTGCGTCGCTCCCCGAGACCGCTGCACCCCCACCCGGCGCGTTTCGCACCGCGTTCGAGCACTGCGTGAGCGAGGGCGCCGACGCCGTCGTGTGCCTGACCCTCTCCGCGGGGGTGTCCGCCACCTATCACTCGGCGCTCGCGGGAGCCGAGGCGCTCGGTAGCACGGTTCCGGTCGAGGTGATCGACACGCGTTCGGCCACGATGGGACAGGGGCTCATCTGCATCGACGCCGCGGAGCTCGCTGCGACGGGTGCTCCGCTCGACGCGGTGGTTGCCCGCGCGCGCGAGCTGATCGGCCGGACGCGCGTGCTCGGGATCGTCGACACCCTCGACCATCTCCAGCGTGGTGGACGGATCGGCGGCGCGGCGGCTCTCGTCGGGTCGCTCCTGTCCATCAAGCCCGTCATCGAGGTACGCGACGGGGTGGTCGAGCAGGAGTCCAGGCAGCGGACGCGCACGCGAGCGCTCGACTACCTGATCGCCAAGGTCCGCGCGGACGCGCCGCTCGAGCGATTGGCGATCTGCGACGGGGCTGCGACGGACATCGAGTCGGTGGTGGCCCGATTGCACGACGTGGAGCTCGTGCACGAGCTCGTCGTTACCGACCTCGGCCCGGTCGTCGGCACCCATTCGGGTCCTGGCGCGATCGCCATCTGCTACCAGCTCCCGACCCGACCCTGACCCCCTGCAGATAGGCTGGCCGCATGAGCGACGTGCACGCGCCACACAGCGAGCCGGCACGACCGGCAGGCGGATCCGTCCCGCCGCCGGCAGTCGGCGCGGCGGCGGCGCAGGCGGCAGCGGAGCTGCCGCGCAAGGCCGCGGATGTGGTCCAACTCCTCGTCGACACCATCCACGACAAGGCGGTTCGGCCCGCGCTGCTCGCGACCCGCGCGATCGTCTTCGGGTTGCTCGTCGCGGCCCTGGCCACCCTCGTGCTCGTGATGGGGTCCATCGCGATCCTCCGGCTCTTCGACGTCTACGTCTTCGGCCATCGCGTCTGGCTCAGCTATCTCGTGCTCGGTGGCGCATTGACCTTGGTGGGTCTCGGCGCCTGGACGCGCCGGTCGGCTCGCCCCTCCCCTGTCAGCCCGCGCTGAGGCACCCGTGCCCTCTCATCTGAAGGTGCTGATCGCGGGATCGGGTCCGGCCGGGCTTACCGCGGCCGTGTACACGGCTCGGGCGCAGCTCGGGCCGGTCCTGATCGAGGGCGAGCCCTCGTCGACCAGTGACCAGCCCGGTGGCCAGCTGATGCTCACGACCGAGGTGGAGAACTATCCCGGCTTCCCCGACGGCATCCTCGGTCCCGAGCTCATGACCTCGATGCGTGCACAGGCCGCCCGCTTCGGGGCCGACATCGTCACCGCCAAGGTCACCCGCGTCGAGCTCGAGAAGAGCCCGTTCGCCGTGTGGACGGGCGATCCCGACGCGCCGTCACCGACCTATGAAACGGAGGCGCTGATCATCGCCACGGGGGCGCAGGCGCTGATGCTGGGTGTCCCGGGAGAGGACAGACTGCTCGGGTACGGCGTCTCCACCTGCGCCACGTGCGATGGCTTCTTCTTTCGCGACCAGCACATCGCCGTCGTCGGTGGCGGCGACTCGGCTCTCGAAGAAGCGCTGTTCCTGACGAGGTTCGCGTCGAAGGTGACCGTGGTGCACCGCCGCGACCGCCTCCGGGCGTCGCGCATCATGCAGGAGCGGGCGTTCGCGAACCCCGACATCGAATTCGCCTGGACACAGCAGGTCGTCGAGGTGCTCGGTGACGGCAAGGTGACCGGGGTACGGGTACGCCATGCGGCCACCGGGGCGTATGACGAGCTCCCGGTGACCGGTGTCTTCGTCGCCATCGGCCACGTGCCGAACACCGCGGTGTTCAGGGGTCAGGTGGCGCTCGACGACCAAGGCTATGTGGCGACGCACGACGGCTCGCGCACGAACGTCGACGGCGTCTTCGCCTGCGGCGACGTCCAGGATCAGACGTACCGCCAGGCGGTCACTGCGGCGGGGTCGGGGTGCATGGCGGCCATCGACGCCGAGCGGTGGCTGGAAGCACGCGGGTCCTAGGCAACCGACCGACACGGGGGCTGCCGTGCCGAACGGCCGGGAACAGGGAGTGCGCTGGCGGTGTTGACGTGATCATGACGGGGGATGTGGACATCACCGGCGGACGTGCGCGCAGGAGCGAGCGAAGAGAGGCGAGATGAGCGAGAAGATCGTGACGTTGGACGACAGTACGTTTGACGAGCATGTCAAGGCGTCGGAGGTGCCGGTGCTCGTCGACTTCTGGGCCGAATGGTGCGGGCCGTGCAAGATGATCGCGCCGGTGCTCGAGGAGATCGCGGGCGAGCAGGCAGGCAAGCTCCAGGTGGCGAAGCTCAACATCGACGAGAACCTGGACGTGACGCGCCGCTACGACGTGATGAGCATTCCCACCCTGATTCTGTTCAAGGACGGGGAGCCCAAGGTGCGCCTGATCGGGGCGAAGCCGAAGGGGCAGCTCGTCCAGGAGCTGTCCGGCTACCTGTAGACGACGGGTTGACCCCTCGGCGCGGCGCGCTCCCGCTCTGCGAGGGCGACGAGGGCGATGCGGTTGCAGACGTCCAGGATCGCCTCCTTGCGTTGGGGTTCGGCCCGATCACCGATCCGAGTGGCGTCTTCGGTCGCGCGACCCGCGCCGCCGTCGAGGCGTTTCAGCGGAGTCGGGGACTGCGCGTGGACGGGCTCTTCGGCGCGCAGACGTGGCAGACCCTCGTCGAAGCCGGGTATCGGCTCGGTGACCGCTTCTTGTACCGCCGGACGCCGATGATGCGCGGGGACGACGTCGCCGAGCTCCAACAACGGATCTGCGCACTCGGCTTCGACACCGGGCGGGTCGACGGCATCTTCGGCGACGCCACCGCGATCGCGCTCCGTGAGTTCCAAGAGAACGCGGCGCTGCCGGCCGACGGCATTCTTGGCAGCGAGACGTTGCGCGCGCTTCGCCGCGTGGCCGCGCGCGCCCCGTCGCCGGTCCACCTCGTGTCGACCGTACGAGCGAGGGAGCTGCTCCGCCAGGCGCCGCCCACGCTCGCGGGCCGCCACATCGCGATCGGCGAGCCCGGGGGACTGGCCCCCCCGGTAGCCGCGTTGCGCAGGCGACTGCTCACCTACGGCGCCACCGTCACGACCCTTCATCACCCCGATGACTCCGTCCAGGCGCAGCAGGCGAACAGCGCAGGCGCGGAGGCCTACCTCGCCCTGCGACTCGAGCCGGAGCGCCGCGGCGCGCTGGCCGCCTTCTACTCGGGGTACCGCGACGAGTCCGTCGGGGGCCGCTTGCTCGCCGAGGCGATCCAGCGAACGGTCCCGCGAGCCCTCGGGGTGCCCGACCTCGGGGCGCATGGGATGTCGCTCACGATCCTGCGCGAGACGCGGATGCCCGCCGTGACCGTCGAAGTCGGCCCCGCGTCCCTCGCCGTCGAGCACGGTTCCGCGCTCGCCGACGCGCTCGCCGACGCGCTGTCGTCGTGGGCCGGGGGGCCTTGGGAGTGACCAGGGGGCACGCGGGCGTCGTCCACACGGGCGCTGCGCTGACCGCATGCTGTACTTGAGGGCGAGCAGAACAATCCACAACGTCATGCACAGGTTGTGGATATCCGTGTAGTGCGGGTTGAGGGTTCCGCCCTCGAGGTCACGTGCCGGTCGAGACCCCACCCTGTGCAGGGACCGGCATCACCGGTCGCTACGGCGTGGGCGGAGGGGTGGACGTGTGGGGTCCTTCGACCATCGCCCGGTAGATGCGCTCGAGATCCTCGAGGGTGGCGAACTCGACAAGGACACGGCCCCGGCGGTTGTGAAGTTCCACCTTGACCCGGGTATTGAGATGCGTCGAAAGCAGCTCTTCGAGCTCCAGTACGCCCGGCTCAGGGAGGCGTCGCGTCGGGACACGACGAGTCGTACCGCTGGTAGTACCGGCATGATCCGCGCCGACGCGCCCGCCGCTCGCGTCGGCGCCCGTGCCGGGACCCGTCGCCACCCCCAACGCGCCAGACGCGACGTCGCCACCGCGCACGGCATCCTCGACCTGCCGCACGGTGAGCCCTTCACCGACGATCCGTCCAACGAGCTGCTCTTGGAGCTGCCGGTCTGGGGTCCCCAACAATGCTCTGGCGTGGCCGGCGGAGATCGAGCCGTCCGCGAGGGCGCGCTGCACGCCTGCGGGAAGCTGCAGCAGCCGCAGCGTGTTCGTCACCGTGGCGCGGCTCTTGCCCACGCGGGTCGCAACCTGCTCGTGGGTGAGACCGAAGTCATCGATGAGCTGCTGATACGCGGCCGCCTCTTCGAGCGGTCCGAGATCCTCCCGGTGGAGATTCTCCACGAGCGCCTGCTCGAGGCTGTGCGCGTCGCCGTTGACGTCCCTGACAAGCACCGGGATCGTCTGGAGTCCGGCGCGGCGCGCGGCGCGCCACCGCCGCTCCCCGGCGATCAGCTCATACCCCTCCACTCCCTCCTCGAGCGCGCGCACCAGGACCGGTTGGAGAACGCCCAGCTCCCGGATGGACGCCGCGAGAGACGACATCGACTCTTCGTCGAAATGGGTCCGCGGCTGCAGGGTGTTGGGGCGGATGCTCGAGATCGGAACCTCACGCAGCGCACCCCCCTGCGCGCCGGCACCGGCGACCTCCGTCGGGATCAGGGCGCCCAGCCCCTTACCCAGTCCGCTTCGGCGCGCCATTGCTCACCTCCTTCGCAAGCTCCCTGTACGCGACCGCTCCACGAGACGAGGGGTCGAACACCGTAATCGGTTGACCAAATGAGGGCGCCTCGGATAGGCGGATCGTGCGCGGGATCACGATCCGGCAGACCTTCTCGCCGAAGTGCTCGCGGACATCGTCCGCGACTTCGAGGGCCAGCCGGGTGCGGGCGTCGTACATGGTCAGGACGATCGCGCTGACTTCGAGGCGCTCGTTGAGGTTGGAGGCGACGAGATGGACGTTCCTGAGAAGCTGCCCGAGCCCCTCGAGCGCATAGTACTCACACTGGATGGGGACCAGCACCTCGCTCGCAGCGGCAAGGCCGTTGATCGTGATCAGCCCGAGCGAAGGCGGACAGTCGATCAGTACGAAGTCGAAGTCGTCCACGACCGTCTCGATCGCCCTGCGCAGCCGGAGCTCACGGCTGAACGCGGGCACCAGTTCGATCTCGACACCGGCGAGGTCGATCGTGGCCGGCGCGACGAACAGGTTCCGCACACTCGTCGGCTCGATCGCGTCCTCGAGCGGCGTCTCGCGCATGATGACGTCGTACATCGAGTGTTCGAAGCTCCGTGCATCAATACCGAGCCCCGTCGTGGCGTTCCCCTGGGGGTCCAGGTCGATCACGAGGACGCGATAGCCGAGGTCGGCAAGGGCAGCCCCGAGGTTCACGGTCGTGGTCGTCTTCCCCACACCACCCTTTTGGTTGGCGACAGCGACCACACGGGGCAGTGGGCGCGGGGTAGCCACGCCTCTCCCGTCTGAGCGCGCCACCAGCTCGCGCTCCACCGCGCGCTCCCCCCGTGCGCCTGCGGTGCGCGGCGGCGGTGCGCCCTCGACCACCTGTGGAGCTTCCTCGAGCACCTGTGGAGCCTCCTCCACAACCACTGGAGCCTCCTCGACCATGCGGGGAACTTCCTCGACGACCGGCGCCTCGGCCTCGCCGAGGGCCCTGTCCTCATACAGGGGATCATCGGCGTCGGCACCATGCTCCAAGTCGTCTGGCCGTTCCGCAGGTTCCATTCCCTGCGCCGTGGCGATGGGAGGACTATCGATCCTCAGCTGGGCATCTGTCACCTGGTCGTCCTCTTCACCCTCGGGGGGCGGTGCATTCTGCTCGGCCTTCTCCGGCGGGCTCACGATGCCGTCCCCCTCCCTGGAGCGGCGGCGGCCGATCACCCGCACTGCGCGACCGGACATGCGCGTCGGGCGGCAGACCACCCGGGCGGGCACGCAATGCATGCGCCAGGCACGGTGGTGGTGAACGCCGAGGTCGGAGCGGTGCGGGGGGTCGAACGGTCACCCCAACGGGGCATCGGACGCCCACTCGCTCCCCCGCCGCAGCTCACGCCTCCATCCTGGCCCGCGCCTTGGTCCAGGTCAAGCCTCGCTACCGCATCTTTTGCGCGACGCCCACGCGTTTCACGTGTAACCTAACGGTGAAACACTCACACCACACCCCCCATCGTGCCACGGCACGCCGTCCGCTGAGGGGTGGCGGTGGCTGGCGTTCCACGTGTAACATGACGGTGAAACACCATAAGGACCACCGCCCAAGGAGGTTCGATGACACTAGGCGGGGGCCCGGCAGCAACCGAATTCGACCATGGCGTCCTGGTCGGCCTGCTGATCGGTGAGGGGCACTTTGGAGGGGACGGACGCCAGCCCCAGATCACGCTGCGCATGCACGAACGGCACGAAGCCATGTTTCGCTGGCTCGAGCGCACCTATCCAGGCAGTCGTCTCTACGGCCCCTACTCCCACGGCGGCCGGCGGTACTACCAGTGGATGGTGCGCGGCGCCTACCTTCGCGACACGGTCGTCCCCCTCATCGCCACGCACCTCTCGCCGTCACTCGACCGGTATGCGCATGCACGCTTCGTGTCGATGTGCACCCAGTACGCCCGGCAGCTGGCGATCGACGACTCCGGGATCGCGGGCGATCATCCAGATTCCGGGGACGATCTTCCCGCGCCCGACCGAGCGTCAACGATCTTCTCCGCCCTTCGTGCGGCGGACGACGCAGACCCGGCGCGGGAGGGATAGCCCTCCTTCAGAACAGCGGGCGTTTCGCCGGCACCCCGACGCGTCGTGGGAAGCGCTCGGGACAGGCAACCAGCTGGGGAATGGCGACGAAGTGCCGGGCGCCGCCAAGACGCACGCCCGTGCCCATCCCGAGGCTCGCGAGCGCCGAAGGTGCCCAGCGGGGGAGGGCCGCGGCGTCGATGGTGGGCGGCTCGGAGACGACAAGGATGCCACCGACCCGAAGCAGCGGCGCCGCGCACTCCGCCGTGACCGCTGGGCGGCCGAAGGAGCGGGCCACGACCGCGTCGTAGCATCCTCGCCGAGCCGGGTCTCTCCCGATCGTCTCGGCGCGCACGGCGACCACCTCGGCGCGCTCCGCAACCCCCAGCTCCCCCGTCGCCCGTTCGAGAAACGAGGCACGTCGGGCATTCGCCTCGACGAGGAGGAACCGGCTCGCCGGCCAGCGCAGGGTCAGGACCAGCGCAGGAACGCCCGCGCCGGAACCGAGGTCGACGACCCTCGCCGGAGCATCGCCCGGATGAGGAGCGCCAGGGACGGCTCCGCCCCATGCCGACTCCACGGCCTCGGCAAATGCCTCCGCGTGGTCGAGGTGGTCACCGATGGCGCCGGGCCCGAGGAAGCCGTTCGCGCGGGCCTCCGTCAGCAACCCGCGGAGGCGCGTCATGCCGTCCATCGCCCCGTCCGCTGCCATCGCCCCGTCCGCGCGGTGAAGCACCCCGCGTCGCAGGTTCAGCCGTCGGCGGGTGAGATGACCACGAAGCGGTGCGGCTCTTCGCCCTGTGAGCTCGACACCACCCCGTCGATCGTGACCACCGCGTCATGGACAACCTTGCGGTCGGCGGCCGACATCGGCTCGAGCGCACGCTCGCTGCCGCTCTCGAGGACCTCGGCGGCAATCTGCGCCGTGAACCGCCGCAGCGCGGCGATCCGTCGTTCCCGGTAGCCGGCGACGTCGACCAGGACCCGGTCCGTGCGGTTCGGAAACCGCTTCTGGACGACCGTTCGCGTCACGTCCTGCAGTGCCGCCAGCGTCGCACCCTTGGGCCCGACGAGCACACCCAATCCATCGCCACGCGCAGCCAGCTCGACCGTCTCTTCGTCCAGTTCCCGGACGTCCACGGTCGCCTCGAGCCCATAGCGCTCGAGAAGACCTTCGATGAAGTCCTTGGCCACCGCCGCTTGCTCTTGCAACGTGATCCCGTCAGACACCGCGAGCTCCTCCCTCACTGCTCCATCCTGCCTCGACCCTCGAGTGGTCTGCGACGGGCCGCCGCGCGCGTCATCGACCGCAGCGATCCGCTCGCCTCCCGCGTCCCTCGCATCACCACGAGGTCCTTGCCCGCTCTCCTCCTGACGGACGACGGCGCTCCGGCGTCTCCGTCGACGCCGACTGCTCGCGGAGGTCGTCGGCGCTCCCGTACTGCTCTCGCTCCGGCTCGCATCTTCGCCCCCCGACGCGCTGCCTTGTGCGTGCCCCCCGCGGCCGCCGGTGCCCCGCTGACCGTTGGGGTTCGCGGGGCGTTGCCGCGAGCGCTGTCCCTCGGCGCCTGGTGCCGCCTGGGTCTCGCCGGAACGTCCCGCTGCGCGTCCGCGCTCGCGAGACCGGCGCACCCGTTTCGGGCGGGGCTCCGCCGGCCGGACGCGGGCCCGCACCCGCGCCTCGCCGCGCACCCGGCCGAACAACCCGGTCCTGGGCTCGGCGAGGACAACAAGCTCAGCGTCCTGCTCCGAGACGCCCAGCTGGTCGAGGGCCCGCTCCGTGGCTTCTCCCACCGACTTTCCCGTCTTTTCGACCCACTCCACGGTTCAACGAGCCTTCCGCGCGCGCTTGGACTTCGATCGGGGGTGCTGCTTCGGCGAGGGAGCGGTACTACCATTAGTAGTACCGTTCGACCCGCCTCGTCGCTGACGTCCGTCCCTCGCCGGGGTGCCCCGAGCGGGAGCTCGATCGCTGGTTCCTGCCGTCGCCCCGGAGTCCGGTGGGCTGGCGCGCCGAGCTCTGAAGGGCAGCGTCCGTCGCTCGCCAGCCGGTGGCACGGAGCCGGCCTCGGGAAGCGCAGCGGCTGGCGCAGCGGACTGGTCCTGCGCTGCGGCGGGGGCGGGCGGGCGCTTCGGCGCCGCCGGGCTTGCCGAGGCGTCGATCGCCCCGGCGGGCTTGGGCTGGGGTTTGCCTCCACCAACCTGGCGCCCTTGGCCGCCAGGTTGGACGAGTCCGTGGCGGAAGATCAAGTCCTGGGTCAACACCCGGATCGCCGACGACATGATCATGTAGACGACCACGCCGGCGGGCACCAGGAAGTAGATGTAGGCGAAGATCAGCGGCATCACGCGCTGCATGGTCTGCATCTGTTGGGGCATCGGCTGCGCGGTGTTGTTGCGCTTGTTCCTTCTCGTCATCTGCGCCATCTGGAAATACTGCAGGGCGACCGCGACGGCGAGCAGCGCGAAGTACGGGACGTAGTCGTACCAGACGCCTCGATGTGTCAGGGGTTTGGCGGCGAGGTTCAGCCCGAGCGAGTGCATGACGCCCGGCGTCTTCCTGAGGTTCCTGTAGATCGCCGAGCTGTGCGGCACGTAGCGCGGTGTGGCACACACGAGGTGCGTGCAGCGCACCCTGCCTGTGCCCATGAAGGCGCCCTTCTTCACCGTGTTCGCGAGCCCGCGAATGGTGTCGTACAGGACGATGAAGGCCGGCATCTGAAGGAACATCGGCAGGCAGCCGCCCGTTGGGCTCACCCCCTGCTCGCGGTACAGCTTCATCATCTCTTCGTTCAGCTGCTGGCGGTTCTCCGGGCCCTTGTACTTTGCGCGCAGCTTCTGCATCTCGGGCTGCAGCGTCTGCATCGCCAGCATCGAGCGCGTGCTCTTGATCGTGAGCGGCGTCATCAACGCCATGATCAGGATCGTGAGCAGGATGATCGCCACCGCGTATGTGGGAACGATGGCGTAGATCCACGCGAGGACGTCGGCGATCAGGACGAACAGCGGATGGAAGATGTCCCCGACGGTCTTGAACAGGGCATTTTCAGCGAGAAACGGGCTCAGGTGCACGATCGTCCCCTCGTGCGGCGGTGACGCCGGGGCTCGAGAGGCACCAGGTCGACCCCGCGGCCCCCGAGCGGGCGGCAGCGCGCGATGCGCCGAGCGGCCAGCCACAGCCCGGTGCCCGCGCCGTAGCGCTCCACCGCTTCGACAGCGTATGCCGAGCAGCTCGGATAGAACCGGCAGGGCGACGCGTACCCGGCGCGCGCGGCCTGATAGGCACGGAGTGCGGCGAGTGCGGCGCGCGTCCCCGGTGAGCCCCGAGCGCCGATCCCGGCATCACCACCCATGCGCCGCACGGTCACGCCGCGCCCCCTGCCGCCGTCCGGGCGGCAACCGCCACCGCTCGGCGGAGCTCGTCGGCGCCGAGGGAGGTCGCCGACGTCGTGGCACGCACGAGATAGGCGCCGGGAGGAAGCGCAGCGGCCGTGTCGCGCACGGCCGCCCGCAACCTCCTGCGGAGCCGATTCCGCGCGACGGCGCCGCCATGGCGCCGTCCGACGGCGTAGCCGACGAGGGGGAATGCGGCCGGCTCGCTCGTCCGGCGGCTGAACACGACGGTGACCGGGCCGCTCGCCCCGCGCCCCTGCGGACGCGCGAGCGCACGAAACGTGTCGCTGCGGCGGATCCTTCCCACCACGGGTGGCATCGTCCTCGAGGATGCGGGCCGGCGCGGGCTCACACCGTCAGCCGATGACGCCCCTTGAGCCGTCTCGCCTTCAGGATCGCTCGCCCGGCGCGCGTGGACATGCGGTGGCGGAACCCGTGCCGCTTCGCTCGCTTGCGCGTGTTGGGTTGGTAGGTACGCTTCACGTCGGTACGCCTTTCGCCGCGTTGCCCGGCAACGGGGGCCCACCCTGGGCCGGCGCCGGCGCACGGACCATCACAGAACCCCGAGTGGGTCGCGATGTTGCCGCGCGATCGTACGCGACGGCACGTCGCCCACACTAGTCGGGGGCGAACCAGGCGTCGGTGCGCACCACGGGCTTTCGGGGCATCCGCCGTGCCACTAGTCGGCGGAGCCGGAACGGTGTAGGTTCGACCGACCACGCCGGTGCTGTGTTCCACACCTGTGGACCATGCTGTGGACGATGATCGCCTCGGGGGTGCGGAGGAGCAGGTGGACGAGACCGCTGTCCTGTGGACCAGATGCGCAGCACCGCTTCGCGACCAGGTGTCCGACACGACGTGGCAGATGTGGCTGTCGAGCATCGAACCGGTGTCCTATGACGGCGACACCATCACGCTCGGCGTGCCGAACGCGGTCGTGCGCGAGCGGGTCGAGGGGCGATTTCTCCCCTTGATCGAGCAGACGGTGTCCTCAGCCGCCGGGCATGCAGTCGGTGTGCGCCTCCAGGTCGCAGAGCGATCCGCACCGCCACCTGCACCGCTGGCCGCACCGCCACCTGCACCGCTGGCCGCACCGCGGGCCGATCGGCCTCGTGAAGGTGCCGCGGTGTCTCTCGATCCCCGTTTCACGTTCGAGAGCTTCGTGGCCGCGTCGTCCAACCGCCTCGCGCACGCCGCCGCGCAGGCGGTCGCCGAGACGCCCGGCCGCTCGTACAACCCCTTGTTCATCTATGGGGATTCCGGGCTCGGCAAGACGCATCTGCTCCACGCCATCGGAAACTACGTCCAGGAGAATTTCGCCTCCCGCACCGTCTTATACCTGACGACCGAGACGTTCATGAACGACTTCGTGGACTCGCTCCGCCAGGCGACGACGATCGCGTTCAAGCGCCGCTACCGCGAGTGCGACGTGCTGCTGATCGACGACGTCCAGTTCATGGAGAACAAAGAGGGGCTCCAAGAGGAGTTTTTCCACACGTACAACGATCTGCACGGTGCAGGAAAGCAGATCGTGCTCACCTCGGACCGCCCACCCAAATCCATCGAGACGCTCGAGGACCGGCTCCGGAGCCGGTTCTTGTCCGGGCTCATCACCGAAGTGGACCCTCCCGACCTGGAGACTCGTCTGGCGATCCTGCGCAAGAAAGCCGAGGACGACCACGACGACATTCCCGACGACGTGCTCGAATTCATCGCCACGCACGTGAAGAACAACATCCGCGAGCTCGAAGGCGCCCTCATCCGCGTGACCGCCTTTGCCAGCCTGAGCCGAGAAGCCATCTCCCTCGAGCTCGCCGAACGCGTCCTTGCCGACATCGTTTCGAGCGTCGAGCCCCGGCGGATCACGCCCCAGATGATCCTCGAAGCGACCGCAGCGAGCTACGGGTTCACCATCGACGCCATCTGTGGGCCGAGCAGGACCCGTCCCCTGGTCACGGCACGCCAGGTGGCGATGTACCTCGTGCGGAACCTCACGGACTACAGCTACCCCGCGATTGCACGCGTCTTCGGCGGCCGGGACCACACGACCGTGATCCATGCCGTCGACAAGATCACGACCCACATGAAGGAGCGCCGCCAGCTCTACGAGCAGGTCACCGAGCTCACGGTCCAGATCCGATCCGGCACGTGACCGGCACCACCGTGACGCGCCCCATCGTGACGCGCCCCATCGTGACTCCTGTGGACGGCCTCGGTGGATCCTGGGGACGCGTCCCCCTCCCGTCCACAGGGTGTCGCCCGCTAGGGGTCGCGCGGCCTTCGTCCTCTCGGTTCGCCGCGCGGTCCGGGGGACGCCCGAACGCACCCGACCAGCGACGACCCGGCGCCGTCCACAATCCACAGCACTACTACCCCCATACTTCTGTCTCACACCACCTCGGAGCACATGGTGCGTTGGCCATGCGTCCGTTGTACGCAGGAACACCCCATGGCACCGATGAAAGGATGGCGCGGTGAAATTCCGGTCGGAGCGCGACTCTCTTGCCGAGGTGCTGGCCACCGCGGGACGAGCGGCGGGCGGACGTGGCACCACGTCGGCGGTGCTGTCCGGGCTGATGCTGCGCGCCGAGGGAAACCGGCTCGAGGTGACGGGCACGGATCTGGATCTGACGGTACGGGTGGAGCACGAGGTGATCGGCCTCGAAGACGGCGCCTGCGTCGTCCCCGGACGGTTGACGGCCGACGTCGTGCGGGCACTCGAGGCCGGCGCGGTGACCGTCGAGTCCGATGAGGAGAAGGTGGAGATCTCTTCGGCGCGTGCCCACTTCGGGCTGCGGTCCTTCCCTGCAGTCGAGTTTCCCTCACTCCCTCTTCCCCCTCCGCCGACGGTGAGGTTTCCTCGTGCTGCGCTCTTCGAAGCGTTGCGCCAGGTCGTCCGGGCGGCATCCAACGACGACGCGCGTCCTCTCCTCACGGGTGTGCTGCTCACGACGGCGGGTCATGGCGTCCGGCTCGTGGCAACGGACTCTTATCGTCTTGCGCTTCGTGACGTGCACGGGACCGCGGCGTTTGACGGCACCGACGACGTGCTGGTTCCTGCGCGGGCGCTGGCCGAGCTGCAACGTCTCACGCCTGGACAGGCGGCCGCGAGCGCAAACGAGGGTCCCGGAGCCGAGATCGGAGTCTCGCCGGGAGTCTCTGACATGACCTTCACCTGCGGTCCCACCCGTATCTCGACGCGACTGCTCGAGGGCACCTATCCCGACTATCGCCAGCTCATCCCGGATCACTATCCGAACCGGCTCCACGTCGGGAGGGACTCTTTGGTCGCGGCGCTGCGTCGTGTCCGTCTGCTCGTACGGGACAACACCACGCCGGTGCGCCTTTCCATGCGACCCAACGGCGTGGACCTGAGCGTCGTGTCACAAGAGATCGGCGACGCGAGCGAGACCGTGGAAGGCGATTTCACCGGCGAGGATCTCGTGGTCGCCTTCAACCCGAGCTACCTGATCGACGGCGTGGATGCCGTTCTCGACGACGAGGTGTTCATCGAGACCGACAACCCCGCCCGTCCCGCGACCGTGCGCGCCGCGTCCCGTGACGATTTCCGGTACCTGCTCATGCCGGTGCGGGTCTCCTGACCGCCGCCCGTTCCGGGAGACCTGGCACGGACGAGCGTGCACCGTGAGCGGACCGGACCGCGGCGCGCGCCTGGCACACCTCAAGCTTCACGACATCCGGGCGTTCGTCGAAGCCACCCTCGACGTTGCACGCGACGGCACCACCCTCATCACCGGGCCCAACGGCTCGGGAAAGACGACGGTGCTCGAAGCGGTCGCGTACCTCGGGACGCAGCGGTCGTTTCGTACCACCTCACGTGACGCCATGGTGCGGATCGGCTGCGAACGCGCCATTGTGCGCGCCGAGCTCGAGCGCGAAGGGCGACGCGTGACGGTCGAGAGCGAGCTGCGCGTTGGGGGTGGCGCACGGACGCTCGTCAACCGCCGCACCGTCCAGGCGCGCAGCGAGTTGTCGCGTGCGGTTCCGACGACGGTGTTCTCACCGGACGACCTCGGCCTCGTACAGGGACCGCCGGCCAGGCGGAGGGATCTCCTCGACGGCGCGCTCGGGATCGTCGACCACAAGGCGGGGGCCGCGCTCGACGCCCTCGAGCGGGTCCTGCGCCAGCGCGGCGCGCTGCTTCGTCAAGCGGCCGGCCGGCTCAGCGCCGAGGTGGCGGCCACGCTGGACGTGTGGGACGAACGACTCGTTGCGAGTGGAGAAGAAGTGTCCGAGGCACGTCGCGCGCTCGTCGCCGACCTCGAGCCGCGCGTTGCGCACGCGTACGCCGCCCTGGCCGGCCACGACCGCACGGCATGCCACAGGTCCGGTCAGAAAGCGGTCTCCATGGAGTACCGCCCCGGGTGGGACGGACCCCTCGCGGCGGCATTGGTCCAGCGCCGGACCGAGGACGTGCGCCGGGCAACGTCGACCGTCGGTCCCCAGCGCGACGAGGTGTGGTGCGCGATCACAGGACGTGACGCACGCCTGCACGCGTCCCAAGGTGAGCAGCGCAGCCTCGCGCTCGCGCTGCGCCTGGGCATCCACGCCCTCGTGACCGAGCGGTCCGGTGCTGCGCCGCTCCTGCTCCTCGACGACGTCTTCTCCGAGCTCGACCGGGATCGCTGCCGCGCCCTGGTCCGCCACCTTCCCCCCGGCCAGGCCCTCCTCACGACCACCATGGCGCTGCCCGAAGGGGTCGAGGTGGCCGCGGTCGTCGATGTGCGCGCGATCGGTGTGCGGGGGTGAGCGGGCCCCGGAGATGGGAGGAGCGGCAGGGGCCCGCGCCGTGGACGCCGCCGCGCCGGCGTGTGCGTGGCGCCGGCTCGGACCAAGGTCCTCGACGCGTGACCGAGTCGCTCGATGACGTGCTGCGCGGCCTCTCGGCCCCGTCGTCGAGGGGTCGCCGGGCCACGATGGGAACAGAGGGTTCCGCGCCCCCGTCAGCGGCGGTGTGGGGAACCGTCTTCACGCGCTGGGAGGAGATCGTGGGTCCCTCCCTGGCCCGCCACACGCGGCCCCTGCGCCTCGAGTCGGCGGTCCTCGTGGTCGCCGTCGACCAGCCGCCGTGGGCCACCCAGGTCCGCGCGCTCGCACCCGGTATTCTCGATCGCCTGCGCGAGCGCACGGGGGAGACCCTCGAGCACCTCGAGGTCGTCGTCCGGCGGTGACCGCAGGGCGCGCGCGTCCGCGCGGTGCCGACCGTTTCTCACGCAGTGAAGCGGCGCTCCGGGCCGACGGTCGGGTAAACTGGATCGTCCGCATCTCCATCATCGACCGCACGCCCGTCCGAGGCGCTGCGGTGCGGACGTCGGGACGATCGGTTCGAAGGAGCGCGCCCGTGGGGCATGACGAGGAGGCACAGGATGGCGCCTGACGGCTCGTACACCGCCAGCGACATCACCGTCCTCGAGGGTCTCGAGCCCGTCCGCCTGCGGCCCGGCATGTACATCGGGTCCACCGGTCCAACCGGTCTGCACCACCTGGTGATCGAGATCGTCGACAACGCCGTCGACGAGGCGATGGCGGGCTACTGCACACGGATCGACGTGACCTTGCTACGCGACGGGGGCTGTCGGGTGCAGGACAACGGCCGAGGCATCCCCGTCGACCCGCATCCGCAGTACCCCGAGCGCTCCGCGGCGGAGATCGTCTATACGACCCTGCATGCCGGCGGGAAGTTCGGAGGCTCGGGGTACAAGGTCTCCGGGGGCCTGCACGGCGTCGGGGCATCCGTGGTGAACGCGCTGTCGACGAGGCTCGTCCTCGAGATCGACCGGGACGGCAAGCACCACGTGATGGAGTTCGTGAACGGCGGCGAGTTCAAGGTCCCGCTCCAAGTGAGCGGAGAGGCGCCGAGGGGACGCACCGGTACCACGGTGTCGTTCTGGCCGGATCCGGCCATCTTCGAAGAGGTGGAGTTCCGCGCGCAGACCGTGACCGAGCGCCTCCAGGTGATGGCGTTCTTGAACAAGGGGCTCGAGATCCGCTTTGCGGACGAGCGCCCCGGCCTGGAGAAGAAGGAGACGTTTCGCTACAACGGCGGGATCGTCGACTACGTGAAGCACCTGAATGCGTCCAAGGAGTCCTTGTTTCGCAAGGTGGCCGCGTTCGCCCAGACGGAGGAGGCTCAAGAGGTCGAGGTCGCCCTCCAGTGGAACACCGGGTTCAACGAGAGCATCCACTCCTTCGCCAACGGCATCTCGACGATCGAGGGCGGCATGCACGAGGAGGGGTTCAAAAAGGCGCTGACCAACGTCGTCAACCGCTACGCACGGTCCCGGAACCTTCTGAAGGAGAAGGAAGAGAATCTCGACGGAAAGGACATCCGCGAGGGACTCACCGCGATCGTGTCCGTCCGCCTGAAAGACCCGCAGTTCGAGGGCCAGACCAAAGCGAAGCTCGGGAACGTCCCGATCCGCTCACTGGTCGAGCGGGCAACGAACGAGAAGCTCGCGGAGTGGCTGGAAGAGAACCCCACCGAGGCAAACCAGGTGGTGAAGAAGGCGCTTCTCGCCCAGCGTGCCCGGGTGGCCGCCCAGCAGGCGCGTGACCTCACCCGGCGAAAGTCCGGTCTCGACGGTGCGGGCCTGCCCGGCAAGCTCATCGACTGCTCGTCGCGCGACCGGCGCGAGTGCGAGCTGTTCATCGTGGAAGGCAATTCCGCGGGAAGCTCGGCGAAGGACGCGCGAGACCCGCGCACGCAGGCCATCCTCCCGATCAGGGGAAAGATCTTGAACGTCGAGCGGGCTCGCATCGACAAGATGCTGAAGAACGCGGAGATCCAAGCACTCATCGCCGCGATCGGCGCAGGTCTCGGGGAAGACTTCGATCCCCAGAAGATCCGGTACCACAAAGTCATCGTGCTGGCCGATGCCGACGTCGACGGCAGCCACATCCGCACCCTGCTGCTGACCTTCTTCTTCCGCCAGATGAAGCCTCTGGTCGAGGGCGGGTTCGTGTACGTCGCGCAGCCCCCCTTGTACTCGACGCTCGTGGGCAAGGAGAAGATCTACCTGAAGGACGACACGGCCAAGGACGGCTTCTTGGCAGCGCACCCGGATCACCGGCACGATTTCCAGCGCCTGAAGGGGCTGGGGGAGATGGACTTCAACGAGCTGCGCGAAACGACGATCGATCCGACCAAGCGCTCCCTCCTCCAGATCAGTGTCGAGCAGGCGGCACTGGCCGACGACGTCTGCTCGGTGCTCATGGGCGACGACGTCGAGCTGCGCCGGCACTTCATCCAGACGAACGCCAAGGACGTCCGCTTCCTCGACATCTGAGGAGGCACCCGCGCGATGGCGAGACGACCGAGCACCCAGGGGACCTCTGCGAACGGCAGCGCGGGGGCGCCGCCCGGCGACGGAGGCGACGGAGGCGACGAAGTGCTCGGCTTCATCGAACCGATCGAGATCCAAGAAGAGATGGAGCGCTCCTTCCTCGAGTACTCCATGTCGGTCATCGTGTCTCGGGCGCTGCCCGACGTGCGCGACGGTCTCAAGCCGGTGCACCGACGCATCCTCTACTCGATGTTCGACCAGAACCTCCGCCCCGACCGCCCGCACGTGAAGTGCGCCGCGGTGGTGGGAGAGGTGATGGGGACGTACCACCCGCACGGTGACGCGGCGATCTACGACGCCCTCGTGCGCATGGTGCAGGAGTTCTCGATGCGCCACCCGCTGGTCGATGGGCACGGGAGCTTCGGCGGGCCCGGCCCCGACGAGGGGCCCGCCGCGATGCGCTACACGGAGTGTCGCCTGCAGCCGTTGTCGCTCGACCTCATGGCGGGCATCGACGAGGAGACCGTCGACTTCGAGCCGAACTACGCGAACAGCGCAGAGCAGCCCGTGGTCCTCCCGGCCCGTTTCCCGAATCTCCTCGTGAACGGCTCCCAGGGCATCGCGGTCGGCATGGCGACGAACATCCCGCCGCACAACATGACCGAGGTGATCGACGCCGCCGTCTACGTGCTCGATCACCCCGATGCCACGCCGGACGAGCTGATGCAGTTCGTGAAGGGCCCCGACTTCCCGACCGGTGGCCAGATCCTCGGACGCCAGGGGATCCTCGACGCATACCGGACCGGCAGGGGCTCGGTGAAGATGCGCGCGGTCGCCGAGATAGACGAAGGGCGCGACGCCACGCGCATCATCGTGACGGAGATCCCCTACCAAACCTCGGTGCAGGTCATCCACCAGAAGATCGACGACCTCGTGCGCGCGGGGGAGATCGACGGCATCGCCGAGGTCCTCGACTCCTCAGCCGGGAAGAAGACCCGGCTCGTCATCCGCTTGAAGCGCGACGCCAATGCCAACGTCGTCCTCAACAAACTGTACAAGCACACGCCGTTGCAGACGAACTTCAGCGTGAACATGCTCGCCCTCGTCGATGGCGTGCCGCGCACGCTCAATCTCGCGCAGGTCCTCAGCCACTACGTGGCTCACCAGCTCGAAGTGGTCACCCGACGCTCGGAGTATCGGCTCCGCAAGGCCGAGGCGCGCGCACACATCGTGGAAGGGCTGCTGCGGGCCATCGACATGCTCGACGCGGTCATCGCGGCGATCCGGTCGTCCGACGACCGCCCGGCCGCGCGGACCGCGCTCATGTCGGCGCCCTTCTCTTTCAGCGAGGAGCAGGCAAACCACATTCTCGACATGACGCTCGGGCGCCTTACGCGACTCGGCAGGTCCGAGCTCGAAGAGGAGATGCGCCAGCTGCGCGAGACGATGGACGAGCTGCGGTCGATCTTGGCCGACCCCGTGAAGCTCCGCGCAGTGATCGCCACCGAGATGACCGCGATCCGCGACAAGTTCGCCGACGGTCGCCGGTCGGTGATCACGCACGACCCCGGCGAGCTCGGTGTGGAGGACCTGGTCGACGACGAGGACATCGTGGTGACCATGACGGCGGCCGGCTACATCAAGTCTGTCGCAGCCGACGCCTTCCGCACGCAGGGGAGAGGCGGACGCGGCGTGCAGGGAGCCAGGCTGAAAGAAGAGGACCTCGTCACGCACGTCGTCCACACGACGGCGCTCTCGTACCTCCTCTTGTTCTCGAACCGCGGGAAGGTGTACCGCCTGCGCGGTCACGAGATTCCGATGAAGGAGCGCACGGCTCGCGGCACGGCTCTCGTGAATCTTCTCCCGCTCGAGACGGGCGAGACGGTCCAGGCGGTGGTGGAGACGCGGGACTTCCCGGCCGACCACTACCTCGTCTTCGCGACCGCGCGCGGCCAGGTCAAGAAGACGGCGTTCAGCGAATACGACAAGTCCCGTCGGGAGGGATTCATCGCGATCAATCTCCGCGACGGCGACGAGCTCGTCCGCGTGGTGCCCACCGCCGGGTCCGAGGATCTGTTCGCCGTGACGAGCTCGGGTATGACGATCCGCTTCTCCGAGGACGACGTCCGTCCAATGGGTCGAGATGCCGCGGGCGTGCGCGGGATACGGCTGCGAGAAGGAGACGAGCTCGTCTCACTCGACGTCGCGCGAGACGACGCGGACATCCTGATGGTGACCGACGCCGGCTACGGCAAGCGCACCAAGCTCGAACGGTTCAACCGCCAGACCAGAGGTGGCCAGGGCGTGCGTGGCATCCGTCTCACGGCAAAGCGGGGCAGGGTGGTCGCCGCCTTCATGGTCGCGCTCGACGAGGAGATCCTGCTCGTCTCGACGGGCGGCGTGGTGATCCGCACGGCGGTCAGGGAGATCGCCTCGCAGGGCCGAGACGCGACCGGCGTGCGGGTGATGAACCTGGACGGCGGCCAGTCGGTCGCCGCCGTCGCGCGGGTGTCGGGAGGCGAGTGAGCGGGCGCGGGATCCCGATCAGCGATGCGAGTGCACCGTGATCTGGTAGGGAGCCTCCGGCGGCGCGTATGTCGCAATACGACCGTTCTTCGAGGAAATGGAGAGCCGACCGGACGTCGACCCCATCTCCACGACCATGGAACGGGCGGCGTGAAAGCGACGCGGGCTGCCCGGCTGGACGACCCCTGCGTACAGGGGGGAGGCCGCTGTCGCCGAGGTGACCTGGACCCAGCACGGGCCGCCCGATGCGGAGAGCGTCACCGTGAACGTCGACGCGGTGACGTTGAACTCGGTGCTCGTCGCTGACGTCGTACGGGGACGTAAGGTCACGGCCGACGCGGTCGTCCCCGATCGGCGGGACGCACCATTGCGTGGCGGGCTGGCCGACGCGGCCGTGCTGTTGGCCGCGATGCCGACGGCGCGGAGCCACGCGGGCTTGACCCGGTCGACCGCGAGCAACACGATGCTGGCGAGCACGGCGAGCGTCACCACCACCACGAGCGCCTGGAGGCCCGCGGGAGGACGGCGACGCCGCCGGCGCCAGACCTGGTCGCTCGGTGCCAGTACGGCTGGCGTCATTCCCGTCGCGGAGAAGGCGGGGCCGTCGTCGACCCAGTGTGCGCGTCCGCTGTCGGCAGGCAGCGCGCCCAGCTGCGCGGTCGCCGGGCCGGTGGGACCGCCGCCTGGACCGCCGCCTGGACCGCCGATGGGGAGTGGGCCGAGTGCAGGCGGGGCAGTGGCGACCCCCATGGAGAACGGTGGAGGGACGTTGCCGTTGGTGGGCCAGCGCTCGAGGATCGCCAGGGCGTAGCGGTCGCCGGGAAGGCCGAGCAGGTCTGCGTAGCGACGGACCGTCTTGAGGGTCGCCAGCCCATCCGGACGGTCGAGCACACCGGTCTCCGCGGCGCGCAACTGGTCGAGGGGGATGCCGGTTCGTGCGCAGACGTCGTGGAGCGAGAGCCCCTGGCGGGTGCGCTCGCGGGAGAGCGATCTCCCGATGTCGGCGGCCGTGAAGCCCGCGGTGGAGCGTGCGGCCGCCGTGGGTTCGCGTGCCACGCGGTGTCGACGGTCGTCGCGGAGAGCCACCGTCCCTTCCCTTCGGTCTGCTGCAGGGCCCCGGTGCCGCCGGCCCGGCGGTTCGACTCGGTGGTGGCCCGCTGCGGACATACCCAGGACACGGACATGTCAAGCGTGTGACGATCTCGTCACGGCCCTGGGACATCGCCGGCGGGGGCAATTTAGGAGGCTTCTACGGCGTCTTTCGCGATCTCTTACCTTGCCCCGCTGTACTGGTCCCACGCGGTGGGGTCGTAGCCTGCACGAGAGAACGAGGAGACTGGCGGTGGACCGAGGAGAGAGCATGAGCGAGGGCTCACCGGACGACGCCCAGGGACGACCGGACGCAGACGAGATGGTGCCAGGAGACGGCGCCTCGGATCCTTCCCGACCCGTCGGTGGCGGTGCACCCGTCGGTGGCGGTGCACCCGACCAGCCGCCAGCTCCCTGGTGGCACGAGCCCCGTCCGGGGCCGGCTCAATGGCCGGGGCACGGCGCGCCCGGATGGGGAGGATCCTCGTGGGGTTCGGGTGCACGCGACGAGGGCCAACGTGCCGGGCACGCGGCGCAGCAGCCGACGTACGGGGGGTACGGCCCCGGAGGCCCCGGAGGCCCCGGAGGCCCTGGAGACTGGTCGGGGAGCCCGTGGTCCGAGCGCGGCTGGGGCTGGGCCCCCCCGGCGGGACCCTGGGGGCACCAGGGAGGGTGGGCAGCCGGGCAACCGGTGAGTCCGCGTCCGCCCCGGCGCACGCTGGCGGCGATCGGGGCCGCGCTCTTCACCGTGCTCGCACTGCTCGTCGGCGTCGGCATCGGCTACGGGGTGTGGAACGGCGGCACCACCCCCGCGGTGCGCACGACCCCGGTGCTTCCCGGAAGTGGGCGGACATCGCCCGCCACAGTCACATCGACACAGGGCTCGGGGAAGATCTCATCTGCCACCGGCGCCCCCGCGGACGTCGCGGCCATTGCCAGGAAAGTGACCCCGGGACTGGTCGACATCAACACCGTGCTGCGCTACCAGACAGAGGAAGCGGCCGGCACCGGGATGGTCCTGACGCCCACAGGCAAGGTCCTCACCAACAACCACGTCATCGAGGGCTCGACGTCGATCAAGGTGACCGACCTCGGAAACGGCAGGACGTACACAGCGAGCGTCGTCGGGTACGACAAGACAGTCGACGTGGCGGTGATCCAGCTGAAGGGCGCCTCGGGACTGAAGACCGTGACTCTCGGGAACTCGTCGAACGTCAAGGTCGGTGAGTCGATCGTCGGCATCGGGAACGCCGGGGGCACCGGGGGCACACCGAGCGCCGCTGGAGGCTCGGTGACCGCGCTGAACCAATCGATCACAGCAAGCGACCAGGGCTCACTCGGGGTGACGACCGAGCACCTGAGCGGGCTCATCGAGACGAACGCCGACATCCAGCCCGGTGACTCGGGTGGACCCCTCGTGACTCCGTCCGGCCAGGTCGTCGGCATGGACACCGCGGCGTCCGCCGCTCAGGGCTACAGCTTCAGAGGCGCTGCGACAGGGCAGGGCTACTCGATCCCGATCAACGCAGCGATCGCGACGGCGCACCAGATCATGGCCGGCAAGGCGACCGCGTCGGTGCACATCGGCGGCACGGCATTTCTGGGCGTCTACATCGCGTCTCCGAGCTCGACACGTACCACACCGGCCTCGGGCGGCGCGTTCGGCGGGGGCAGGACACCGACAGCCACACCCGCCACACCCGCCACCACATCGTCGACGCCGAGCAGCGGGGCGCTCGTAGAAGGGGTGATCCCGAACACGCCGGCCGCACAGGTGGGACTCGGCCAGTACGACGTGATCACGAGCTTGGGAGGCACGACGATCAGCACAGCGAACGCCCTGACCAAGGTCATGCTCGCCCACAAGCCGGGAGAGACCGTGCGGGTGACTTGGACCACCCGCACAGGGCAGACCCACTCGGCGATGGTCACCCTGGCGGCCGGCCCGGCGGAGTGAGCACCGCGCCCCGGGGTGCGTAGGCTGGCTCGCTGCCAGCAAAAGTCCCGGAGGTGAGGATGCCCGACGCACGCGGAGTCCGTGCCCCGGCGGTGATCCGGGCGCCGCGCGGCCCGTCGATCACGTGCAAGGGCTGGCCCCAGGAGGCCGCGCTCCGCATGCTGCGCAACAATCTCGACCCCGAGGTGGCCGAGCATCCCCAGGAGCTCGTCGTGTACGGAGGGTCCGGGAAGGCCGCCCGCGACTGGCCGTCGTTCCAGGCGATCGAGCGGTCGCTCGCAGAGCTCGAGGGAGACGAGACGCTCCTCGTCCAGTCGGGCCGTCCGGTCGGGATCCTGTCCACCCACGAGTGGGCGCCACGGGTCCTCATCGCCAACGCGAACCTGGTGCCGGACTGGGCGACCTTGGACGAGTTCCGCCGGCTCGAGGCGTTGGGGCTCACGATGTACGGGCAGATGACGGCCGGTTCGTGGATCTACATCGGGACCCAGGGCATCCTTCAGGGCACGTACGAGACGTTCGCCGCCGTCGCGGACAAGCGGTTCGGCGGGACGCTGGCAGGCACGCTCACGGTCACTTGCGGTGCGGGCGGCATGGGAGGAGCCCAGCCCTTGGCCGTCACCATGAACGGTGGCGCGGTCATCTGCTGTGACGTCGATCCGAGCCGGATCGAGAGGCGGCTGTCGACGGGTTACCTGGACACGCTGGCACACAGCCTCGACGAGGCACTCGAGCTCGCCGAACGGGCTCGACGGGACGCGACCGCGCTCTCCGTCGGGCTCGTCGGCAACGGTTCGGAGGTGATCGGGGAGATCGCACGCCGAGACGTGCAGGTCGACGTCGCGACCGACCAGACCCCCGCGCACGACCCGCTGAACTACGTGCCGCCCGGCATGTCGCTCGACGATGCCCGTCGCCTGCGCACCGACGCCCCCGACGAGTACGTGCGACGCAGTCGTGCGGCGATGGCGACCCACTGCGAGGCGCTCGTCGCACTGATGGACAAGGGGACCGAGGTCTTCGACTACGGCAACAGCCTGCGGGCGGAGGCGCGCCTCGGCGGCTATGAGCGGGCATTCGACTACCCCGGATTCGTCCCGGCCTACATCCGTCCGCTGTTCTGCGAAGGGAAGGGGCCGTTCCGCTGGGCCGCGCTGTCGGGCGACCCGAGGGACATCGTCGCAACCGATGCCGCGGTGACCGAGCTGTTCGCCGACAACGAACGGCTCGTGCGCTGGATCACGCTGGCCGGCGAGCGCGTGCGCCATCAGGGCCTGCCGGCACGGATCTGCTGGCTTGGCCTCGGCGAGCGCGACCTGGCGGGCCTGCGCTTCAACGAGATGGTCGCCTCCGGTGAGGTCGCGGCACCGATCGTGATCGGGCGCGACCACCTGGACTGCGGATCGGTCGCCTCTCCATACCGCGAGACCGAGGCGATGCGCGACGGGTCCGACGCGATCGCCGACTGGCCGCTCCTGAACGCCCTCGTGTCCACTGCGAGCGGTGCGTCGTGGGTCTCGATCCACCACGGCGGCGGGGTGGGCATCGGGCGGTCGATCCACGCCGGCCAGGTGTGTGTCGCCGACGGCTCGGCCGTCGCCGCCGAGAAGCTCGCACGGGTGCTCACGAACGACCCGGCGACCGGTGTCCTCCGTCACGCCGACGCCGGGTACCCCGAGGCGGTCGCCGTGGCCGAGCGCCGCGGCGTGCGCGTGCCGATGGCGTCCTCGTGACCCGCGTCGAGCTGGGCGTGTCGGGGACGACGGCCGCCGACGTGCTCGCGGTCGCCCGGCACGATGCGCCGGTCGCGCTCAGCGCGGCCGCCGTGGCGGCCATGCAGGCGACGCGTTCGGCGGTCGAGCTGCTGGCCGACGCGCCCGAGCCGGCCTACGGCATCTCCACCGGATTCGGGGCGCTCGCGACCCGCCACATTCCCCGGGAGCTGCGCGACGACCTCCAGGTGAGCCTCATCCGGTCTCACGCAGCGGGCATGGGCGACCCTGTGGAGCGAGAGGTTGTCCGGGCAATGATGTTCTTGCGCTGCAAGACCCTCGCCTCCGGACGCACCGGGGCACGCCCGGTCGTTGCGGAGACGCTCGTGGCGATGCTGAACGCCGGCATCACCCCTGTCGTCCCCGAGTACGGGTCACTCGGGTGCAGCGGCGATCTCGCACCGCTCGCGCACAGCGCGCTCGTGCTCATGGGCGAGGGCGAGGTGCTCGGGCCCGACGGCGCCCGTGAGCGGGGCGCCGATGCAATGAGCCGTGCGGGCATCGAGCCGGTGCGACTCGCGGCCAAAGAGGGTCTCGCCCTCATCAACGGGACCGATGGGATGCTCGGGATGCTCGTCATGGCGCTGGCGGATCTCCAGTCCCTCTGCACGGCCGCCGACGTCACCGCGGCGATGAGCGTCGAGGCGCTGCTCGGAACCGACCAGGCATTCCGTCCGGAGCTCCACGGACCCCTGCGACCGCACCCGGGCCAGGCGGTGAGCGCCGACAACATGTTCCGCGTCATGTCGGGATCGCAGATCATCGCCTCGCACCGCTCGGGGGACACCCGCGTGCAGGACGCCTATTCGTGCCGGTGCGCGCCGCAGGTCACCGGGGCCGTTCGCGACACGCTGGCGCACGGCGTGGCGGTCGCGTCGCGTGAGCTGGCGGCGACGATCGACAATCCCGTCGTCCTCGAGACGGGCGAAGTCACCTCCAACGGGAACTTCCACGGCGCACCACTCGGCTACGCCATGGACTTCCTCGCCATCGCGCTCTGCGATCTCGCCTCGATGGCGGAGCGGAGAACCGATCGCCTGCTCGACCGGGCGCGCAGCAACGGGCTGCCGCCGTTCCTCGCCGCGAACCCCGGTGTCGACTCGGGGCTCATGCTCGCCCAGTACACCCAGGCGGCGCTCGTCTCGGAGAACAAGCGCCTCGCGCAGCCCGCGAGCGTCGACTCGATTCCGACGTCTGCGATGCAAGAGGACCATGTCTCCATGGGGTGGAGCGCGGGGCGAAAGCTGCGCCGGGCCATCATGAACCTCCGACGGGTCCTCGCGGTGGAGCTCGTGGCCGCGGCCAGGGCCCTCGAGCTACGCGCGCCGCTGGAGCCCGCACCGGCCACCGCCGCGGTGATCCACGCGCTGCGCGAGACGGTGCTCGGGATGGGACCGGATCGCTTCTCGGCACCCGAGCTCGAGGCGGCCGATGCGTTCGTGCGGTCCGGCCGGCTCGTCGAGGCGGCTGCGTCTGTGGCGGGGGCGCTCGGGTGAGCGGCATCGCGACCTGCGGTTGTGGCCACGTGGGGGCTTGCATCGGTGCGGGAGGAGCCGGCGGTGCTCGTGGTACCCGAGGGTGCGGTGTGGCCATCGCCCCTGTGGAATGACGAGTTGAGCGCGACCCGCTACCACTGCGACCTCGCGTACCTTGGCGCCGGGTCGGCGACCGCCGCGAGCGACGTGGCGGTGACGGTCGAGGACGGCAGGTTCGTGGCGGTGGAGCCTGGCGTTGCGCGCACCGCGGACGCAGCGCATCTTCGGGGGCTCACGCTGCCGGGGTTCGCCAATGCACACAGCCACGCCTTCCACCGCGTGCTGCGGGGCCGCGCCGAACGGCCGGGGACTTTTTGGACCTGGCGTGACGAGATGTACACCGTCGCCGCGGTGCTGGACCCCGCCCTTTACCACCGGCTGGCGCGCGCGGTGTTCGCAGAGATGGTGCTCGCCGGGTTCTCGGCCGTCGGAGAGTTCCATTACCTGCATCACGGGCCCGGCGGCACTCCCTACGACGACCCCAACGAGATGGGGCGCGTCCTCGTCGTCGCCGCCGCCGACGCTGGCATCCGCATCACCGTGCTCGACACCTGCTATCTCACCGGCGGCCCCGGGACGCCGCCGGAAGGAGTCCAACAGCGGTTCTGCGACGGGGACGTGGGGCGTTGGGCGGAGAGGGCAGAGGCGCTTGCGTCCGTCACGGCACCCGGACGTGCCCTGGTCGGTGCGGCCGCCCACTCGCTGCGCGCCGTCGCGCCCGGCGACGCCGGAGCGGTGGCGTCGTGGGCCCTCGGCCACGACGTGCCGTTCCACGTCCACGTCTCCGAGCAGCGGGCGGAGAACGACACGGTGAGGCACGCGTACGGGGCGGCGCCCGTCGACCTCCTCGACTCCGTCGGCGCACTCGGGCGCTCCACGACCGTCGTCCACGCGACCCACCTCCACCCGGCGGCGATCAGCGCGCTCGGACGCTCGGGAACGGCGGTGTGCATGTGCCCCACCACGGAGCGGGCGCTGGGCGACGGGATCGGGAAGGCCTCCACGCTTGCGCGGGAGGGCAGCCCGATCGTGCTCGGCACCGACAGCCACGCCGTCATCGACCCGTTCGAAGAGATGCGCGCGCTCGAGCTCGACGACCGGCTCGCGACCGGCGAGCGCGGGCGCTTCGAGACGGCGGCCCTGCTTGATGCGGCGACCACCGGGGCACACGCCTCCATCGGCTGGCATGACGCGGGACGCATCACGCCGGGCGCGCCGGCTGACCTCGTCACGGTGTCGCTGTCGTCGGTTCGCCTCGCAGGAGCCACGCCGGACACCCTGGTCGAGCACGTCGTCTTCGGTGCTGGACCGCCCGACGTGACCGACGTGGTCGTCTCGGGACGGCGCGTCGTGGAGGACGGGCGGCACCTCCTCCTCGGCGACGTGGCGGCCGAGCTGTCCGGCGCGATCGCAGAGGTCGTGCGTGCCGCGGCGCGGGCCTAGGGCGGTAGGGCGGTAGGGCGGCCGGTGGCAGAGCGGCCGGTGGCAGGGAGGCCGGTGGCAGGGAGGCCGGTGGCAGACGGCTCGGGGTCGATCGTCTTCCGCCACATCGGCGAGCTGGTGACGAACGACCCCTCCGCCGGGGAGGGCCCGCTCGGCGTGCGACGCCAGGCTGCGCTCGTCGTCGAGACAGGGCGCGTCGCCTGGGTGGGCGCAGATTCCGTCACGCCGCAGGGAGTGGGCGACGCGGTGGTCGACGTGGACGGGCGCGCGGTGGTGCCCGGATTCGTCGACAGTCACACCCACGCCGTGTTCGCCGGCGATCGTGCGCCCGAGTTTGCCGCGCGCATGGCCGGCCGGCCGTACGAAGCGGGCGGGATCTCGGCCACCGTAGAGGCCACCCGCAACGCGGACGACCACGAGCTCCGCGCGACCCTCGAACGGCTGGCGGCCGAAGCGGCCAGCACCGGGACGACGACGCTCGAGTGCAAGTCGGGCTACGGGCTTAGCGTCGAGGACGAGGCGCGTCTCCTCCGCATCGCCGGAACGGTGACCGACGAGACGACGTTCCTCGGCGCACACATGGTCGCGCCGGAGTACATGGGACACCCGGATGACTACGTCGCGCTGGTCTGCGGCGAGATGCTGGACGCATGCGCGCCGCTCGCCCGCTGGGTGGACGTGTTCTGCGAGCGCGGCGCCTTCGACGCGGACCAGTCTGCCGAAGTGCTGCGCGCGGGAACTCGACGCGGCCTCGGCGCGCGTGTGCATGCCAACCAGCTCGCGCCCGGACCTGGGGTGCGGGTCGCCGTGGAGGCCGGGGCGGCGTCGGCGGACCACTGCACCTACTTGCGCGAGGAGGACGTCGCGTTGCTCGCGGAGAGCCGAACGGTCGCGACGCTCCTGCCCGCGTGCGACTTTTCGACGCGCGCGCCCTATCCCGACGCGCGGCGCCTCCTCGACGCAGGCGTGCCCGTCGCGCTGGCCACCGACTGCAATCCGGGGTCCAGCTACACGACGAACATGCCGCTGTGCATCGCGCTGGGCGTCCGGGAGCTGCGCATGACGCCCGAAGAGGCGCTGGCTGCGGCAACGGCGGGTGGGGCGCGGGCGCTGCGCCGTGACGACATCGGACACCTCCGGATCGGGGCGCGGGCGGACGTGGTGGTGCTCGACGCGCCGAGCTACCTCCATCTCGCCTACCGTCCGGGAGTTCAGCTGGTCGCCGGCGTCTGGCGTGCCGGCGAGAGGGTGGGACCGTGGCAAGGAGGACCGTGGCAAGGAGGACCGTGGCAGGCCCGGTGATCATCGGCAGTGAGCGGAGTGAAGTCGGGCTGACGGCGGGGATGGACATTCTTCGGCACAGGGGGAGTGCGCTCGACGCGGTCGAAGCCGCGCTGCGCCTATGCGAGGACAACGAGTCGGACCACTATGTCGGCACGGGCGGCCTGCCCAACGCGCGTGGAGAGGTGGAGCTCGACGCGTCAGTCATGGTGGGCTCGACGCGCGCATTTGGCGGGGTCGGTGCGCTCCGCGGTTTCCCGCACCCGATCTCGGTTGCGCGAGCGGTCCTCGATCGCCTCCCGCAGCACTGCCTGTTGGTCGGGGAGGGAGCGGAGCTCTTCGCCGATGAGTGCGGGTTCGACCGATCTGAGCTCCTGACCGCAGAGTCCCGGCGCCTCTACGCGGACGCGCTCGCGGCCGAGGACGAGCCCGTCGAGGGTGAAGGCGCGCACGCGACGGCGGGCGACCGGCGCTACCGCGAGACGACGCGCGCGCTCATGCGGCGCTTCACCCCGCACGACGGGCCATGGGGCACGATCAATGTCATCGCGCTCGATGAATCCGGCGAGCTCTGCGTCGGCGTGTCGACGAGCGGATATCCGTGGAAGTACCCCGGGCGGGTGGGCGACTCGGCCCTCCCGGGTGCGGGGAACTACTGCGATCTGCGCTATGGGGGCGCCGCGTGTACGGGGCGCGGGGAGATGGCGATGCGCGTGAGTGGCGCGCGGCGCGTCGTCGACCTCCTCGCCGCCGGGATGGCTCCGGCGCAGGCATGCGCCGCGATGCTCGAGGACGCCCGCTCACTTCCGGACCCGTTCTCGGCGGAGCTACGCGCGCTCGCCCTCACGCCCGACGGGCGCCACGGGGGCGCGGCGGGGCTCCTCGGGTCGATGTATGCCGTCATGACGAAAGATGCCCGGCAACCCGAGCTGCGACCCAGAGTGGTGGTAGAGGTGGGACGGTGAAGACCTTCACACCGCCGGCTGCACGTCAACGGACGAAGGAACCGTTCCTAAACACTGAGCGATAGTGAACCTTCGCCCAACGGGCCGGCACGAACGGTCTTTGCCGACCTGGCTCCCGGTGGTCCCGTGTTGGCGCTCCGGGTCTGATGGTCGCCCTTGCGCCTCTG
>JAJYPY010000085.1 GCA_021794995.1 Actinomycetes bacterium | reverse complement strand
CGGCGGCGACCCAGTCGGCGGCGACCCGGGGCACGGACGGGGGGCAGCGGGCGGGCGGGGGACCGGGCCGGCCGGACGAACCAGGTTCCCGGCGAACGCAAGCAGCGTCGACAGGCGAAGCGGGCCGAACGTCCCCTTGGCGAGGGCGCACGCGCTCAGGGTGTCCAAGGTGTGGGCGCCGGTCGCTGCGCCGTAGCCCTGCGAAAGGATCGAGCCGTAGCCCTGCACGCTGTGCAGCGCCGTGAACACGTTCAGGTCGGGCTGGCCGATGTGGACCGCTGTGTCGAGGTGGGACACCGCGGTGTCCACGATGGCGAACCGCCCGTGCGCGCCGAGCACGGCCGCGGCGGGCCCGTGGCTGGGCTCGAATGTCGCGCTCGGCGGCGCGACCGCTGTGGACGTCGCCATCACGAACAAGGCGAGGTCGGCCACCACGATGCCGACGAGGGCGCGTCGCCTGACGTGCGGCGCGAGGCGACGCCACCACGCGACGAGCGCGACGATCCCCCCCGCGACGATCATCTGCGCGAGGAACCACGGCCACAAGTTGCGGGCGAGCGCCGCCCCGGCAGGAGAAGCCTGGAGCCACTCCTCCATCGGGACGGGCGCTGCGAGCGTCACCGTGCTCACCACGATCGCCGCGGCGGCGGGTGCAGCCGCGAGGTAGGTCCGCCACTCCCTCTTCGGGCCGGCCGGGCCGGTTGGGTCGGCCGGGCCGGTCGGGCCGGCGCGGTCCTCGGCGGCCCCCACCGACCCGTGCGGAGCGAGGATCCGGTCGGCCCAGAACGCGAGCAGGACGGCGAGGGCGAGATCGACGATGCCGAGACTCCTGCTCTGCAGGCGGGTCTTCCCGAAGAGCGGGATCGCCGCCCACACGTGGCCGAGCGGGGTGTACGTCCCCCACGCGAGCAAGAGGCCGAAGAGGGCCAGCGCCAGCCACATGCCCCAGTCGCTCGACCGCGGACTCCGACGGCGGCCGAACGAGCGCGTCACGAGCACCAACGCTCCCGCGAGCGGCAGGAGCCCGACGTAGCCAGTGACTTCGGCCAGGTTGTAGTGGTTGAAATAGCGGACCTGGCCGAAGAGCCCCGCTCCGCCGAACAGGTCTGGGACGAGGAGCAGCAGCGACCACCTGACGCGCAACGATCCCGAGCCGAAGAACTGGTAGGTCTCGACCGCCCGCTGGGAAGCCTGGATGAAGGTCCAGCCGGGGACGAGCTCAGCTGCAGCGAGCGCGATGCCCCAGACGGCGGCCACCACGGCGCAGCCGAAGAACCGCACGCGGTCGGCGACCGCGACCCGACCCCGGTAGGGCCGCAGCAGCAGCCACAGGCCCACCGCGGCACCCACGACCTCGGTCTCGGCGATTGCGCGCGGCTCCCCGGTCAGGGCCTCGAGCCCGACGAGGAGCGCCAGCAGCGCGACCCACCCCCACGAAGACGAGCGCCGCCGCCCATGCTCGGCCCGGCCGGGATCGGCGAGCGCCGGCTCGCCGCCACCCACCGGGCCGGTGCCGAGTACCGCCCAGGACAGGCGCAGCAGCGCCAGCACGACGAGCGGCATCCACCCCATCCCCTCCACCACTCCGAGGTGCACGATCTGGCCCGACATCGCGCCGGAGAACGCGTACGTGAGCGCCCCGAGCACGGCGGGAAGCGGGCGGATCTGGTACTGGCGGGCGAGCGCGTAGAGGCCGAGCCCTCCGGCCCAGTAGACGCCGAGGAGGTTCACGACCCACGCCGCCACCGGGGCGAGTACCGCGAAGACGAAGGTGAAGGGGTAGAACGAGCCCGAATTCAGGCCCCCGAGCAGCGGACTCCCCGACCAGATGTAGGGGTTCCACAGCGGGAGGTGACCCTGGCGCAGCTGGATCCCCGTGAGGACCCGCAGGGGAAAGTTCTGGATGAGGTTGTCGCCGGTGATGGCCGGGTGCCCGAATGCAGCGGGCACCGCGAAAAAGAGGAGAGGGAGCGCGACCAGCACGGCGACCGCACGACCATCGGGCCCCGCCAGCGCGGCGCGGAGGCGCAGCCACGGTGCGGACGCGGCCGATCGGCGGGTGCCTGCCGCGTCGAGAGTCCCGGATGACGTCGTCCGGGGCACCCGGCGCGCTTTCCTCGCGCAGTCTCGGTCAGGCGGCTCGGCCCGCCAGCCCCAGCGCGGCACCGTCGAACGCATCCGCGTCGAACGGACCCACCGCCGCCAGGGTGCGGGGCGCCACCGCCAGCGAGCGCGCCACTGCCTGCACCATGTCCCCGTCGACCGCGTCGATCCGGGCGAGGACCTCGTCGATCGTCCACGCGCGGTCGTAGAGCAGGACCGAGGTGCCGAGCCGGCTCATGCGCGAGCCGGAGTCCTCGCAGGACAAGAGGGTCTCGGAGCGCAGGTTCCCCTTTGCGACCGCGAGCTCGCGCTCGGTGATCCCGGAGGCCGCGAGCTCCTCGATCTCGCCGGTCACGATGCGGAGCACCTCGTCGACATGCTCGGGGGCGGTGCCGGCCGAGACGGTGACGCAGCCGGTGTCGAGAAAGCTGCTGCGCTCGGACCAGATCGAGTAGGCGAGCCCTCGCTCCTCGCGGACCTTTTGGAAGAGCCTGCTCGACAGCCCACCGCCGAGCACGACGTTCAAGACCGCGAGCGGCCAGCGGGCGTCGTCGAAGCGAGAGACGGCACGCATCGCCAGGACCAGATGCGCCTGCTCGGTCGGGCGGCGGACGACCACGAGAGGGTGGACGTCGGGTCCCACCGGCTCGCGTGCGGGCGCGGCGCCCCCGGGCCTCGCCTCGAAGCGACCCTCCAGCGCGCGGGCCACGTCCTCGTGGCGGCAGTCGCCCGCGACCGAGACGACGATGTTGCCGGGACGGTAGTGCTGCTCGAAGAAGCCGCGGATGTCCCCCGCGCGGATCGCCCGCACGCTCGAGGACGTGCCCAGGGTGTCGCGCCCGACGGGATGACCGGAGAACAGCGCCGCCATGGCCTGCTCCCCCGCGAGGTCCGCGGGTTCGTCTGCGTGCATGAGGATCTCGTCGAGGATGACCGTGCGTTCGGAGTCGACGTCGCGCTCGGCGAGGGCCGGGTCCTCCATGATGTCGGCGAGGATCCCGAGGCCGAGCGGCATGTGCTCGGACAGCAGCCGCACGTAGAAGGCCGTGTACTCCTTGGTCGTAAAGGCGTTGCAGTCGCCGCCGACCTCGTCGAGTGCCTCCGCGATGGCGGCAGCCGAGCGCGTCGAGGTCCCCTTGAACAAGAGGTGCTCCAAGAAATGCGACGCGCCCGCGATCGCCTCCGGCTCGTCGCGCGAGCCGGTCCCGACCCAAAAGCCGATCGCGACCGACCGGACGTCGGTCATGGACTCGGTCGCCAGGCGGATCCCCGACGGCACGCGCTCGGTCGTGATGGCGGCGCCGTCAGCCTTCGCGCTCGTCTGGTTCCGCTCGGTCACCGGCCACGTGGACGGCGGCGGCCACCGCGTCGGTCGCCACCTTGCCCCCCGCCGCTTCGCGAGGGTGCAGGTGCCGCAGGCGCGGCGGGACCCAGATCGCCGAGGTCGGCGACGAGCTCCGCTTCGAAGGCGTCCTCGAAGGAGACGCGCGGCGGACCCGCCCGGCGTGCGCCGTCGCCACCGTCCGAACGCCCGTCGCCGGCCGTCCCACGAGAGCGCCCCTCGGCGCCTGACCCGTTCGTCTCTCCGGCCCCTGCTAGCGACAGCGACACCTTGCCTTGCGGGTCGATGTCGTCGACCCGGACCTCGACCGGCTGGCCGAGGGTCACGACGTCCTCCACCTGCTCGACGCGCTTGCCGCCGGCGAGCGGCGACAGCTTGGAGATGTGGAGCAGCCCGTCGCGTCCGGGGAGGATGTTGATGAACGCACCGAACTTCGTGATGTTCACGACCTTGCCCGAATAGACGGCGCCCACATCGGCCGTCGGGGGTGTGAGGATCAGCGAGATCCGCCGGCGTGCCTCTTCCACCGCGTTCCCGTCCTTCGCGCCGATCGTCACGGTGCCGACCATACCGTCGTCGTCGACTGCGATGTCCGCGCCGGTCTCCTGCTGCAGCGTGTTGATCACCTTGCCCTTGGGACCGATCACCTCACCGATCTTGTCGATCGGGATCTCCATCGAGACGATCTTCGGCGCGCTCGCCGCCACGTGGTCGCGCGGCTCGGCGATGCAGTCGTGCATGACCGCCAAGATGGTGAGACGGGCGTCCTTTGCCTGGCGGAGCGCCTGGGCGAGCACGTCTGCGGGAAGGCCGTCGATCTTCGTGTCGAGTTGGAGTGCGGTCACGGCGTCCGCCGTGCCGGCGACCTTGAAGTCCATGTCGCCGAACGCGTCCTCCGCCCCGAGGATGTCGGTGAGGGTGACGTAGCGCCCCTCATCGTGCACGAGGCCCATCGCGATGCCCGCGACCGGCGCCTTGATCGGTACGCCGGCGGCCATGAGCGACAGGGTCGACCCGCACACCGACGCCATCGAGGTCGACCCGTTGGACGAGAGCACGTCGGACACGAGACGCAACGCGTAGGGGAATTCCTCTTTGGACGGGACCACCGGGAGCAGGGCACGCTCGGCGAGGAGCCCGTGACCGATCTCCCGTCGCTTCGGACCTCGCATGAACCCGGTCTCTCCCGTCGAATAGGGCGGGAAGTTGTAGTGGTGCATGTACCGCTTGGAGTCGTCGGGCGAGATGGTGTCGAGCATCTGGTCCATCCGCGGCATCCCGAGCGTGGTGACGTTCAGCACCTGGGTCTCGCCGCGCTGGAAGAGCGCCGAGCCGTGCGCGGTCGGCAGGAGGTCGATCTCGGCCGAGAGCGGGCGGATGTCGGCCGTGCCCCGGCCGTCGATCCGCGTGCCCTCTTCGACGATGCGCTTGCGCACGAGCTTCTTGTTGAGGGCCCGCACGGCGGCGGAGATCTCCCGCTCGCGATCGGCGAACTCGGGGGCGAGCTCGGCCACGACCGAGGCGGTCACCTCGTCGGTCCGTGCGTTGCGCTGCGCCTTGTCAGCGATCGCGACCACCGCGGCCACGCGCTCGGTTGCGACATCCTCCACGCGCTGCCACACGTCGTCGCCATAGTCGCTGAAGGTCTGGTACGCGATCGGCTCGATCGCGCCGCGTGCGTCCACCACGCGCGCGACGAGGTCGCGCTGGAGGTTGATCGACTCGCGGATCCACGTCTTGGCCTTCTCCAGACCATCGGCGAGGACGTCCTCGGTCACCTTGGGGGCCCCGTCCTCGTAGTAGGTCCACGAGCGCTCGGTCCCTCCGGCCTCGACCATCATGATGGCGATCTCCGCGTCGGCGTCTTCGGACAGCGCGCGACCCGCCACCACCAGCTCGAAGGTCGACACGTCGCCATCCTGGTAGCTCGGGTGCGGGATCCAGACACCCTCCGTCGAGTACGCGATGCGCACGGCACCGATCGGCCCGTCGAAGGGGATGCCCGAGATCATGAGCGCCGCGGACGCAGCGTTGATCGCAAGGACGTCGTGGGGGTTCACCTGGTCAGCCCCCAACACGGTCCCGACAATGTGCACTTCGTTCCGGAATCCCTTCGGGAACGACGGGCGCAACGGCCGGTCGATCAGCCGGCAGGTGAGGATGGCCTGGTCCGAGGCCCTGCCCTCGCGGCGGAAGAAGGAGCCGGGGATCTTGCCCGCGGCGTAGGCCCGCTCCTCGATGTCCACCGTGAGCGGGAAGAAGTCGGTGCCCTCTCGCACGGAACGTGCGGCCACGGCGGTCGCCAGCACGACGGTGTCGCCGATCCGGCCGACGACTGCGCCGTCTGCCTGTTGGGCGAGCTTGCCCGCCTCGAACGACAGGAAATTGTCGGTGCCGCTGATCGGTGCCGACACGGAAATGGCCTCGGCCAATGGTGCTCCTTTGTCCAGGGGCACCTGCGCGGCCGGTTCCCAGTGGTCGATCACCCCGGCATGCCCGAGTAATCGGCGACTGGCAGCCGACGTCGCGGCGTGCCCGTCTCAGTGTGCGGCCACCCGAACACGGTCGGGCGGCTCGTTGCTAGCGGCGGATCCCGAGGCGACCGATGATCGAGCGGTACCGCTCCACGTCGTTCCCCCGGACGTAGTCCAAGAGGCGGCGGCGGCGGCCGATCAGCTTCATCAGCCCCCTGCGGGTGTGATGGTCGCCCTTGTGGAGCTTGAGGTGCTCGGTCAGGTGCGCGATGCGGTCGGTCAGCAGCGCGATCTGGACCTCGGGCGAGCCGGTGTCGGACTCGTGGAGCCGGTGCTCGGCGATGATGACCTGCTTCTCGGGCATGTACGAACAGACCTCGGAATCCTACGGGCGTCGGGCGCGGCCCCGCCGCAACCCAGTAGGCAACGTTAGCAGGCGCGGCACCCCCCGGGCACCCCGGGCATCCCTGGGCCGCAGGCGACCCGCCAGGGCGGGAGCCGCACCCTCTCAGCCTGGCCGCACCACGATCGCTCGGGTCTGCGCCACGTCCGCCCACATCTGTGCGACGAGGTCCGCGAGGCGCTCGAACTTTCGCTCGTCGCGCAGCCGATCGACGAAGGCGACGGCGACGCGCTCGCCGTAGAGATCGCCCTCGAAATCCAAGAGGTAGGCCTCGACGAGGGGCGCCCGCCGGGATCCCGGGGACGCGTCGCCGTCGTAGAAGGTGGGGCGCACGCCGACGGAGATCGCCGCGGCGTGCGAGGACCCGTCGGCGCGGCGGACGACGCCGGCGTAGACGCCGAGCGCCGGGAGGGCGATCCCGTCGGGGATCTCCACGTTGGCGGTGGGCATGCCGAGCTGCGCCGCTCCCCTTCCGTCGCCGTGGACCACGGTGCCGCGGACCTCGTGCGGGCGGTCCAGCAGCACGGCGGCCCCCGCCACGTCGCCTTCGGCGAGCAGGCCGCGGACGCGCGTCGATGAGACGACGGCACCTGCGCCCTGTGCGCCCTGGGCCGTGAGGGGCACCCCGACCACTCCGAAGCCCTTGGCCGATCCCAGCTCGCGCAGCAGCGCCACGTTGCCCGCACGGGCACGACCGAAGTGGAAATTCTCCCCCACGACGACGAGCCTCACGCCCAGCGCGCCGACGAGCACCTCGTCGACGAAGTCCTCGGCCGACTCGTTGGCCCGGCGCTCGTCGAACGGCACGACGACGGTGAGGTCGACTCCACAGCTTGCGAGCAGCTCGAGCTTCTGCTCGGTGTCGGTCAGGAGGACGGGGGCCGAGCCGGGCCGGATCACCGTCGCGGGATGGCGGTCGAACGTCACCACGGCTGCGGGGACGCCGAGCGCGTCGGCGCGCCCGCGCAGGATGGCCAGCAGCCCGCGGTGTCCGAGGTGCACCCCGTCGTACGCGCCGATGGTGAGCGCCATCCCGTCATCGGGAGCGCGCACCTCCTCGGGAGACAGGACCTGCACGCAGCCCGAGGATAGACGGCGTGCGCACGTGCGCCGCCTACGAGCGCGTCAGCGGGAGACCAGCACCACCGCGGGCCGGATGCTCTGCGGCGATGTGCGCTCGTAGACGGCGAGCAGCCTCCCCGTCGCGTCCACCACCGCCCACGGTCCCTCGCCGGTCGCTCCGAGCGGCGCACGCTCCAGCGGACGCCCCCGCGCGACGAGCACCGAGACGTCCGGGTCGGCCGTGACCCGGTCGATGTCGCGCAGCGCCTCGGCCGGCGCGCGGAGCGAGCCGGGGCCGAGCGCGTCGATCCGCTCGGCGTCGTCCACGCTGAACGAGCCGACCCGCGTGCGGCGCAGCGCGCGCAGATGGGCACCACCGCCGAGCGATGCACCCAGATCGGCGGCCAGAGAGCGCACATAGGTGCCCGCCGAGCACACCACCGTGGCGCGCAAGACCCCCGGGTCGTCCGTCGCCTCGATGTCGAACCGGTCGACGCGCACCGTGCGGGCGGCCCGCTCGACTTCGATCCCTTGGCGCGCCAACTGGTGGAGCCTGCGGCCGCCGACCTTGAGGGCGGACACCATCGGAGGCACCTGCTGGATCCGGCCGGTCAACGCGGCGGCCGCGGCACGAGCGTCCTCGAGGGTCACCGCCGTCATGTCCCACTCCCCCACGACCTGGCCCGACGAGTCGAGCGTGTCGGTCGCCGCGCCGAGCACGATCTGCGCCGTGTACTCCTTTGGCAGCCCGGTGAGGAAGCGAAGCAGGCGCGTGACGCGTCCGAGGCCGACCAAAAGCACGCCCGTCGCGTCGGGGTCGAGGGTGCCGGCGTGCCCGACCCGGCGCTGACCGAAGATCGAGCGCACACGCGCGACGACGTCGTGCGACGTCCACCCGGCCTCTTTGTCCACCACCACGAGTCCCGTCGGTCCCGGAGGCAGCGCCCTGCTCATCCCCCCCTCCCCTCGGAGAGCCCGGACCCGCGCTCACGTCCGAGCCGCCGGAGGATCTCGTCGATGCGGGCCCCTGCCGAGACCGCAGGGTCGGCACGGAACTGCAGACGCGGCGTGCGCTTCATGCGCACCTGACGCCCCACCGTGCGCTGCAACGCGCTGCGCCGCTCGTCGAGCGCTTCCGCCGCATCCTCGTCCAGGGTCCCGAGGAACACGGTCGCCGTGCGCAGGTCGGCGCTCGTGTCCACCGACGTCACGGTCACGAGCCGCAGGCGCTCATCGGCGTCCGCGAGGCGCTCGAGCTCTTCTGCCACCACTTGGCGGAGCACCTCGTTCACGCGCAGCGCGCGCGGATAGTCACGGCCGGAGGGCATCCCGGCCTCAGGACCTCGCGATCTCTCGTTCCTCGAAGGTCTCGATCACGTCGCCCTCCTTCAGGTCCTGGTAGTCAGAGAGCCCGATCCCACACTCGAAGCCGGATTGGACCTCGCGCGCGTCCTCTTTGAAGCGGCGCAGGGAGGTGATGGTCCCGCGCCAGATCACGACGCCTTCGCGCAAGAACCGGACCTTGGATCCCCGGGTGATCTTGCCCTCCCGCACGTAGCAGCCCGCCACGGCGCCGACCCGCGGGATGCGGAAGACCTGGCGGACCTCCGCCTCGCCGGTGACCACTTCTTCGGTGTCGGGCGTGAGCATGCCGAGCATCGCCGCTTCGATGTCCTCGAGCAGCTTGTAGATGATCTCGTAGGTCCGGATCTCCACGTCCGACGTGGCGGCGAGCTCACGGGCCCGACGGTCCGGGCGCACGTTGAAACCGATGATGGTCGCGTTGGACGCCCGCGCGAGCTGCACGTCGTTCTCCGTGATGCCGCCGACGCCCCGGTGGACGAACGACAGCTTCACGTCCTCGCGCTCGAGCTTGCGCAGGCTCTCGGTCACCGCTTCGAGGGATCCCTGCACGTCGGCCTTGAGCACCAGGTTCAGCGTCGCCGTCTCGCCACGCTGAATCTGCTCGAAGAGATCCTCGAGGCGGGCGCCGGTCGCGGCGGACAGCGCTGGGAGATGGCCAGACAGGCGGAAGCGCTGGGCACGCGCCTCGCCCAGGGTCCGCGCCGTCGTGAGGTCCTTGGCCACCCGCAGCTCGTCACCGGCCTGCGGCGGCTCGGAGAACCCGAGCACCTGGACCGGCATCGAGGGCAGGGCTTCCTTCACGTGGTCGCCTCGGTCGTCGACCAACGCCTTCACACGCCCCCACGCCGCACCTGCCACGACGGGATCGCCGACCCGCAAGGTCCCGGACTCGATGATGGCGGTGGCCACCGGGCCGCGCCCGGCTTCGAGGTTCGCTTCGAGCACCGTGCCGCGAGCCCGTCCCTCGGGACTCGCCTGGAGCTCCTCGACCTCCGCCACGAGGGTGATCTGGCCCAGGAGCTCGTCGACTCCGGTGCCGTCGAGGGCGGATACCTGCACGGTGATCGTATCGCCGCCCCACGCCTCGGGGACCAGCCCGCGCTCGGCGAGCTGCTGGAGGACGCGGTCGGGATTGGCGTCCGGCCGGTCCATCTTGTTGACGGCGACCACGATCGGTACGTCCGCGGCCTTGGCGTGGTCGATCGCTTCGACGGTCTGGGGCATCACGCCGTCGTCTGCCGCGACGACGAGCACGACGATGTCGGTCACCTCCGCGCCCCGGGCGCGCATCGCGGTGAACGCCTCGTGCCCGGGGGTGTCGATGAACGTCACGGCACGGCCCTGCCATGTCACCTGGTAGGCCCCGATGTGCTGGGTGATCCCGCCGGCCTCGCCGGCAACCACGTTCGAGTGGCGGATCCGGTCCAAGAGCAGCGTCTTGCCGTGGTCCACGTGTCCCATGACGGTCACGACCGGCGGGCGCGGCCGCAAGTCCTCTTCGCGCTCGTCTTCGTCCTCTTCGTCCTCGAAGTACTTGGCGAGCAGCTCCGCCTCGCGCTCCTCGCCCGGGTCGACCAGCCGGACGTCCGCCCCGAGCTCGGCGGCGAACAGCTCGATCATGTCGTCGGTGAGGGACTGGGTCGCCGTCACCATCTCGCCCTGCAGCAAGAGGAAGCGGACCACGTCGCCGGCGGAGCGGTTCAGCTTCGGACCGAGGTCACGTGCCGTCGAGCCGCGCTCGACGATGATCTCGCCCTCGGGCACCGGCGCGGTGGACGGCGTGTAGGTGGTGAGCTGCGTCGGCTCGAGCTCTTCGAGGTTGCGTCGACGCCGGCGGGCCCGCCGCTGCGGAGGGCGGCGACCGGCGAGACCGCCACCGCGTCCGCCGGGAGGTGCCCCACCGCCCGCCGGAGCGCTCGGCGACCCGAAGCCACCACCTCGACTGGGGAAGCCGCCGCGGCTGCTGGGCGGGCGATCGCCACCGCCGGGCGGCCGCCCGCCGGTGCGCTGTGGATAGCCCGGGCGACCCGGAGGAGGTGAGGGGCGGCGACCCCCCATGCCCGGCGGGGGCGGGATGGGACGTCCGCTCGGACCGATCGGAG
>JAJYPY010000231.1 GCA_021794995.1 Actinomycetes bacterium | reverse complement strand
CCGGCGGGTTGCGCCGCACCGCCGACTCATTGCGGGCTGTGCTCGAGCGCAGCCGATCGGACCTGACCACCACCGTGCTGCAGGCCCGGTTGCAACGGGCCCTGCAGGTCTCCGCCGTGTCGGAGACGGAACGCTCCGGCGCCTAGGTGGCTGGTGTCTTTCGCGAGCGTAGGTGCTCGCGATCGTGGCTTTGACGTGGAAGAATTACACCCATGGGATTCTCCACTGCGAGTGGTCGATGAGCCTCGGGCTGGCGAGCCGCCAGGGCAACCTCCTCGATGACGTGTTCAGCTTCTGCGAGCAGGCGCTCTCGGAACGCTCGATCTACGCGGTGCTGCACCGGGAGCGGGACCGGCTCTTCCCCGACGAGATGTTCGCCGACCTGTTCTCCGACAAGGGACGGCGGTCGGTGCCGCCTTCGGTCGTGGCCACGGTGATGGTGCTCCAGCGCCTCGAGGGCCTGTCCGATCGCGAGGCCGTCGAGCGCTACGCCTTCGACACCCGCTGGCGCTACGCGGCGGGGGTGGGCGGTTACGACGGGGACGGCTTCGGGTCCTTCGCCCACACCGTGCTCGTCGACATGCGCGCGCGCCTCGCCGCCTCGGAGCGTCCGCGGCGGATCTTCGAGGTGACGACCGACGTGGCCAAAGACGCCGGGCTGATCGGCGCGAAGCGCGTGCTCGACTCGACCCCGCTCTACGACGCGGTGGCGACGATGGACACGATCACCTTGATCCGCTCGGCGATCAGGGGCCTCTTGAAGGTCGCCGGCGCAGAGCTCGAGGTCGAACTGCGGGGCCTGCTCGAGAGCGGGGACGACTACGCGACGACCGCCAAGCCCCAGATCGACTGGGACGACAAGGCCGGGCGAGAGGCGCTCGTCGACTCCCGCGCGAAGGACGGCTTCCGTCTCCTCGCCCACCTCGACGCCAAGGAGCTCGGCCAGCCGCTTGCCGAGGCGGCCGAGCTGCTCGCCACGGTCCTCGGCCAGGACCTCGAGACGACCGAGGACGGCACCTTCCGCATCGCCCGGCGGGTCGCGAAGGACCGGGTGATCTCGACGGTCGACCCCGAGGCACGCCACGGCCACAAGACCTCTGCCAGGGGATTCGATGGCTACAAGGGCAGCATCGCCATCGACCCGGACTCCGAGATCATCACCTCGACTGTGGTCTCTGCCGGCAACGCCGGGGACGCCGCCGTCGCCGAGGAGCTGATCGACGACCTGCTCGGCGACACAGAAGAGTGCGGCGACGAAGACGGCGGGGACATCGGGGACATCGAGCAGGTGGGGGTCGTGGCCACCGCCGGCCCGGCGGCTGTGTCCTCCAAGCGTGGCCGCTCCCGGGCGACCAAGCCCGCCAGGCACCCCAAGGCGGTCGCGGCTGGCGCCCGTGCCGCTCGGCGCAGCGCGAAGACCAAGGCGCGTGCCGCCGCCAGACGGACCAGAGCCCGTCTCGCCCACGTCGAGGCGGAGGCGCCCGAGCGGCCCGCCGTCTACGGAGACGCGGCCTACGGCGCCGGAGCGTTCCTCGATCGCCTGGCCGCGGCGGGCATCACGGCGTATACGAAGACCCAGCCGCCGGTCGCCCCGGCCGGGCGCTTCACCAAGGACGCCTTCCGGGTCGACCTCGATGCCGACCAGGTCACCTGCCCAGCTGGGGTCACCGTCGCGTTCCGCCGGGACCCACATGGCGACGGGATCGCCCACTTCGCAAGCGCCTGCGCGAGCTGCCCACTTCGCGACGGCTGCACCGCGGCCGCCGGGGGGCGCACGATCAACGTCGGCCGCTACGAACGCCGCCTCGCCGACGCGAGAGCCGAGCAACAACGCCCCGGTTGGGCCGAGGAGTACAGAGCGACCCGTCCCAAGGTCGAGCGCAAGCTCGGCCACATGATGCGGCGCAAGCACGGGGGACGGCGAGCACGCGTGCGTGGCCGGCAGAAGGTGGACGCGGACTTCAACCTCCTCGCCGCAGCGCAGAACATGGTGCGCCTCGCGACCCTGGGGCTGCGCTCGAACGTGAGCGGATGGGCGGTGGGCAGCGCGTGAGGATAGGCGAGAGCAGGGCCGGACCGCCCAGGTGCACACAGGACTGCCGGGCGACTGCCACCTCACGGCTGCGCGACGATCCGGGCCGATCCGGGCCCAGACCGAAAGGGGCCGAGATGACGAACGATCCTGCCCGGGTGAACTCCACAGTCGCCCGTTTCACACCAGCCACCTAGACCGTCCGTTGAGCCGAAGCCGACGTCTTCGGCCGGTGAGCGGCAGCGGCCCGGCCGAGCGTGCCAGGTCCCGGCGGACGGGCGCTATCCTGAAGCCGCTGGGGGTGTAGCTCAGTCGGTAGAGCGCGACGTTCGCAATGTCGAGGCCGTGGGTTCGATTCCCATCACCTCCACCAAATCGCCGTATTCAAACTCGCTCGAAGAAAAGAGCAGGTCGAACGGCGGGTGGTACCCCACGGCGGCGATCTTGCCGTCGCGCACGTCGATGCGGGTGAACACGGCTTGGTTGAACCG
>JAJYPY010000230.1 GCA_021794995.1 Actinomycetes bacterium | reverse complement strand
GATCGACACGGCGGGTTCCATCCAACGTCGCAACACCCGAGGTGCTCGGAGGTTGCGATGGCAGGGCGTGGAAGACCCGGTGTGGAGCCCCAGATGGAGAAGCGCGAGGAGTTCGCCCGGTTCGTCAGGACCGGCGTCTCGATCTCCGAAGCCGCCCGACGCGTCGGTGTCAATCGCAAGACGGGTATGCGCTGGTGCCACGGGCGGACCATCACCACGGCTCGCGGTGTCGTGCACCATTATCCGAGCGTGCTCGCCGCTGCCTCCGAGCCTGACGTCTCGGCGCGCTACCTCTCCGAGGACGAGCGCACCAGGATCGCCGACCTCACGACCCGCGGCGCGGGGGTGCGGGAGATCGCCCGAGATATCGGCCGGAGCCCCTCGACCGTCTCTCGTGAGCTGCGGCGCAACACGGACCGAAGCGACGGAAGCTACCGGCCCTTCGCAGCCCAGCGCCTGGCCACGACGCGGCGAGCGCGATCGGGACGCGGCAGGATCGCCAACGACGAGGTGCTCCGCCGCTTCGTGTGCGAGAAGCTGAAGAAGCGCTGGAGCCCCGCCCAGATAAGCCACGCGCTTCGAGAGGAGTTCGTCGACGAACCCGAGCGACACCTCGTGGCCGAGACGATCTACCAGGCCTGCTACCGACCCGAGCTCGGCGGCCTCGCCCGTGAGCTGCCGAGGGCGCTGCGCACCGGCAGGCGCCGGCGCCGGCCACGCCGGCGCCCCGACGAGCGTCGCCCGCAGAAGCTCGTCTCCATGACGATGATCGCGCGGCGCCCGGCGGAAGCCGCCGACCGCAGCGTGCCGGGGCACTGGGAGGGCGACCTCATCACCGGCAGATCGAACCGTTCGGCGATCGGGACGCTCGTCGAACGCCGCTCCCGGTTCACGATCCTTCTGCACCTGCCCGGCCGGCACACCGCCGAGGCGGTCCGCGACGCGCTCGTCGCGGCGCTCGGTTCGCTTCCCTCGGGCCAGCGCCGCTCCCTCACCTGGGACCAGGGGAGCGAGCTGGCTCTGCACGCCGAGATCGCGTGTGCTCTGGACATGCCGATCTTCTTCTGCGACGCGCACTCGCCCTGGCAGCGCCCGACCAACGAGAACACGAACGGGCTGTTGCGCGAGTACTTCCCCAAATCGACCGACCTGCACGTCTACAGCCCGGACGACCTGCGCTTCGTCGCCGCCGAGCTGAACGACCGCCCCCGCCAGGTCCTCGGATGGCGGACTCCCGCCGAGGTGCTGGCGAAGCTCACGACGAACTGACAAGACGCGGCGGGCGTGCGCTGGGATCATGGGGGCGTGCCGGAACGCACACGGTCCGGCGACGAGCGAACCTCGTCGAGCGGCCGGGTGTACCTGGAGCCCGGTCTCGGTCAAGCGGTGCTCTCTCGGCTCGCCCCCCTGCTCGCCGACGAGGGAATCGACCTCGACGATCTCGACAACGTCGACCCACAGAGCCTCCAAGAGGCGCTGCACAGGGTTGCCGAGCGAGTCAATCTCGTGGCGTTCACGCCCGTCGGGCGGGCACGCTCTGTCGCCGCCCTGGCGCTACGCGAAGCCGTCGACGCTCGAGCGAGCGATGGCGACGAGCGCGTGCGCGATGTGCTCGCCCGCCTCCAGCCCGAGTCTCCCGACGCCGCGGAGGCGACGGTCGCTGCCTGCATCGGGATCTCCCTCGGCCTCCTCGACGACTGGCTCTCCGAAGAGCGCGCCGAAGCACCGCCGCGCGCACGGGCGCACGTGTATCGCGGCGCTCGAACGCCGAGCGAGCACACCGCCCGACAGATCATCGTCCTCGCGCGACACGGCGCGGCACTGTCTTCCCTTGGACAGCTCATCGTGGAGCATGGAGGTGACGATCTCCTCTTCGGCTGCGTCGTCGCGCTGTGCGATGTTGCACGCGCCTGGTCGCTCGAGTCGGACGAGAGCGTCGCACGCGTCCTCTTCGAGCACGTCCGCTGACCTCGTCTACGCTGCCATCGTTCGGTCACGTGTTGCGACGGTCGCTAGAAACCGCCCACCAGCAGCGGGGCCAGGGCGGCCAGCGCGTAGCCGACGGCCGCCGACTTGAGGGCGGTCTTGGCCTTTTCGACCTGGCCCGGGTCGCCACCGGCCGCCAGGTAGCGCACCCCCCCGATGGTCAGGAACAGGGTGGCCAACCCGGCCAGCAGGCCGACCAGCCAGCCGGTGAGATTGCTGATGAGCCCGGACAGGCTCGTCGCCGCCCCGATCACCTCGGCCGACGCCGGCGGAGCAAAGAGCACGGTGAGGCCGGCGACCATCACCATGACAGCGGGCACGGAGTAACCCAGGCGACACGGTCGGTGAGCGGACGGTGGTCGGCCAGACGGTGGCGCGTGGGTGAGATGGGGTGCGTGATGGGGACGAGGTGCGTCGGTGGGATGGGTCGTGGGAGCCTCCTTGGGGTTGGGCAGCTGGGTGTCGGGCAGCTGGGTGCTGCGCCGGTGATGGTGTCGGGGTCGACCCCGACGGGCCGAGCGGACCGGATAGGGCACGGGTCACCTCCTCGTGGTTGATGG
>JAJYPY010000006.1 GCA_021794995.1 Actinomycetes bacterium | reverse complement strand
GCGGCGTCGGTTCCGGGTCGAAGGCCGCGACCGTCGTAGTCGCGCCGGCGCCAGGGGAGCAGCCGCATGGCGCGTGGCGGCCGCTCGTTGCCTGGTGGCGGGCGGTTGGCGCGTCGTCCCGCCACGGCGCGTGCCGTCAGCCGGGGTCGGCGCTCGTGCCGGGGTCGGCGCTCGTGAGCGGCGCCTCGGGTCCGCCGACGAGCACGGGCACGGGCTGGTACGAGTCGTCGTGGTAAGCCGTGCCCGACAAGAGCGCCCGGATGGCGCGCCGCACGCGCAGTGGGTCGAGTGGCTTCACGAGCCAACCCTCAGCCCCCGATCGTCGGGCGAGGAACACGTCCGGGCGGCGGTCGAGCAGCATGAGCACCGGGACATGGGGGATGTCGCGGTAGGACTCTTCGAGTCGGAGCTCGAGGCACACGGCCATGCCGCCCATGTTCCCCATCTGCATGTCGACGATGACGAGGTCGGGGGGGTCGTCGAGGACCGCCTGGACGGCCTGGGTCCCCGACGTCGCTTCTTCCACCTTGATGTCGGGCGCCCCGGTGATGGAGATGAGGTCGCGCCGCACGCTCGGCGCGTCGCTCGCGACGAGGATTTTGGCCACGGACCGAGACTACCCGACCGCCGTGCCTTCCCCCGCTGGTGGGCCGGCCGCGTCGGCTGCGTGCGGCGCTGCGCCGAACAGCGCGTCGGCCACCGCGACGAGGCCCGACACGTCGTGGACGTCGGTTCCCAGGAGAGGAACGCACCCGACCGGGGCGGGAGCGACTCGAGCGGCGAGCCCCCCGAAAGCGCCCTCTTCGATCCCTGCGATCTCGTCGAGCTCGGTCAGATTGTCGACGAGCGCGGCGAGCTCTGATCCAGCCGGCGCCTCGGGAACGTGCGCACCCTCGGGGGAGAACCGTGGGTGGATGCGATTGACGACGAGGGCGGCGGCGTGCACCCCGCGCTCGCCGAGGCGCTCGGCGAAGAACTCGGCCTCGCCGAGCGCGTCGCTGCGCGGCGAGGTGACGACGACGTACGCGGTCGCCGGGTCGGCGAGCAGCTCGCGCACCGCCCGTGCCCGCTCGTCGAAGCCGACCTCCATGCCCTCGAACGCCTGGAAGAACGTCACGGCGTCTTGGACGATCTCGGCTCCGGCGACGCGCGAGATCGTCTTGAGCAGCGCCTGGGTCGCGACGTTCAGTGCCTTGAGCGAAAGGCGCGTCGGCATCATGAGCGCCCGGAAGAGCCGGTTCTCCAGGAACTGGGTGAGCCTGCGCGGCGCGTCGAGCAGATCCAGGGCGTTGCGAGTCGGAGGCGTGTCCACGACGACGACGTCGTAGGAACCCGAGCCGGTGAGCTCGTAGAGCTTTTCCATCGCCATGTACTCCTGGGTACCCGAGAGCGCGCTCGTCAGGTTCTGGTACACGCGGTTGGCCTTGATGGCGGCCGCCTGGCCGGCGTCGCGCGCATAGCGCTCCACGAGCTCGTCGAACGTGGTCTTGGAATCGAGCATCACAGCATGGAGCTCGCCGGGCCAGTCGCCGTGCACCTCGGCCGGCGTGTTCGGGAGCGACTCGACGCCGAGAGAGTCGGCGAGGCGGCGCGCGGGATCGACGGTCACGACGCACGCGCGCCGCCCCCGCCGTGCGGCTTCCAGGGCGAACGTTGCCGAGATGGTCGTCTTTCCGACGCCACCCGGCCCGCAGCACACGATCACCGTGCTCCGCTCGGCGACGGCTGCGAGGGACGCGGGCACGCAGGGGAATGACTCGGAGGGGCGGTCGGTCATCTGGTGTCCGCGGTGGCGGGCAGTGCGTCGATCGCGTGCGCCATGGCGGCCGCCAACTGGTCGAGCTCGCGTGGTCCGATCGCGGGCGTGCCGAGGCGCGGGACCCGCAGCTGGGGCAACGGGAGCTCACGACCAAGTCGCGACACCTGTTCGCCGACGAGGCGGAGGCGTCGGAGGCGGAATTCGCGAGCGGCCTCGATCGCCTCGAGTGCCCAGGGGTCGAGCACGGTCCCGGCTCGGCGAGCGGCGTCCCCGGTAGGGCACTCGAGGGCGGCCGGTCCCTCTTCGTAGCCGTTCACCACCACTGCGCCCAGGTGGACTCCGACGCGGTCCTCCAGCATGGACGCGGACTCAACGGTCTCGCTGACCGGCATCTCCTCGGGCAAGGTGACCGGAAGGACGCGGCACCTCGAGGAGTCCTGGAGGAGCTCGACCACATCTGCGGCCTGCTGGCGGACGGGGCCGCCGCGCGCGGCGTCGAGCAGGCCGCTCGCAGAGGTGAGGAACGTCATGGCGTGGCCGGTCGCCGGGGCGTCGAGCACGATCATGTCCGCGACGGCCGCGCGCTCGAGCTGCTTCACCTTGCCGAGGACGAGCACGTCGCGAATGCCCGGGATCGCCGTCGCCACGACATCGAGCACCCCGCTCGAGACGAGCCTGCGCGAGACCCGCTGGAGGCCGTGGTCCGCCAGGTATTCGAGCAGCGCGTCGTCAGGCGTGAGGCGCCGCGCCCAGATGGCGCCGGCGGGGGGGGTCGCCGCGCGGTCAGCGCCGTTCGGGGGCGGTCCGCGCAGCGGCACCGCTTCGTAGCCCACGGGCCCGGGTCGGCCGAACGTCGTGCCGAGCCCGTGTTTGCCCTCGAGCTCGATGACCAAGACGGAGAGTCCAACAGCCGCGGCGGTCGCCGCCAGCGCCGCCGTGATGGTCGTCTTTCCGACCCCACCCTTGCCGGCCACGACCCAGACGCGGCTCTGGCTACACCATGCCCCGACGTCCATCGCGGGCGAGCGTACTTCCGCCACGTGCTCCACCGGGCAGTCGGACCCTGAAATCCCTGTTCAGCGTACTTGTTCCGCGACAGGAGACGACGGTACTCTTGGCCCCGCACGTGAAGGGGGGCGTTGCCATGGCGATGCGGAGCGCACGAGATCAGTGGCAAGGGAAGGCGGCCTGTCGGGGACCCCAGTCGGCGGCCTTCTTCCCGCCCGCGTACCCTGAGCGCAAGGACGAGCGCGTCACCCGTGAAGCCAGGGCGAAGAGCATCTGCGCGGGATGCATCGTGCGTGAGGAGTGCCTCGACTACGCGATCCGGATCCGCGAGCCCCACGGCATCTGGGGCGGATTGAACGAGGTCGAGCGGAAACAGCTCATGGATCGCCGCGCGGGCTGAGACCGCGTGGCGGTCCTGTCCGCCCGGGGTGAGCTCACGGCGCAAGGTGCAGCCCGCGTGCCGCCGCGGCGACACCATGGCTCGCACAGACATGCGACGGTTGCTGGCCGTCGGCACGGCAGATCACGGCCGACAGGTAGTTGGCACTCGCAACGATCGCCTGGGTTGCGGGATCCTTCGGGTCGGTCAGCCCGTTGGCGATGTCGGCCACGCTCAGCTGTTGGAAGATGGACGGCGAGAAGCTCCCACCGGCGACGACGGCTTGGTTGGCGACGTCGACGAACGGCACCACGCCCCTCGGAGCGCCGGGTGTGGTGCGGTCGTACTTCGCCATGAGCGAGCGCTCTTGGCTCGTGAGATGCTGCAGGATCGCGTAGGCCGTTCCCGCTCCGTTCTTCTCGTCGCTGTAGTGCTCCACGAGATCCACGGCGATGTACTTGGACGCGTAGTGCGCCCCGGAGAACGTAAACGTCGGCGTGCTCGGGAAGGCCTCGTTCGATCCAGACTGGATCTGGTCCAGGACGCTGAAGGTTCCAAATCGCGAGAGCGCGGCGACCAGCGCCCAGCGCTCTGCGGCGCAGTACGGGCAGAACTCGTTCCCGACGAAGAGCACTTCGGGCTTTCCTGCACGCGAGAGCAAGGCCTGCCCGTGCAGCAGGGTGGGCGGTGTGACAGCAGCGTCGGGTGAGGTGATGCCGATTGCGTCGTACACGGACGCAGGGATGGACGTGATGGCGTGGACGATCGTCGGCGACGCCGGGACCGGTGGCGGTGGGGCCGACGATGTGGGCGCAGTCGGCGTGCCCGTGAGCTTGATCACCACGAGGACCACCACGATCACCAAGACGAGCGCGACCGTCCCCCACGTGAGCAGCGAGGTCGCCGGTCGCCGGGCTGGGACGGTAGGCCCCACGGACGCCGTCCCCGAGACGGCCGGCTGCGCCTCGGTTCGGTCTCCGGTGTGTGCGCCGTCTGCGGCCATGTCCTGTCGTTCGTCTTGCATCGTGGACGGCGCCCCTCCCGCCGCGCCGGGTTCTGCCGGCACGTCGGCTCGGCCACCAGCGCCTCAGCCTGCCAGCCCGTGCCTTGCTCAGCCTGTCGGGTCCCCGTCTATCTGGTCGAACGCTGTGGCGTCGGGGGGTGTGCGCTCCTCCGCTGGCGCCCAGCCGACCATCTGGGGGACGGTCGTGACCAGCAGGACGAACAGCAAGAACGTGATCGCATGCACCGAGGTGCACCACAGGCAGATGTTGCCGATGATGACGAGCTCGGCTGCGACGAGGTAGAGCACGAACCCCATGCCGACGACCGACATCGCCAGGCGCAGGAGATGGACGCGCCGGTCCGCGGTGTGCCACGCGGCGGGCAGGTTGACGACGGTCATCGCGACGAAAAAGCCAAGGCCCAAGATCGCGACGGGAATCCCGAAGACGTACGACTGCGGGCTCGTCGTGACCTTCGCACAGTTGACGAGCCCGTTCGCGCTGCACACGAGCGCGGCGGGAGCGAAGTGGGTGATGGTGAGGTAAATCGACACGCCGAGGCCGCCGAGCGACAGGGCGAGCGCCGCGATCGGACGCCAACGGGCCGGAGCAACCACACCTGTGTCGGTCTGCGCACCGGTGCCGCGCACCCGGGTCGTCATCTCACACGCTCAGCTTGAGCGCCTTCGCGGCGGCCTGGACGCCTGCGCTCGAGCAGACCGACCCCGGCTTGCCGCCGTCGATCGCACAGACGCCTGCTGAGATGAAGTTGGCGGTGCCGATGATGAGCTTGGTGATGGCGCTTCCTGGGTTGTGCAGCTGGCTCGCGATTGTTGTGCGCGTGAGACCTTGGAGCGGACCGGGACTGTAGCTCACCCCTGCGGCAAAGACCCGGTTTCCGATGTCCATGAAGGGAATTGTGCCTGCCGACGACGTTGTTGTCGCCGGGTGGTCGTACTTGCGCACCAGCGCGATCTCGGCTTTGGTCGGCTGGCGAAGAATCGTCCGCGCCCCTGTGGGTTTGTCCTGGCCGTAGTACTCGAGGAGCCTCGTGGCGATGTAGGGACTCGTATAGGTCGCTGTCGCAAAGTCGAACGTCTGGGTGGACGGGAACACGTCGGTCGAGGACGACTGCATCGTCTTCAGTCCGTTGAACGATCCGAAGCGCGAGAGCGCTGCGATGATCGACCAACGCTCAGCGGCACAGTACGGACAGAATTCTCCGAGCAATGCGAAGATACCCGGCTTGCCTGTGAACTTGAGGGCAGGCTGCCCGGTCACCACCTTCGGCATGTTGATGGCGCCGGGAATCCCCGTACCGACTTTGTTGAAGACCGAGGCGGGCACGTGGGTGATCTCCGAGCGCACGGTCGCCGACACGGGCTGAGACGTAAAGACGGTGCTCTTCTTTGTCCCCGTGCTGCTGACGACGACGAGCACGACGACGATCACGATCACGAGGGCGACCGCGCTCCAGGTGTACAGGGCCGTGCGGGACCGCCGTGCGTGCGGCCCAGGGCGGCGCCCTCGCTGCCCGCCCCGGTGTCCGCCCCCGCCCCCGCCTCGCTGCCCGCCCCCGCCGTTGCTCGACCGCACGATCTGACCCGCGCGCGCGCGCTCACCCGCGCGCCCCTGCGCACGCGCGGGACGGCCGGACCCCTTGGCTGCCCCCTGTCCACTCACCGGGCGGCTCAGCTGGCGGCTGCGCTCCTTGTCGGCCGCGCTGCGTTGCGGCTTGTCACCGGCACTGTCTGCCATGTGGAGAATTCCTTGCTCGGATGGTCGAGGGGCTCAGATGGTCGAGGGCGGTCGCGACGCGAGAGCCTGATCGTCCGGCCAGCTCCGCCGAGCGCCCAGCTCTCGAATCGCGCGCGGGCCAGCGTAGACCAGGGCCGGCCCGAGGCGTGATCGCTTCGCCTGAGGGTGGGCGACGACCGACTGGGACGGGTCGCCCAGCGGTAGCCTCGTTGGTGGTGGGTGAGCTGGCGAGTGCCGTCGAACGACCGGCCGCGTCCCCGACACCCAGGCCGGCCTCGACGGTCATGGTGGTGCGCGACGGGCCCGACCGAGCTGCGCCGCTCGAGGTGCTCATGCTCCGGCGGAGCCTGCGGGCAGACTTCGTCGGGGGTGCCCATGTCTTCCCCGGGGGCGCGCTCGATCCCACCGACGCGACGGCGAGAGCCGAGCGCGTCTGCACGGGGCGGGACGACGCTGGCGCCAGCGCGATCCTCGGCGTCGGGTCGGGGGGCCTCGCCTACTGGGTCGCCGCAGTGCGAGAGTGCTTCGAAGAGTCCGGGCTGCTTTTGGCGAGGACGGCCGACGGGGCCATCCCGGCCTTCGACGACCCGGGCGTCGCGGCCCGCTTCTCCCTGCACCGGGAACGGCTGCACGCGCGTGCGGCGTCGTTCCTCGACGTATGCGAAGAGGAGGGCCTCACGCTCGACGTCGGCGCGCTGCACTACTTCGCCCACTGGATCACGCCCGAGGGTGCCGCCCGCCGCTACGACACGCGGTTCTTCGTGGCTGCGGCGCCGGAGCACCAGACGCCCACGCACGACGCCCGCGAGACGATCTCCGAGATGTGGGTCCGGCCCGCGGATGCGCTCGAGCGCCACCGTGCGGGCGCGATGGAGCTGATCCTCCCGACCATCTGCAATCTCCAGGCGATCGGTCGCTTCGGCACGGCGGCCGACCTGCTCGCGGCGGCGTCCGCGCTCGGTGACGTCCCTGCGATCCTGCCGCGCGTGGTCGCGGGCTCCGGCGGGGCTCGCGTGCTCCTCCCGGGCGACCCGGGCTACGAGGATCCAGCCCCCGCTGTCCCCCCGGACTTCGATTCGGCCGTGCGACGCGCCTCCATGCAAGCCGCAGAAGGTACGTGGGGCTCGCAATCGTTGTCACCCCCCCGGTCACGACGGAGCCATGATGCACGTGGCTGAGTGGGCAGAGTCCACGCACACCCATCCACAGACCGCCCCCCGCCGGCTTGGTGCGGAGCTGCTGCCCGCCGCTGGCGGAGCGGATGGGCGGCCGCATGTGGGCCGGGAGCGTCGGGAGCCTGCCTGGTGCTGCCCCCACGCCCAGCGCGAGAGCCGTCGACGCCCGTGTTCCGCCGGCGGGCCAAAGGGCCGGCCTCGATCGCCGGGTGGCGAGTGTCAGGACGTCGGCTCCGTCCAAGGGGTGCGCGGCCGATCTCTGCGCATGAGCGATCTCGCCTGCTCACTCGGCTGCGGCGGAAGGGCAGTCACCGGTGGATGACGATCCGCGTCGACGCCCTCGGCGGTCGCCCGCTCCGATGCCCGACACCGGGCGCGGCCCCCTTCCGGTGCCCGGCAACGTCGACGCGTTGGCACCCGGGCTCGTGCGGATCACGTCACCGAACCCAGGCGTGATGACCGGTCCCGGCACGAACACCTACGTGGTAGGCACCGGTGACGTCGCAGTCGTCGACCCGGGTCCCGACGACGCCACGCACCTGCGCGCGGTGCACGACGCTGTGGAAGGCGCTGGTGGACGCGTCCGCTGGGTGCTCGTCACCCACACCCATCCTGACCACGCGCCGGGCGCGGCCCGCCTCGCGGCCATCAGTGGAGCAGAGACGATCGGGTTCGCCGCGCGCGCCGGGTTCATGCCTGACGTGCGGGCGAGCGACGGCTGGCAGCTTGTGGCACCGACGTTCCGTCTGACCGCGCTCCATACGCCCGGGCACGCGAGCGACCACCTCTGCTGGCTTCTCGATGAGCCGCGGATCCTCTTGTCGGGTGACCACGTCATGGACGCGGTCACCGTGGTCATCGCGCCGCCCGATGGCGACATGGGGGCGTACCTGGAGAGCTTGGAGCGGGTGGCCGCGATGGATCCGCCGATCGACGCCCTCGCGCCGGGCCACGGACGCCTCCTCGGGGATCCGAGCACCGTGATCCGTGCCGTTGTTGCGCACCGCCTGGCGCGGGAGGCGATCGTCGTCGACGCCCTCGCGGCCGCCGGAACGGCAGACATCGACGAGCTCGTGCAGGCTGTCTACGTGGATGTCAGTCCGCAGCTGTTCCCGATCGCCCGGCTCTCGCTGTGGGCACACCTTCGCAAGCTCGTCACCGACGGAAGCGCCGTCGAAGTGGCGACGTCGCCCGTGCCGACCTACACCTACCGCTCCGCGGCGGTCTCGGCGGGCGCCGGTCGAGGGTGAGCCGCACCGTCGACGGCACCGGTGACCGCGTCGAGCAGTCGAGCGGTACACGAGGAGGACTCGACGACCGGTGCGATCTCCTCGCTCACGACGCGGGCCAGGTCGTCGAAGACCGCGGCGAGCTCTCCGTCGCCGAGCGCGACCGGGCGACCCTCGTCCCCGGCGGCCGACATGTCGACATGCAGCGGGATGGTGCCGGCCAGCGGCACGCCGAGCTCGGCCGCCAGTCGCTCGCCGCCACCTGAGCCGAACAGGGGGTACCTGGTGCCGTGCTCGCACGTGAAGTCGCTCATGTTCTCGATCACGCCGGCCACGCGCAGATAACCGCGATGCGCCATGTCGGCAGCGCGTGCTGCCACACGCTGTGCAGCGACCGGCGGCGTCGTGACGAGCAGCATCTCGGTGCGCGGCAGCATCCGAGCGAGACCCATCTGCACGTCGCCGGTGCCCGGAGGCAGGTCGATGAGGAGGTAGTCGAGATCCCCCCAGTGCGCGTCCTGAAGGAACTGTTGGACCGCACGGTTGAGCAGGAGTCCCCGCCACATGACCGCGCGGTCCTCTTCGGCCAAGAAGCCCATCGAGAGGACCCGCAGCACGCCGGTGCCGATCTGCCGCTCGATCGGGACCATCTTGCCCTCGCGGGCCTCCACGCGACCACCCATCCCAAGCATGCGCGGCAGCGAGAATCCGCCGATGTCGGCATCGAGCACGCCGATGGTGAGCCCGCGCTTGGCGAGCGCCGCCGCGAGGTTCACCGTGACCGACGATTTGCCGACTCCGCCCTTGCCCGATGCCACCGCGAGCACCCGCGCCCTGGGCGGCACCGACGTCGCCGGCGCGTGCTCGCGTGCTTTCCAGCGTGCCCTTGCCATCAGCGCGCCGCGTTGCTCGGCGTCCATCTCGGCCATCGTGAGCTCGACCGAACGCACACCCGGCAGGAACGCCACCTGGCCGCGCACGTCCCGCTCGATCTGGCCGCGCAACGGGCAGCCGGCGATCGTGAGGGCGATCGCGACGTGGACGTCGCCACCGGGGGTGATCGTGACGTCGCGTACCATCCCGAGGTCCACGATGTCGTCGCCGAGCTCAGGGTCGATGACGGCGCGCAGGCGCCCGAGGACGTCTTGTCGGGTCGGCGGTCCGCCGGGGCGAGGCACTGCGTCGCCGGGGGAGGTCCCGACGGGTGCAACGCCTGCTGGGTGGTCGCCGCCACCGGTTGCAGACCGGGCGGCCATCGCCGCGAGCCTACCGGTCTCCTCCGGGACGCGACCGGGTGCGACCGGGTGCGACCGGCGGACCCCCCCGACGCATGCGCGTCCGCACCCGCCCGGTAACATGGTCGTGCGAGACGTACGAGCTGCGAGGAGGCAATGGTGACGACGATGTCGACGTCGGTGGCAATCGGGAAGAAGCCCGATCCCGTCGTACTGAGCGAGACCGCGTCCGCCAAGGTCGCACAGCTGCTCGCCGAGGAAGAAGGCGGTGACGATCTGGCGCTCCGGGTCGCCGTGAAGCCCGGCGGATGCTCCGGTTACAGCTACGAGATGTTCTTCGACTCCGAGCAGGCGGACGATGACATCGTCCGCGACTTCGGCGGCGTGAAGGTGCTCGTCGACCCGACGAGCGCGGAGCTTCTGACCGGGGCCACGCTCGACTATTCCGACGGGCTCCAGGACGCCGGGTTCCACATCTCCAATCCGAACGCGACGCGTACCTGCGGGTGCGGCTCGTCCTTCAGCTGATCCCCACGGACCCGGGCTGCGGCACCGGGTCCGGGTCCCCTTGACCGTGCGAGCGTGACCGTCGCCCTGCGTGTCGACGGACGCGACGTCCATGTCGCCGGGGACGACGGGACCCTCCTCGACGCGCTCCGAGAGGAGCTCGGTGCACGCGCCCCAAAGGATGGCTGCAGTCCGCAGGGTCAATGCGGCTGCTGCACCGTCTGGGTCGACGGGGCGCCGCGTGTGTCGTGCGTGACCCCCGTTCGGCGTGTGGCCGGACGCGAGGTGACCACGGCTGCGGGACTGCCCGGGGACACCGGCCGCCGCTGGGCCGATGCGCTCATCGAGTCGGGCGGGAGCCAGTGCGGATTCTGCACGCCGGGCATCGTCATGCGCCTGGCCTCCCTCGAGGCGCGTGACGGCGCGCGGCCCCTCGACGAGCAGGCGATCCGCACCCCGCTCGCGGCGCACCTGTGTCGGTGCACCGGATGGCAGACGATCGTGGAGGCTGCGGGCCGCGTGCTTGGCGTGCGCGTCGGGCCGGGCGACGGCGAGGCGCCCCCTCGAGGCGCGCCGGCGGTGCCGCCCAGGGGCGACCCGCTCCTCGCAGCGTGGCGTGCCCAGCTCGAAGGCTCCGATTTCCAGACCTCCACGCGAACGACCGTGCTCGGGGAAGCGGGTTTCGCCGAGGACACCGCCCCGCAGGGTGCTGCCGTCGCCGTCCCCCGCGCCGACGGGTCCCTCGCCGTCGGGGTCACCCTGCCGGACGCCCGCCGAATGTCGGGAAAGGTGCAGGGACGCAACTCGACCCTTCCGTTGCGTCATCCATTGGAGCTGCCGCCTGGTCAGTGGGACATCGAGCTGCGCACCACCTGGGTGGAGCCCGCCTACCTCGAGCCCGATGCCTCGTGGTGTCGCCCGTCCGGCGTCCCGGCGACGCCGCTCGCGAACGGTGGCGCCTTCGGGGGCAAGCGGCGTTCGCCGGTGGTCGCGGCGGCTCGGCGACTCGCGGACGAACGCCAGCAGCCCGTACGCGTCGTGTGGTCTCGCGAGGAGGTCGCGCGCCGGGGTCCCAAGCGTCCACCGGTTGCACTCGGCATGCGTGCCGACGGAACGGGCGTGCTCCGTGTGGCCGCCACGCCAGGTGCCTACGGGCTCGATGCCATCGAGGGACGCGTACGCGCGGTCGCCCCGGGCCTCGACGTCGAGCTCGCCTATGTGCCCGGCCCTCCCGTCTCCACCGACCTGCGCGGCGCGGGGTGGGCGGAAGCGGCGATCGCGACCGCCATCCTCGGGTTGATCGCCACCTCGGGTGGTGCTCGGCCCGTGCCCGGGACGCCCGTCGAGGTTCGTGACCCCTCCGGAGGCCGGGCGCGCGTCTCGGTGCCCGCGGACGGTCCCGTGTCGGTCGAGGTCTGGGCGGGTGAGATCCTCGACGAGGTGGCGCTCCGCTCGTACTGCATCGGCGCCGTCCACCAAGCGCTCGGCTGGGTCCGCAGCGAGGGGATCGCGCTGGACGAGGCGGGTGGGGTGCAGGATCTCACCATCCGCTCGTATGGGGTGCTTCCCGCGCGCGACACTCCGTGGATGCACGTGACCTTGCACGAAGAGGATCGCTGGCCGGTGAAGGGCTCCGACGCGGTGTTCGCGGCGGCGGCCGCGGCCGCCTGGATCACCGACGGGCTCGCGCCGCAGTGGCCGACGCGGCGCGCGGTCGGGAGCCGACGTTGAGCGCGGGCGCGCAGGCGCGTCCGGTCGGGCCGTACCGCCCGGTCGTCACGGCGGGGGACTGGGTCGTCACGTCCGGCCAGATCGGGGCCGTCCCCGGTGCCGACGGTGCCCCGCAGCTCGTCGAGGGGGGCACGCCGGCTCAGCTCCGCCAGGCGCTGGCGAATCTCGAGCGCGTGCTGCAGCAGGGCGGCGCGGCGCTCGCAGACGTCGTGAAGGCCACGGTGTTCCTCGTCGACATGTCCGAGTTCGCCGTGCTGAACGAGATCTGGGTCCAGACGTTCGCCGAGCCGCGCCCGGCGCGCTCGGCGGTCGGCGTCGCGTCCCTCCCGCTCGGTGCACGCGTCGAGGTCGAGGCCTGGGCGTACGTGCCTGCGTCCTGAGCGGAACGCACGGCCTCAACGGTCGTCGCCGGCCTCCGACGCGGTGCCCGGGCCCGGGCCCGCTCCAGGACCCCACGCCGGCTGCCCGAAGCGGTAGCCGACGGAGCGCACCGTGTGGATCAGGTGCGCGTGCTCCTCGCCGAGCTTCGCCCGCAGCCGGCGCACGTGGACGTCCACGGTGCGCGCCCCGCCGTAGTACTCGTACCCCCACACCCGGTTCAACAGCGTCTCGCGGGTGAACACCTTGCCGGGGTGCGAGGAGAGGAACCGCAAGAGCTCGTACTCCATGTAGGTGAGGTCGAGCACCCTGCCGGCCACTGCGGCCTGATACGTCTCGAGGTTCAAGACGAGTGGGCCGTACTCCACCAGATCGGGTGCAGCCCCGCGCCCGGAGCGCCAGAGCAGGTGCTCGATGCGGGCGGCGATCTCTTCGGGGCGAGCGGGTAGGAGGCAGAAGTCGTCGAACAGCTCGCCGCGCAGCTGGAGCTCGCCGAGCTGCTCGGCACCGACGGCGAGCAGCAACGGGCTGACCGGATCCTCGCGGCGCCGGAGGTGGCGGCAGAACGTGAGCGCACCCGAGAGGTCCTCGGCACCGCTCACCACCGCGCCCGCCCACCCGTCCTTGGCAGCCGTCTGCTCGAGCGCGTCGGCGAGTTCCGCGCTGTTCGCCGCGCGGAAGTCCGTCCCGCACTGCCGCAGTGCCGCGCCGATGACCGGCGGCACGGGGTCGGGGAAGCAGACGATCGGGTCCACCCCCGTCAGTCTTGTCGGTGCGCGAGGACCGGTGCGCCGTGGGTGGTACTGGCGCAGGACGGGCGTGCCTTCACAGCGTGGGCAGGTAACGGTCGCGCTCGAACTGGGTGACGGCCACGCTGTAGTCCCGCCACTCGGCTCGCTTGTTGCGGATGAACCACTCGAAGACGTGCTCGCCCAAGGTGTCGACGAGGAGCTTGGACTGGGCCATCTCGTCGACCGCCTCCTTCAGGCTCGAGGGAAGGGAGCGGATGCCCTTGGCCGCGAGCTCGGCCTCGCTCAGCGCGAACAGGTTGGCGTCGGCCTCGGGGGGCAGCTCGTAACCCTGCTCGATCCCGCGCAGCCCGGCCGCCAGGATCACCGCGAACCCGAGGTAGGGATTGCACGCCGAGTCCGGCGCGCGGTACTCGAGGCGGGTGGACTCGGCCTTGGCGTGCTTCACGACGGGGACGCGGACGAGGGCCGATCGGTTGTTGCGTGCCCAGCCGATGTGGACGGGAGCTTCGTAGCCGCTCACGAGCCGCTTGTAGGAGTTCACCCACTGGTTGGTGACCGCGGTGATCTCGCGCGCATGGTGGAGCAGCCCGGCGATGAACCGCTTGGCGGTGACCGAGAGGCCGTAGGGGTCCGACGTGTCGGCGAAGGCGTTCCGCTCCCCTTCCCAGAGCGACAGGTGGGTGTGCATGCCCGAGCCCTGGACGCCCTCGAGGGGCTTGGGCATGAAGCTCGCATGGACGCCCTCGTGACGTGCGGCCTCCTTCACCACGAGCCGGACGGTCATGACGGTGTCGGCCATCGTGAGCGCGTCGGTGTACCGCAGGTCGATCTCGTGCTGCGAGGGGGCATCCTCGTGCTGCGCGTGCTCGACGGGGATGCCCATCTCCTCGAGGCGGAGCACGGTGCGGCGGCGCACCTCGCTCGAGCGGTCGTCGACCGACAGGTCGAAGTACGACCCTGCGTCGAGCGGCTTCGGTGGTCTGCCCGTGTCCGCGTCAGCGAAGTAGAAGAACTCGACCTCCGGTGCCACGAAGAACGTGTATCCGGCGTCTCTGGCGCGTTCGAGGGTCCGTCGCAACGTATGGCGCGGGCAACCTTCGAACGGCGTACCGTCGAGATTGAAGATGTCGCAGTACACCGCGGCGACCGTCTCGTCCCGTCCGTGCCACGGCAACAACTGAAAGGTCTTGGGGTCCGGGCGTGCCAGCACGTCGGACTCTTGGACCCTCGAGAAGCCGTCGATCGCCGAGCCGTCGAAGGTCATCCCCTCGTCGAGCGCGTTCTCGAGCTCCGCCGGCGTGATGTTGAACGCCTTGGAGGTCCCGAGGACGTCAGTGAACCACAGCTGGACGAAGCGGATCCCCCGCTCTTCAACGGTCCGCAGCACGTAGTCGCGCTGGCTCTGCACGCGCCTCACTTCCTTCGTCGTGCGCCCGGCCGGGGGCCCGGCGCGTGATGGCGCCTACCTTTGCGCTCAGCGGCCGTCGCCCTCCGCAGCGCCGCAGATCGTGTTCACGAGCAGGCGGCTCACCACGTAGGGGTCCATGTTGGCGTTCGGGCGGCGGTCCTCGATATAGCCCTTCTTGTCCTTGGCGACCTGCCACGGAATGCGGATGGAAGCCCCGCGGTCCGACACCCCGTAGCTGAACTTCGAATAGTGCTGGGTCTCGTGCTTGCCGGTGAGGCGCATCTCGATACCGATCCCGTAGTTCTCGACATGCTCGTCGATGTTCTTGCCCAGCGCCTCACAGGCAGCGACGATGGCGTCCCATCCGCCGTCGGCCCGCATCTGCTTGGTCGAGAAGTTCGTGTGGCAGCCCGCGCCGTTCCAGTCGCCGAGGATCGGCTTGGGCTCGAGCGTGGCGAACACACCGAAGTCCTCCGCGATGCGGAAGAGGAGCCACCGTGCGGTCCACAGCTGGTCGCCGCACTCAGGTGGCGCCAGGATCCCGATCTGGAACTCCCACTGGGCCATCATGACCTCGGCGTTGGTGCCTTCGATCCCGATACCCGCCCGGATGCACGCGGCGGTGTGGCGCTCGACGATCTCGCGCCCGGGCATCTTGTCCCCGCCGACCCCGCAGTAGTACGGGCCCTGAGGCGCCGGATAGCCCGTGGCGGGCCATCCGAGCGGGCGTCCGTTCTGGAGGAACGTGTACTCCTGCTCGAAGCCGAACCAGGGCTCGTGGGCCGCGAAGCGCTCGGCGACGGCGGCGCACGCGGCTCGGGTGTTGGTCGGGTGCGGCTCCATGTCGACGTTCAGCACCTCGCACATCACGAGGACGTTGTCCTCCCCGCGCAGCGGATCGGGGCAGACGAAGACCGGCTGCAGGACGCAGTCGGAGTTGTCGCCGGTGGCCTGGTTGGTGCTCGACCCGTCGAATCCCCAGATGCCGGGCTTTTTGCCGGTGGCGACGATCTTGGTCTTGCTCCGTACGAGGGGGGACGGCTCCGTGCCGTCGATCCAGATGTACTCGGCCTGGTAGCTCACTGTCTCCGCCGTCCTTTCGGTGGTCACGTCCGGGGATGATCCGTGCTCGGCGCGGGGCGTCTTCCCGCGAGGTGCGCGCCGGAGCTGCCTGCGCCGATGCCCGACCCGTCCATTAGAGCAGGGCGCGACGGCGCAGCGGCGTCCGGTGTGTGAACAGCGTGTGAAACCGGTCCACGGAGCCCGGACCGGTCGAGGCGACCCGAAGTTACGCTGGGCCCGTGGTGCTCCGCGTGGCGATGGCCCAGCTCGACGTCGTGGTGGGTGATCTCAAGGGCAACGTCGCCCGCATCCTCGCGGCACTCGGGCGTGCAGAGGACGCAGGCGCGCAGCTCTGCGTCTTCCCCGAGCTGGCCGTCACCGGCTACCCGCCCGAGGACCTCTTGTTGAAGTCCGGTTTCGTCGCCGATAACGAGGCTGCGCTCGACGAGGTCGCCCGGGCGACCCGTACCTGCGTCGCGGTCGTCGGCTTCGTGCAGCGCGTGGGCGCCGACGGGTCTGCGGGAACCGGCCCGGCGGGCGAGGGGGCGACCGGGGCGGAGACACGCACCAGCGCGTGGGTGCACCACCGGCCGCGCCTCGCGAACGCGGCTGCACTCTGCGTGGGTGGGTCCGTCGCCGGCGTGTACCACAAGCGCCTGCTCCCGAACTACAGCGTCTTCGACGAGCAGCGTTGGTTCACCCCGGGCGAGGGTCCCGCGGTCCTCTACCGCATCGGCGGCGCCCTCGTCGGTGTGTCCGTCTGCGAGGACATCTGGGCCGATCGGGGCCCGGTTGCCGAGCTCGGCGCTCGTGGGGCGCAGCTCATCGTGAACGTCAATGCCTCGCCGTACTCGCGTGGCCGGCGCGCCGAGCGACTGGCCATGCTGACCGAGCGCGCCCGGGAAGCCGGCGCCGCGATCGTCTACGTGAACCAGGTGGGAGGCCAGGACGAGCTCGTGTTCGACGGGGCGAGCCTCGTCGTCGGCGTCGACGGATCGCTCGTCGCGGCCGGCACGCAGTTCGAAGAGGACTTCGTGGTGGCCGACGTCCCGCTTCTTTCGGGCGCGGCTCGAGGAGCGCGCGTGGTCGAGCTCTCCGGGCCGCCGCGCCACGCCGATGGCGGCATCCGCATGGCATCCGGGAACCCCCCGCCCCCCCCGCCCCCCCCGCCCCTCGACCCGGTTGGCGAGGTCTACGCGGCGCTCGTCCTCGGCACGCGCGACTACCTGGGCAAGAACGGCTTTCGCGGCGCGGTCATCGGCTTGTCCGGTGGGATCGACTCTTCGCTCGTCGCCGCGGTCGCAGCCGATGCCGTCGGCCCCGGGCACGTGCACGGGGTCGCGATGCCGTCTCGCTACTCGAGCGAGGGATCGGTGACCGACGCCCGGCTCCTCGCCGAGCGCCTCGGCATCGCCTTCAGCGTGGTGCCGATCGACACGGCCCACCGTTGCATGGAGACGGTCCTCGACCACGCGATCGGGGAGCCCCCCATCGGGATCACCGACGAGAACCTCCAGTCGCGCCTGCGCGGTGTCGTACTGATGGGCATTTCCAATGCCACCGGCTGGATCGTCCTCACCACCGGCAACAAGAGCGAGATGGCAACGGGGTACTCCACCTTGTACGGCGACTCCGCCGGTGGCTTCGCGGTGATCAAGGACGTGCCCAAGACGCTCGTCTACGACCTGTGCCGGCACCGCAACGCGCAAGCGGCTGCGCTCGGTCGGCCCGAGCCGGTCCCGCGCTCGGTGCTGGACAAGCCCCCGTCGGCTGAGCTCCGCCCGGACCAGCGCGACGACCAGTCGCTGCCTCCGTACGACCTCTTGGACCCGATCCTCGAGGCCTATGTGGAACGCGACCGCACGGCAGCCGACCTCGTGGCCGAGGGGTTCGACCCGGAGCTGATCGCTCGGGTGGTGCACCTCGTCGACGCCGCGGAGTACAAGCGGCGCCAGATCGCCCCGGGGATCCGCATCACGAACAAGGCCTTCGGCAGGGACAGGCGCATGCCGATCACCAACGCCTATCGGACGCCGCGACCGGTGCGGACCGGGGGTTGAGCGCGTGACGGAGCCGGCGGTGGATGCCTCGGATGGCGGCGAGGGCCGCGGCGCGGCGCTCACGATCCGCGCCGCCGCGGTCCGCCTCGGCGCGTACCGCTGGGTCGAGCAGCGCCTGTTCGAGCTGACCGGGGCGTGGGCCGGCGCGCCGGGCCTTGGCGATGCGGCGCGGGTCCATCTTTTCGAAGCGAGCGCCCAGCACGCCTGGCACGCCCAGTTGTGGGCCGATCGGCTACCCGTGCTCGCGGGGGTCGACCCCGAGCGGCTCACGCGCCCGGTCGGAGGGTGGGCGCCGGCGCTCCTCGCGGCGCTCGAGCCCGGGGAGGTTCCTGAGCCGAGCCCTGGTGCGAAAGAGGCTCGCGGGCTCCGGTTCGTGGCCGGGCTGGCCGTCGAGGTCCTGCCGCGACTCGTCGGGTCGTACCGCGGGTTCGAGCGGCGGCTCGTGCCTGTGACCGATGGCCCGAGCATCCGGGCGCTCACGCTCGTCCTGCGCGACGTCGAAGTGGAGCAGGCGGCGGCGGTCCAGCTGCTGGGCGGGCTCGAGGGATCGGCGGCTGCCGAAGCGTGGGCACACGCCCTCGGTGACCGGATGGTGCACCACCACGGCGACCTCTTCCCCTGGCCTGAGGCTGATTCAGCCTGGTGACGCACGCAGGGGGCGGAGCTACTTGACCCCGCCTGTAGAATGTCGTCACCGGCCGCTTGTACTCGCGCATGGCCAGTGGTCACCGCAGGGGACGGCACGGGGATGGACACCCCGGCCGCGTCCAACGTACTACACGGGAAGGTTCGGCACAGGCTTTGGCGAAGGAACGCATCGAACGCGACGACGAGGATCTCGTACGTCTGTACCTGACCGACATCGGTCAGTACCCCCTGTTGACCAAGGACGACGAAGTCCGTCTGGCACAGGCGATCGAAGGCGGCCGCGAGGCCGACGAAGAGTTGCGAAAGGCTCCCAAGAACCTTGCCGCGCCCCGAAAGCGCGAGCTGCGCCGGGCGGTCGCCTCGGGCGAGCGAGCCCAGCAGACCTTTGTGCAGTCCAACCTCAGGTTGGTCGTATCGATCGCCAAGAAGTACCAGGCGTCAGGGCTCCCGCTGCTCGACCTGATCCAAGAAGGCAACCTCGGCCTGATGCACGCCGTCGAGAAGTTCGACTGGCGCAAGGGGTTCAAGTTCTCGACCTATGCCACGTGGTGGATTCGCCAGGCGATCACGCGTGGGATCGCGAACACGGGGCGGACGATCAGGCTCCCGGTGCATGCCGGCGACACGCTCGCACGGGTGCAGAAGGCGCAGGCGCGCCTGGAGCTCAAGCTCGGACGGCCCGCCACGCTCGCAGAGCTCGGGATCGAGGTCGAGATGCCCGAGGACAAGCTGGTCGAAGCACTCCGCTTCCGGGCAGAGCCGTTGTCGCTGTCCGAGCCGCTGCGTGAGGACGGAGACGCAGAGCTCGGCGACGTCGTGGAGGACCGGTCGGCGGAGTCTCCCTTCGAGGTGGCTGCGGTCTCGCTACTCCCCGAGGAGATCGGCCGGCTCCTGTCTCCGCTCGACGAGAGAGAGCGTGAGATCCTCCGTCTCCGCTTCGGGCTGGACCGCGGCGAGCCGAGGACCCTCGAAGAAGTGGGCGAGCACTTCAACCTGACCAGGGAGCGCATTCGCCAGATCGAGGCCCGGGCGATGTCCAAGCTGCGCCATCCCTCGTCCGACACCGGGGCGCGAGATCTCCTGACGGTCTGAGACCGCGGGCCCCTCGCCCCTGGGGACGTCGGGCGGGATCCGGGCTACGATCGACGGCATGAAGAAACTCCTCTTCCTTGCCGTGCTGGTTGCGTTGGGCGTCGTCGCTGCACGCCGTCTTCGGGCCGCCTGACCTGCGCGACGTCGCCGGGTCAGAGCGCGTGACGCGGGCGGAGCCCCCGCACGCGGCTCTGCGAGCCGGCCGATAGCCGTGCTCGGGTCCGCGCGCGGTCGCTTTGCGTCGCGCGGACGGCTCGGGCTTCGGCTGCGGGTGGACGAGCCGCGGGACGCCGTGCGGTGGCGGGACGGGTCCCGACGGAGCCTGAGGGTCGCAGTCGCCTGCTGCGCCACCACAGGACGGCCGCCCCTGCCGCGAGCGCGAGGCTCGTCGTCAGCACCGGTGTCCGCATCGTGACGCGGTTGCGGAGCTGGACGGGCTTGGTGAACTGGCGGACCTCCCAGCCGCGCTCTCGGGCGACCTTGGCGAGCGCGCGGTCCGGGTTGACCGCGACGGGGTGGCCGACGGTCTCGAGCATCGGCACGTCCGTGGCCGAGTCCGAATAGGCAGTCGAGGACCCGAGGTCGATCTCGGTGCGTGCCGCGAGCTCGCGCATTGCGACCGCCTTCCCCTCGCCCGAGGCGTAGAAGGCCATTCGCCCGGTGTAGCGGCCCTCCTCGTCGACCTCCCCCACCGACGCGATCGCGCCGTCTGCCCCGAGCAGCTCCGCCAGCGGCAGCACGATCTCCTCGGGCGACGCCGACACGAGGTATACCCGGTCGCCGGCGCCGTGGTGGGACTCCATGAGCTCGAGCGCCTCCTTGAAGATGAGCGGCTCGACCGTCTCGAGGAGCGTCTCGCGCACGATCTCGCGCACGCGGTCGCGGTCCCAGCCGCGCGTGAGGAGCAGCATCGACTCCCGGATGCGCGCGAGGCGCTCGTCGTCGGCGCCCAGATGCAGGTAGATCAGCTGGCCGATCAGCGCGCGGAGCACGACACGACGGTTGATGAGCCCGCCGCGGCGGAAGGGTCGTCCGAACGCCGGGATCGACCCCTTGGCGATGACGGTCTTGTCGAGGTCGAAGAACGCCGCTCTCACGTGACGATCGTACGGTGCGCAGAGGTACGGGCTCGGCGATGCGGGGCCAGCCGCGCAGGTGAGCGATCCGGGGGATCCGTGGGGGACGAAGCGGCTGGGCCCGCTACCCGCCGATGAAGAGCCCGTGGACTGTCTCTTCGACATCCCCGGTGACGAGCACGAGCACCTCGTCGCCGGACTGGAGCACGGTGTCCCCGCGCGGGACGACCAGCCGGTCCCGACGCACGACCGCGACGATCGTGGCTTCACGCGGGATCCCGATGTCGGCGACGGCGACACCGGCAGCGGGCGAACCCTCTGCGAGCGTGATCTCGACGAGGTGCGCGCTGCCCCCCTGGAACTGGAGAAGCCGCACCAGCGACCCGACGGACACCGCTTCTTCGACGAGCGCGGTCAGCAGCTGGGGCGTGGACACCGAGACGTCGACGCCCCAGCTCTCGTTGAACAGCCACTGGTTCTTCGAGTTGTTGACCCGTGCCACGACCCGGGGAACGGCGAACTCTTGCTTCGCGAGCAGCGAGACAACGAGATTGTCCTCGTCGTCCCCGGTCGCGGCCACGACGACGTCCACCGACGCCAACCCTGCGGCGTCGAGCGAAGAGACCTCGCACGCGTCCGCCGCCACCCAGTGCACACCTGGCACCTCACCTCGGCGCTGCTCGACCAGCTCGGCATCCTGCTCGAGCACGAGCACCTCGTGCCCGTTGGTCTCGAGCTCTCGAGCGATGGCGGTCCCGACGCTGCCGGCGCCTGCGATCGCGACCTTCACCGCGGTGCCTCGGCGTCGGGCACGTTCGATGCAGGGCCCCCACCACACCGCCGGTCCAGCTCGTCGAGGCTCCCGTCCATCACGGCGACGTGCAGCAGGTCGCCTTCTTGACCGATCAGCTCGGCCGCGTCGAGGCGAGGCTGGCCGGCTCGGGTGACTGCGAGCACGGTGATGCGTCCGGTCACGCCCAGGTCCCCCAGGCGCCGCCCGGCCCAGGCGTCGGGGAGCGCGCGCTCGACGAGCGTGAGCTTGCCCGTCGCGTCGGCCCACTCGGCGGCCACGCTCTCAGGTGCGAGGCGCCGGCGGACCTGGTCGATGGTCCAGGTGACGGTCGCGACGGTCGGGATGCCCAAGCGCTGGTAGATCTCGGCCCTGCGCGGGTCGTAGATGCGGGCAACGACGTGCGCGATCCCATAGGTCTCCCGGGCGATCCGGACCGTCAGGATGTTGCTGTTGTCTCCGCTCGAGACCGCGGCCAGAGCGTCCGCACGGCGGGCCCCCGCCTGGTCGAGATGGTCGCGGTCGAAGCCCGAGCCATGCACCCGCTGTCCCGGCCACTCGTCGGGCAATCGGCGGAACGCCCGCGGGTTCCGGTCGATGATGGCGACGCTGTGTCCCTCGCGGGTCAACGAGACGGCGAGGCCTGAACCGACCCGCCCGCACCCCACCACCACGACATGCACCCGACAGTGCTACACGGCCCCACCAGCGTCTGTAAAGGCGAGCCGGCGCGAACCGCGGGTGAGACGGGGCGGAGCGCGCCGGTTCTACTCTTGCACGGTGCACCCGTGGCAGCCCGGCTCCCCAACGCCCCGGCCCGTCGATCCCGCGGCGGGAGTCGGCACGATCCCGACAGGCGCGGATGCGAGCCCCAGCACCCCCGACAGCGAGTCCCGCGAGGGCGTCAGTGCGGCGTTCGGGGCGACATCGACCCCCCTGGTGACGCCTGCGGACGCGGCCGCCGCGTATCCCGAGACGCTCCGCTACCGCCTCAAGAACCGCTTGCTCGGACCACCCCTCGTCACCGAACGGCTGCGTCAGGAGCGTCTCGGCAGGCCCACCGCGCTGGGCGTCCTGTCGCCCGACTGCATCTCGTCGTCCGCCTACGGCACGGAGGAGATGCTCACGCAGCTGGTCCCGTACGTGGGACTCGCGGCCTTCACCCTCGTCGTGCCCGTCACGCTCGCGATCCTCGGCGTGCTCTTCTTCGTCACGCTGTCGTACCTCGAGGTGGTGCAGCTCTACACCAAGGCCGGTGGCTCGTACGTGGTCGCGCGGGAGAATTTCGGTCCCAAGGTCGCCCAGATCGCCGCCGTCGCGCTGCTGATCGACTACACGGTGACGGTGGCCGTGCAGACCTCGGCCGGGACCGCAGCGCTCACGAGCGCCGTGCCGTCGCTTGTGCCCTGGACGGTCCCGATCACCGTGGGGGTCGTCCTGCTCCTCCTCTTCGGCAATCTGCGCGGCATCCGCGAGGCAGGCAGGTATTTCGCCATTCCCACGTATTTCTTCGTCGTGAGCCTCGGCGGCATCATCGTGGCGGGCCTCATCGAAGCGGCGCTCGGCGACCTCCACCCGCGCAAGCTCCCTCCGGCCCATCTCCTGTTCGGGCACCACGTCGGGACGCCGGGCGGCGGCCTGCTCATGGGCCTCGCGTTCATCACGCTGCTGCGCTCCTTCGCCAACGGAGGGTCGTCGCTCACGGGCCTCGAGGCCATCTCCAACGGCGTGAGCGCCTTCCGGCCGCCCGAGTCCCACAACGCGCGGGTCACCCTCGTCGTGATGAGCTCGGTCCTGGCGTTCCTCGTCTTCGGCGTGACCATGCTCGCTCGCTGGACGCATGCCGTCCCCTATGCGGCGGGATCTCCGACGGTGGTCTCCCAGGAGGTGCGCTCCGTGGTCGGGCACAGCCTGCTGGGCCACATCTTGTTCTTCGTCGTCCAGATCGCCACGCTCCTCATCCTCTACACGGGAGGGAACACGAGCTTCAACGGGTTCCCGTTCCTGGCCAGCTTCGTCGCGGGCGACTCCTTCCTGCCTCGCCAGCTCACCCGGCGTGGCCACCGGCTGGCCTTCTCCAACGGGATCATCGTCCTCACGGTCGTCGCGCTCTTGTTGATCGTCGTCTTTCGCGCGCAGGTCGACGGCCTGGTCGCGCTGTACGCCATCGGGGTGTTCACCGGCTTCTGCATGGCGGGGTCGGGGATGGTCAAGCACCATCTCACCCAGCGTGGCCCGCACTGGCGCCGCAGCGTCGTTGTGAACGGGTTTGCGGCGGTGCTGACCGGCGCGGTCGTGCTGATCTTCGCCTTCGCCAAGTTCCTCGAGGGCGCGTGGATCGTGGTGCTGGTCGGACCCCTCATGTACTGGGGTCTCATCCGCATGCATCGGGAGTACACCTACGAGGCCGAGAAGCTCGAGACCGGCGCCATCGAGGCGACCGAGGCCCCCCTCCCTCGCCGCCATGTGGTGGTGGTGCTCGTGGACCGGCTCGACATGGCGACCGCGCGGGCGATCCAGTACGCCCGCACCCTGTCTCCCGACGAGCTGCGTGCTGCGCATTTCGACATCGACAGCAGTGAGACGCGCGAGCTCGAAGAGGAGTGGCGGCGCCTCGGTCTGTCGCGCCTCCCGCTCGACGTGGTCGACTGCCCCGATCGCCGGCTCGGTCGCGCGGCGCTCGAGCTCGTGGCAGAAGCGGTGGCCGACGGGGACACCGAATGCACGGTGCTGCTGCCCCGGCGCGGCTTCGTGTGGGGGTGGCAGCGGCTGCTGCACGACCGGACCGCGGACCGGATCGCCGCCATCGTGAGCCAGGTACCGCGTGTGAGCGCCACGATCGTCCCCTACAACCTTCCCGGCGGCGGCTCGGGGGGCAGGCGCCGTCGTTTCGCGCAACGCATGGTGAGCGAAGCGGTCTCGGGGCCGGCACGGGCCCGGTCGTGGGGCACCTCGTCGGGCAGCCGCCGGGTCCGTCCCTCGCGCGCCAGCAGTGCGCCCGTGCCCGGAGGCGGGCCGGCGGGTCCGCTCGAGCTCGGGGATGCGACCGGCCTCAGCACCGGGGCGCCGGTCCACGCCCAAGCCGGCGACGAGCCCGACTCCCGGTCGGCCCACCGGACGGCCGATCGGCACCGGGAAAAGGGTCGCGCCGGGGAGGAGACCGACGCCGACCGCGCCCTTGCGCGTCGCTCGGCGGGGACGCGCCCCATCGCCGAGGCCCGGTGGCGCCAGCGGGTGCGCATCGCCGGGCGCGTCAAGTCCGTGCGTGTCCAGCCGAGAGCGGGGACGTCGAACCTCGAGTGCACGCTCGCCGACCGCACCGGCGGCATCCTCCTCGTCTTCCAAGGCCGCCCACGGATCCCCGGGATCGAGCCCGGGGCCCGCCTGGTCGCCGAGGGCATGGTGGGCGCGTGGGGGAGGCGACTCGCGATCTTGAACCCCGACTACGAGCTCGTCGCCGAGCGTGAGAGCGGCGGTCCGCCAGCCGCTCCCGAGGGATGAGCTCGGCCGTGACGCCGGGATTCTTGCCGCCGGTGCCTGCGGTGGCTAACGTGCCTGCGCCTCGGGCCACCGTGCCCGCGTGCAATGTCTCCCCGCCCGCCCGTCGGAGGCCGCGCCCCTGCCGGCCGGCGGCAGCGACGACGAAGGGCTCACGACCATGACGAGCGACAGGTAGGAAAGGACAGCAACGATGGCGCACCCTGTGGTGGCGGAAGGGAGCTATCAGGCCTTCCACCTGGGCTCGGCCGACGAGATCTGGCTGCTGGTGGCCCTCGTCGCCGGCGTCATCGGCATCGGCACGGGCATCGTGCTGATGCGCGGCGTCCTGCGCGCCGACACGGGCACGGACAAGATGCGCCAGATCGCGCTCGCCATCCAAGAGGGCGCCCAGGCGTTCTTGCGGCGGCAGTTCCGGACGATCCTCATCATCGTGGTGCCGCTCGCGGTCCTCATCTTCTTCACCGCGACGAAGGTGACGAGGCCGGACGGCTCCGTGGCGCTGTCGTTCGGCGAAGCCGGCATCTACCGCGTGATCTGCTTCCTCTTCGGTGCGGCGTTCTCGGGCCTGACCGGCTTCATCGGCATGAGCATGGCGGTGCGCGGCAACGTCCGCACGGCGGCGGCCGCTGCTCGCGGCGGCCGCATGGCCGGTGCCCTGCAGGTGGCGTTCCGGACCGGTGCCATCACCGGCATGCTCTGTGTGGGGCTCGGTCTCCTCGGCGCGACCTCGATCGTCCTCATCTTCCAGAACACCGCGACGGCGGTCCTGATCGGCTTTGCGTTCGGTGCGTCTCTCCTCGCCCTCTTCATGCGGGTGGGCGGCGGGATCTTCACCAAGGCGGCAGACGTCGGGGCGGACCTCGTCGGAAAGGTCGAGGCGGGGATCCCCGAGGACGACCCGCGCAACGCGGCGACCATCGCCGACAACGTCGGCGACAACGTCGGCGACTGTGCCGGGATGGCAGCGGACCTGTTCGAGTCCTACGAGATCACCATCATCTCGTCGCTGATCCTCGGGTACTCGGCCTTCCGCGCTCTGCCTGGTCACTCTGCGGACCCGACGCCCGCCGTGATCTTCCCGCTGATCGTGCCGGCGATCGGCATCGTCGCCTCGATGATCGGGGTCTACGCCGTTCGGGCGCGCGCCAAGGACCGCAATGCAATGGCTCCGATCAACCGCGGCTTCTGGCTGGCCGCGGGGCTCACCGTCGTCGGGGCCCTCTTCGTCGCCGAGTACTACGTTCACGATCTCACCGTCTTCTGGGCGGTGCTGACGGGGGTGATCCTGTCGCTCGTGGTCAGCCAGATCACCGAGCAGTTCACCTCGACCGAACGGGGACCCGTCCGCGAGATCGCCGAGTCGGCACGTACGGGGCCTGCCACGACGGTGCTGTCGGGGTTCGCGGCGGGACTCGAGTCCTCGGTCTGGGCGATCATCTCGATCGCAATTGCACTGGGCGTCGCGATCGGCCTCGGGCACGGCAACATCGAGCTGTCGCTGTACCTGGTCGCGCTCATCGGCATCGGGCTGCTCTCGACGACCGGGATGGTCGTCTCGGAGGACAGCTTCGGGCCGGTGTCGGACAACGCGGCGGGCGTCGCCGAGATGTCCGGCGAGTTCAGCGGCGAAGCCGAGCGGATCATGGTGAGCCTCGATGCCGTGGGGAACACCACCAAGGCGATCACCAAGGGCGTCGCAATCGCTTCGGCGGTGATCGCCGCCGTGGCGCTCTTCGCCTCGTTCGTCGAGACCATCGGAGGACAGCTGAAGCTGCCGAGCTCGACCCTGTTCCACAATCCGCTCACCCAGGTCAACGTCTCGAACCCGACCACGTTCATCGGTCTTTTGGTCGGCGGGTCGATCGCCTTCCTCTTCTCGGCGCTGGCGATCAGGGCGGTCGGCCGGTCGGCCGGCACCGTGGTGCAAGAGGTGCGCCGCCAATTCCGCGAGCACCCCGGGATCATGGACTACACCGAGACGCCGGAGTACGGACGGGTCATCTCCATCTGCACCGCCGCGGCGCAGCGAGAGCTCGCGACCCCTGCACTCCTGGCGATCCTGTCGCCGGTGATCGTCGGCTTCGGCATCAACTACCTCGCGCTCGGCGGCTTCCTCGCAGCTGCGATCCTCACCGGTCAGCTCATGGCGAACACGCTGTCGAACTCGGGCGGTGCCTGGGATAACGCGAAGAAGTACATCGAAGACGGGCACGAAGGCGGCAAGGGCTCCGAACCGCACAAGGCGGCCGTGATCGGCGACACGGTCGGCGATCCCTTCAAGGACACCGCCGGGCCGGCGCTGAACCCGCTCATCAAGGTGATGAACCTGGTCTCGCTGCTCGTGCTGCCCGCAGTCATCAGCCTGCGCCACAGCGACGTGCGCTACGTCATCGCAGGTGTCGCCCTGGTCGTGCTGCTCGGCGCCATCGCCTTCTCCAAGCGCAAGGCCCCAGGGCTCGACGTGGCGGTTCCGACCGCCACGCCTGCGCCGGTCTCGACCACCCCCATCGGGGCTGCAGACTGATCCCGGCCCCGATGGCGGCGGGGGCCGGGGAGGGTGCCTTGACAACGCGGGACCGAGCCGGGAGCCTGTCGTCGTCATGAGGCAGAGCCATCCCGCACGTTCCGTGGACCGAGGCCGACAAGATCGGATGGCAGGTGGGTAAGGCGCTCGTCATCGTCGAGTCGCCGGCCAAGGCACGCACGATCTCGCGCATGCTCGGCCCGGAGTTCGTGGTCGAGTCCTCGATCGGGCACGTGCGCGACCTGCCGCGCGGCGCAGACGAGGTGCCCGCGACGTACAAGAGCGAGGAGTGGGCGCGCCTGGGCGTCGACGTGCAGAACGGGTTCAAGCCGCTCTACGTCGTCTCGTCCGACAAGAAGTCGGTCGTCGCCAACCTGAAGGCCCGCCTGAAGGATGCCGACGAGCTCTATCTCGCGACCGACGAGGACCGCGAAGGCGAGTCCATCGCCTGGCATCTCACCGAAGTGCTTTCCCCCCGCGTCCCCGTGAAGCGCATGGTGTTCCACGAGATCACCCCGGCAGCCATCCAACGCGCGGTGCAGGAATGGCGAGAGCTCGACCGACGCCTGGTCGACGCGCAGGAGGCGCGCCGCATTCTGGATCGGCTCTACGGCTACGAGGTCTCGCCGGTCCTGTGGCGCAAGGTGATGCCGCGCCTTTCCGCTGGCCGGGTGCAGAGCGTCGCGACCCGCATGGTGGTGGAGCGCGAGCGGGCTCGGATGCGGTTTCGGTCCGCGAGCTGGTGGGGTGTCGAAGGCATCTTCGCGTCGCCGCACGCGGGTGAGGGGGGCGCAGGAGAGGGGGGCGCAGGAGAGCCGCTGCAGTTCGCGGCGACCCTGGTCGCCGTGGACGGCACGCCGGTCGCGACCGGGCGTGACTTCGACGAGCACGCGTTCGTCCGCGGCGACCGTGTGCGGGTCCTGGGCGAAGCGGACGCTCGCGCGCTCGCTGCAGGGTTGTCGGGGCGGCCGTTCACCGTGCAATCGGTCTCCGAGAAGCCGTTCCGCCGCTCGCCGTCGGCTCCGTTCATCACCTCGACGCTGCAGCAAGAGGCCGGTCGGAAGCTCCGGTTCAGCGCCCAGCGAGCGATGCAGGTGGCCCAGCGCCTCTACGAGCAGGGCTGGATCACCTACATGCGGACCGACTCGACGACGCTCTCGGACGAAGCACTTCTCGCTGCCCGAACCCAGGCCGCCAGCCTCTACGGGGCCGACTACGTGCCGCAGGCGCCGAGGCGCTACGAGCGCAAGGTGAAGAACGCGCAGGAAGCTCACGAGGCCATCCGCCCCGCGGGCGACGTCTTCCGGACCCCCGAAGAGGCGTCGCGGTCCCTCCACGGCGACGAGCTCCGGCTCTACGAGCTGGTGTGGAAGCGAACCGTCGCGTCGCAGATGGTGGACGCGACCGGCACGAGCGCCCAGGTCCGCCTCGTCGGGGTCATGCCCGCAGACGCGCCGCTCTTCGCAGGTGCAGGCGCCGAGGTCTCCGCAAGCGGGCGGGTCATCGCGTTCCCGGGCTTCCTGCGTGCGTACGTCGAAGGAGAGGACGACCCCGAGGCCGAGCTGGCCGACCGTGAGGTGGTGCTTCCGCGGCTCGCGGTGGGGGACCGCTGCGACGCGCTCGAGCTCGAGCCCGGCGCGCACGCCACCCAGCCCCCCGCGCGCTACACCGAGGCGTCGTTGGTGAAAGCGATGGAGGAGCTCGGCGTCGGACGACCGTCCACCTATGCGAGCGTGATCGCCACCATCCTCGATCGGGGGTACGTCTGGAAGAAGGGCAGCGCGCTCGTGCCGAGCTTCACCGCCTTCGCCGTGGTCGGCCTCCTCGAGCGGTACTTCCCAGACCTCGTCGACTACGGCTTCACCGCAGCGATGGAGGACGACCTGGACGAGATCGCCAGCGGGCGCGAGGACGTCCTGCCGTGGTTGACGCGCTTTTACTTCGGCAACGGCGGCACCGCGCCCGGCGGCACCGCGCCCGGCGGCACCGCGGTGTCGGCGTCGGACACCAGCCGGCTCGGCCTCAAAGAGGCGGTGGCGACCCACCTCGGTGCGATCGACGCGCGGGAGATCAACTCGATCCCCATCGGGACCGATGCCGCCGGGCGCCAGATCGTGGCGCGGGTCGGCCGGTACGGGCCATACCTCCAGCGCGACGACGAGCGCGCCTCGATCCCCGATGATCTTGCCCCCGACGAGCTGACGCTCGACCGAGCGCAGGAGCTGCTCGACGCGCCGTCGCACGACAGAGTCCTCGGCACCGATCCCGACAGCGGACTCGAGGTGCAGGTCCGTGCCGGGCGCTTCGGTCCCTACGTGCAGCTGGGTTCGGCGGCCGAAGGCGGGGAGAAGCCTCGCACGTCGTCGCTCTTCTCGTCGATGACGCCGTCGAGCATCACCTTGGAGCAGGCCCTCGAGCTGCTGCGGCTGCCGCGAGCAGTGGGGACGGACCCGGAGACCAAACAGGAGATCCTGGCCGCCAACGGCCGGTTCGGTCCCTATCTCAAGCGCGGGAGCGACACCCGGAGCCTCGCGTCCGAGGACCAGCTCCTCACGGTGACCCTGGACGAGGCGCTGGCGCTCTTCGCGCAGCCGAAGACCCACCGCGGGCGGGGCCGATCGGCCGGGCCGTTGCGCGAGCTGGGCCCAGACCCCGAGACCGGCCAGCCCGTCGTGGTCCGCGAAGGACGATTTGGGCCGTACGTCACCGACGGCACGACGAACGCGTCACTTCGCAAGGGCGACGACCCGTCGACGGTGACCATCGAGCGCGCCGCGGAGCTGCTTGCCGATCGCCGGGCAGCCGGCCCTTCTACGCGCCGGGGTTCGGGCGCGAAGAAGGGTGCCCCGAAGAAGCCGGCCGCCACGAAGCGGGCGCCAGGCGCGAAGAAGGCCCCGGCGAAGAAGAAGCCCGCGGCCATAAGGGCCCGCGCGGCGACCGCACCGGGCACGACGCGAGCCGCCGGACACGGCGAGCCAGGGACGGCCGGGTCGGCGAGTGGGTCGCCAAGTGAGTCGGAGGGGCCCCCGGGGCCGGAGACGTGACACCGGGGGCGACGGCGCCGGAGGGCCGCCTCGTGGCGCTCGAAGGCGTCGACGGGTCGGGGAAGTCGACCCAGGCTCGCCGTCTTGCCTCGTCGCTGGGTGCGCTCCTCACGTTCGAGCCGGGGGCGACCGCGCTGGGCCGGGCGCTGCGCGAGCTGCTCCTCGGCGGCGACCACCCTGCCCCCGTGGGGCGCGCCGAGGCGCTCCTCATGGCCGCCGACCGCGCGCAGCATGTGGAGGAGGTGATCCGGCCGGCCCTCGAGCGCGGTCGCTGGGTGGTGACCGACCGCTTCTCGGGGTCGACCCTCGCCTATCAGGGGCACGGCCGCGGCCTCGGCCTCGAGGTGTTGGGCCAGCTCGTCCTGTGGGCTGCAGGAGGCACCGTGCCCGACCTGACGGTCTTGATCGACGTCCCGGCCTCGGTCGCGCGCCGGCGCCTCGAGGCGGTCGCGCCCGACCGGCTCGAACGCCTCGACGCCTCCTTCTTCTCGCGGGTGCGCGAGGGCTACCTGGCCCTCGCCGCCGGCGACCCCGGGCACTGGGTCGTGATCGATGGCGACGCGGCCCCGGACGCGGTCGCCGTCGAGCTCCTCACCGCCGTGACGACTCGCCTCGGGGGACGAAGACGATGAGTGATGCCGTCGCGCGTGGACCGTCCGACAACGAACGCCCAGCGGCCTCGTTGTTCGCGGACGTTGTGGGGCAGGAGCGCGCGGTCGGTGCGCTGCGAGCAGCCGCACAGCGCCCGGTGCACGCCTACCTGCTCGTCGGCCAGCCGGGGTCGGGTCCGCGTGCGGCCGCTCGTGGGTTTGCCGCCGCGCTGCTCTGCCCCGATGGGGGTTGCGGCGTGTGCGACGTCTGCCGACGCGTCCTCGCCGGCATCCATCCCGACCACGTCCTTGTGGAGCGGACCGGCGCGGCACTCGATGTGGACGACGCGCGCCGCCTCGGTGCCCTTGCCCTCCGACGCCCGATCGAAGGCAGCCGACAGGTTCTCGTCGTAGGCGATCTCCACCTCGCGCTCCTCTCGGCGCCCGCGCTCTTGAAGACGCTCGAAGAGCCACCGCCGTCCACGGTGTTCGTGCTATTGGCAGACGATGTCCCCCCCGACCTCGTCACCGTGGCGAGCCGCTGCGTCGAGGTGCCGTTCCCGCCGGTTCCGACCGCGGCGATCGAAGCGTGGCTCATCGGACGCGGTGTGGACCCCTCGCGGGCACGCCTCGTGGCTGAGGGTGCGGGCGGTGACGTGGAGCGCGCCCGGCTGCTCGCCGAGGACCCGGCCTTCAGCGAGCGCCTGGCCCTGTGGAGATCGATCCCGTCGCGTCTCGACGGCCACGGTGCGGTTTCCGGTGCCCTCGCCCGGGAGGTGCTGCGCGCGACCGACACCGCGCTCGCTCCTCTTCGCGCGGAGCACGAGTCGGAGATCCGGATGCTCGACGAGGACGCCACGGCGATGGGCGAGCGGAGGCTTCCCGGCCGCAAGGACGTGCTCGACCGCCAGCACCGCGAGGAGCGCCGGTGGCGGACCGAGGAGCTGCGCACGGGCCTCGGTGTGCTCGCCCGCGTCTACCGGGATCGTCTCGCCGATGCGGTTGCAACCCCTCCGGGCGGTGTGCCGCCATCCCGAGCGGGAACCTCCCCCGGCGTCGGACCGCTGCGGCCAGGAGAGGCCAAGGGCTATGAGGCGGCTGTCGCCCTCGTGGGCGACGCGGCCGCGGGCCTGCGACGTCACGCCCAAGAGACGCTCCTGCTCGAGGCGCTCTTCGTGCGGTTGGGTCGTCTCGGCGACTGAGCGTCCGTGCGTGCAGGGTCGTGCCGCGCGTCAGGCGTCCGTGGCCGCTGTGCGATGGTCGCTCCCCGAGCGGACTCGGGTCATCTCGTCGCAAGTCACGTGAAGGAATCGAGCTCCTTCGAGAAACGGTCCGCGTGGGACTTCTCGGCCCGCGCGAGCGTTTCGAGCCAGTCGGCAATGTCTGCGAAGCCCTCTTCGCGTGCCGTCCTGGCCATCCCGGGGTACAGCTCGGAAGCGGAATAGATCTCCCCGTGGAGTGCGCTCCTCAGATTCTCGAACGTGGAGCCGACGGGAGCACCGGTGACCGGGTCGCCACACGCCTCGAGGTAGTGGAAGTGGCCGAAGGCGTGGCCGGTCTCGCCGTCGGCGACCGAGCGGAAGAGGGCGGCGATGTCCACGAACCCCTCGACGTCCGCGCACTGCGCGAAGTAGAGGTAGCGGCGATTGGCCTGGCTCTCGCCGAGCAGCGCCACCTTCAGATTGGCCTCCGTCCGAGACCCTGCCAGTTGCGCCATGCCGGTTCTCCTTCGCCCTCCTGTCGTCCCCGGATCAGGAGCGGGCGCCTGCCGTGGCGAGCTGGCGCCGGACGGTGAGGCGACAGCCGGCTCGGCGGGGGTCCTTGGCCACGAGGTCGTCGACGGCGATGCCCCCGAGGCCTTCGGCCAACCCTTCAGCGAGCCCCAGGTGCAGCTGGCAGACCGTCGCGGCGTCGGACCCGGCGACTTCGGCGAACGGGCAGCGGCCGAGCACGAACTCGACCCGACGTCCCCGCTCGATGCGCGTCGGACGGAAGCCTCGCCCGATGATCTCCGTCTCCAAGAGATCGATGCCATCTCCGGTGCCGCTCAGCTCCGCGGCACGGCGCTGCCCGTCTTGGCGACCCACCTGGCGCGGGTCCAGCCGCCGGCGGACGGCGTCGCTCAGCATGGCCGCCAGCCAGGCGTATGCGCCCGGGGTGCCCCATTTCCCTGCCGCTTCGGGGTGGAGCCGGTACAGCAGGCGGGGACGTCCTGGTCGCAGGCGCTCCTCGACCTCCTCGGTCACCAGGTGTGCGTCCTTCAGGATCGCGAGATGCTGGCGCACCGCGTTGTGGTTGAGGCGCACGTACTCGGTCAGTTCGGCGACCCCGACCGGACCAGCGGCGTCCGCGATGTAGCGGAACAGGCGATGACGCGTCGGGTCGCCGAGCGCTCGGGCCTCGTGTTGCAGTTCGTCGTCGAGCACCCCCTGCTCCTTCCCGTCAGATGTTCTAGTATATAGAAGAATAACCGTGGATTTGTGGACGCTGACCTGGCGATCCAGATGCTCGCCCGGCGTTCGCCACCTTCGGTGCGTGCCAGAGCCAGGGCCGTCTACGATGTCCCTTCGCAACGGCCGGCCAGGTGCCTTCGAGGTTCGTGACCGCGTTCGTGACTGCGATTTGCCTGGGTAGCTCAGTCGGCAGAGCAGCGCACTCGTAACGCGCAGGTCAGGGGTTCAAGTCCCCTCCCAGGCTCCGGCGACGCTTGTAGCGTCGGCAGTGTGGACACACGTACTGCGCCTGCCGCTCGGGCGATCGACCCCGACCTCGCACGCGCGCTCGTCGACGTCGTCGGTGGACCGCATCTCCTCACCGAACCCGACGTCGTCGCGTCCTACTCCCTCGACTGGACGGGGAGGTTCCGCGGATCGACGCCGGCCGTGGTGCGGCCGGGATCGGCCGCCGAGGTCGCCGAGGTCGTCGCCTTGTGCCGGCGTCACGGGACGGCGATCGTGCCTCAGGGGGGCAACACCGGGATGGTCGGCGGCGGCGTCCCTCTGCACGGCGAGTTGGTGATGAGCCTCCGGCGCCTGGACCTCGCCGGGCCGGTCGACGGCTCCACCGGGCAGCTCAGCGCCCAGGCGGGTGTCACGCTCGCAGCCGTGCAGTCCGCCGCACGAGACGCGGGATGGATCTATGGCGTCGACCTCGGCGGACGTGACAGCGCCACGATCGGCGGCAACGTCGCGACGAACGCGGGCGGGCTGCGCGTCGTGCGCTACGGCGACACGCGGGCCCAGTTGCTCGGTGCAGAGGCCGTGCTCGGCTCGGGGGCCGTCGTCTCCCACCTCGGAGGGCTCCTCAAGGACAACACCGGCTACGCGCTGCATTCGCTGCTGTGCGGGAGCGAAGGGACGCTCGGCGTGGTGACCGCGGTCCGACTGCGTCTCGTGCCACCCGCGCCGTCGCGCGTGGCGGCGATGCTCGGCATGCGCGACGCGTCTGCGGCGGTCGCCGCCGCGCAGGCGCTTCGACGCACGCTGCCGTCCCTCTCGGCGGTCGAGCTGATGGTGCGTGCCGGGATCGAGCTGGTCTGCACGGTGACGGGAGCGCCCCCGCCACTGCCGGATCCCCACGAGGCGTACCTCTTGGTGGAGGCCTCCGGGGCGACGGATCCGACGCCGGAGCTCTCGGCAGCGGTGGCCTCGCTCTCGGGCGTGCAGGATGCTGCCGTCGCGCTCGAGCCCGCGCGCATCGCGGCGCTGTTCCGCTATCGCGAAGCCCACACCGAGGCGATCAACTCCCTCGGGTCACCGCACAAGCTCGACGTCACGCTTCCCAACGCCGTACTCGCCGACATGGTCGGGCGATTCGCCGGGATCGTGTCGGCCGTCGCTCCCGAGGCCTCTGTGTGGCTGTTCGGGCACGTGGGGGACGGAAACGTGCACGTGAACGTGACCGGTGTTGCACCTGACGACGACCGCGTGGACGACGCGGTGCTCCGCGCGGTGGCCGACGTTGGAGGCAGCATCAGCGCGGAGCATGGGATCGGAACGGCGAAGCGCCGGTGGCTTGGGCTCAACCGCAGCCCCACGGAGCTCCAGGCATTCGCCGCCATCAAGCGTGCGCTCGACCCCGACGGGATCATGAACCCCCACGTCATGCTCACCCCTGCCTGAGCACGCCAGCACCCCTGCCTGCGCACGCCAGCACGGCGCACGGCTGCGCTCCCGACTTACCTCCGTCTCTCCGTCCCCGCGCTGCCTTGCGCTGGGCTCGCCCCCGCGCAGGCGTGCATCGCGTCGACGAATGCGTCGGCACGCTCGCGGTAGTCACGGAACTGGCCGAAGCTCGGCGCGGCGGGAGACAGCAAGACCACGCCACCACGCGGGCGCGCCCACATGAACGCCGCCGCCGTCGCCGTCGCAAGGTCGGAGAAGTCTGCCACGTCGATGCGCCCACCGCGGTCACCGATGCCCCTCGCCGCCGCGCGAACCTCGGCGCCGATGCGAGGTCCCGCCGCGGGCAGTGACGCAACGAAGGTCTCCTCGTCGCGCCCGGCGAGCGCCACCGCGAGCGGTGCGTAGTCGATGCCGCGGTCCTGGCCGCCCACGAGAAGCGCAATGGGCTTGGCGCGTAGCGCCTCGAGCGCGGCCAGAGCGGGCAGCACGTTGGTGGAGAGGGAGTCGTCGACGAACTCGACGCCGTCGACCACGCCGAGGGACCGGAAGCGGTGCGCGAGCGGAGCGAAGCCATGCGCGGCCCGCGCCATCCGCTCGTCGTCGGCCGCCTCGGGGACGCCCAGGCCGATGAGGCACGCCCGGGCGACGAGGGCGTCACGATGGGAGTGGCGACCCGGCAGCCCGAGCGCGTCCGTCCACGTCCCGTCGAGCTCGGGGTCTCCTTCGGCCACCCACCACGTTCGGGGGCCCAGCCGGTCCGCATGGGCGCGGAGCTCTTCGCTCGCGGCGTCTGCGATCGTGAGGTCGGCGCCGCGCTGGGTGCACAGCGAGAGCTTGTCGGCGTAGTAGGCCTCGACCGAACCGTGCCAATCGAGGTGGTCGGGTGCGAGCGACGTCACGGCGACGACGGGGGGCGACGAGGCGACGTCGGTGGCCTGGAAGCTCGAGACTTCGACGATCCAGTAGTCCCAGTCGCTCCCCGCGTCGGGGTCCCAGGGGGGCAGGCCGATGTTCCCGGCGACGAGCGCCCGATGGCCCAGGCCGGTCAGGAGATGGCCGGCGAGCGCGGCGGTGGTGCTCTTGCCCTTCGTCCCGGTGACGCACGCCACGCGCGCGCGGTCTGCCTCCTCGAGCCACAGGCCGAGGCCGCCGGCCACGGCCACCCCCGCTCGGAGGAGCTCGGCGACTTGGGGGCCGTGCCGGCTGATCCCGGGGCTCTTCACGACCACCTCGCAGGTGGAGAGGGCCTCGAGACCGCCCGAGGCGCTCTCGAGGACCCGCAGGCCGCCGAACGTCGGCGCGTGAGGGTGGTCGTCGACCGCGATGGGCACGATCCCCAACCGACGCAGCCGGCGCAGGTTGGCCGCACCCTCCATCCGCAGACCCCACAATCCAACCCGGGCGCCCGCGAGGTCCGACCAGCCGAGCGCCGGTCGGTGGAGCGGACCCAGCGGCCGGGCCATGGTGATCACCCCGGAGGCGGCGGGCCCGCCGCCCGTCTGCCGCCCGGTGCCGGCGCGACGTCTGGTGCCGGCCCGCCGCCCGCCGCCCGCACGTCGTCCCGACCTGGCGAGTCGTCGGCGAATCCGAGAGGCACGAAGTCGGGACCGCCGCGCTCGAGCAGCTGCGCGAGAGCCGCGTCGCCTCCCTGGCGCAACCAGGGGGCGGCGTCTCGGACCTCGGCCGCGAGCCGATGCAAAAGCCCGGCGTGCGCGCGGTCGGGGCGTGAGGCGGCGGCGACCGTGGCGACGCGGCACTCCTCTTCGTCTCCGACGCACTCGAACGGCTTCGGGGCTGTCCCCGTTCCGACGAGGGCACGGAACCGGTGCGCCAGCGCGTCGTCGCTGAGCGGCTCGTGGCCGTCGAAGATCGCCGAGAGCTCCACGGCGGGGACGAAGGGTGCAAGGACCAGGTCGATGAAGCAGCACTTGTCGCACTCGCCGCACCAGCGGTCGAGCCGCCGCGCCGGGTCGATCGAAAACGCGCGGTTGCAACTTCGAAAGACCCCGTGGTACCGGTCGAGGACCGCGAACTGCGCGGCGACCCAGAGCTCCGAGCGCGCGCGGAGGAAGGAGAAGTAGTCGGGCCGGCTTCCGAGCGCGCCGGACAGGAGCTCGCGGAAGCCCCGTTCGAACTCGATGCTCTTGGACCACTGGTGGTTCACCGCGTGCGCGCCGTCCCAGATGGTCGGGACGGACGCGGAGCGCTCGTTCGCCATGACCACGGCGTCGTGGCCGCCGAGGACCGCGGCCATGACGGCGATCGCCGAGAGGATGCCCGTGACCGGCACGTGACCGTTCACGAACCCCGACTCGGCGGATCGGAGCACGGAAGGGTCGATGCGACGGTCGGCGCGGACGATCGGCAGTCCCGTCACCTTCGCGGCGCCCTCGATGGCCTCGAAGCGGTCACCGGCGCGGCTCACGACGAACAGCGAGGTGCCCGGATGGCGGCGCGCCACGTGCTCGGCCGTCACGATCGAGTCGATGCCTGCACCGAAGGGGACGAGCGGCCCGCCCCTGACCCGCGCCGCCCTGGCCGGGGACCGGCTGTCGCGGTCCGGTCCGGTGATCTCGATGCCCGAGAGGTCGAGATGGTTGCGCAACGCCAGCTCTGCGAGCCCCTCGACGTAGAAGGTGCGCAAGAAGGCCCGTTCGGCCGCGGTGGTCTCGGTCGACCCCAGGTCGACGACCCGCGGCGCCGCGGTCTTGTAGTACGAGACCCCGGCAAGGAGAAAGAGGATGCGGGCAGCCGCCTCGGCGGCGTCGGACGCCCACGCGGCGGAAACGGCGTCGCGGTCACCACCGACGTCGAACGACACGTCTTCGGCGAAACGATGTGCACCGAGGGAGTACTGGCAGACGATGCGCTGCGCGTCCGGATCGAGCTCGTAGCCGTCGTAGCGGAATCGGTCCGCGCTCATCGCGCCCTCTCTCGCGTCACGCCCATGGCCCGCGCGCTGGCTGTCCGACATGCTATGGGCGGCACCGGGATCATCGCAGGCGTGCGAGCAACCCGAAGCGCCCGCACGGGCGCGCTGCCCGATCGCTGAAAAAGCGCCCGTCGCCGGTGGCGTAGGGCGACAGGTGCACCGACCCGGGCGCGACGCCGGCCGCCACGAGCTGCGCGCGGTTCGCTCCACAGACGTCCAACCTCCAGCGATCGCCGTGCTGCCACAGCACCGTCTGCGCAGCGTCGCCGAGCGACGAACGCACCGCGGCTTCCACCTCGGGCCCGACGACGTAGCCCGTCGGAGAGACCGTCGGTCCGATCACCGCCACGATGCGCCGTGCGGACGCGCCGAGTGCTGCCATTGCGTTGATCGTGGCCCCCACCGCGTCGCGGACAGCCCCGCGCCACCCGGCGTGCACGGTGGCGAGGACGCGTGCGTCTGGGTCTACGAGCAGGATGGGTGAACAGTCCGCGACGAGCGTCACGAGCACCGGTCCCCGCTCCGCGGTCACGAGTGCGTCGGTGTCGGCGAGGGCGTCGGCTGTCGAGCGCGCGCCACGCCCCGCGTCGCGGGCCGTGACGATCGCGGCGTGCGCGCCGTGCACCTGCATACCGAACACGAAGTCGTCGACGGACGCGCCCAGCGCCGTGGCGGCGCGCCGCCGGTTCTCGGCGACGGCCGCCGGATCGTCTCCGACGTGCAGGCCGAGGTTCAGCGATCGGTAGGGGCCGGTCGACACCCCCCCGTCGCGTGCCGTGAACGCGGCATCCACGCCGAGCTCGGCGAGCATCGGCCAGGTGAGCACCTCGACCTCGCCCACCCGGGCGAGCTGTGCGGCGCGGGAACCCCAGGAGTCAGGCGCCATGGCGGCCGAGGCTACCGGCCGCGGACCGCTGGCCTGCACAGACCGCCGCGGCTCGTCTGGCATCTCCACCCCGCCCGGGTCGATGTCTGTCGTGCCTTCTCATGTTCGCAGCGCCCCCCGGTCGCCCACATCCCGGGCTGCTGGGTAGGGTCTGTGTCATGGCCGATCGGGCGGAGTTCGCAGAGCTCGCCATGGAGCACATGCCGGCCCTTTACACGGCGGCGCTGCGCATGACGCGCAATGTCGCCGATGCCGAGGATCTCGTCCAAGAGACGTATCTGAAGGCATACCGGGGGTTCGGCTCGTTCCAGGAGGGCACGAACCTGAAGGCCTGGCTCTACCGCATCCTCACGAACACGTACATCAACACCTATCGGGCGGCCAAGCGTCGCCCGGAAGTGAGCGACGTCGAGGACGTGGAGGATCTCTACCTCTACCACCGCCTTGCCCCGGGCGATGGCTCGGGCCGCAGCGCCGAGGAGGAGGTGCTCGAAGGCTTCACCGACGACGAGGTGAAGGCGGCGATCGAGTCGCTCCCCGACGTGTTCCGCATCGCGGTGCTGCTCGCGGACGTCGAGGGCTTCAGCTACAAAGAGATCGCGGACATCACCGACGTGCCCATCGGAACGGTCATGAGCCGCATCCATCGGGGAAGAAGGGCGCTCCAGAAGGCGTTGCACCAATTCGCGCAGGCACGGGGTCTCGTCGGTGCCGGACCGGCGTCGCCGAGGAGCTCGTGATGGACGTGACGGTCGAAGCAGGCGAGGTCAGAGCGACGACGGCAGCGCCGCCGGGGGAGTGACAGGAGACCGACGGTGGCACACGAGGGACGAGACGGGTGCGGAGGTGGCAGCGCCTTCGATGTCGACTGTGACGAGGCCGTCCGCCAGCTGTACCACTTCCTCGACGGCGAGCTGACCGAGGAGCGGCGGCGTGAGATCGCCACGCATCTCGACGACTGCGGACCGTGCGCGGACGCCGCGGGGTTCGAGGCCGAGCTCCGTGTCGTGATCTCCAGCCGTTGCAAGGACCGCGTGCCGGATTCGCTGATCCAGCGGGTTGCCGCCGCGATCGCGGCGGAAGAGGATCGTCAGCGGTCCCGCTCGTGAGCGCACCGCTCCCGGAGCCTGTGCTGCCCGGCGACGGACAGGGCGCGGACGACCCCCGCGGGTCCACAGGCACGCCCGGTCCCGGCCTCGTCGACTGGTCCGTCGCCGAGCGGGTGGCCACCTGGGCCATTGCTCGCCGCCCCCCGGGCCCCGGGTACGACCCCGACGAGCTGAGTCGCTCGTTCGCCGAGGCTACCGCCCGCGCCGAGGCGCTCGTGTCGGAGTCCACGGGGTGGCGCGCGCCGACGCCCGCCCGCTCGGTCGTCACGGACCGCGCTGGGTGGGCCCGGGCCAACGTCGCGTCCTTCCAGCGACTGCTGGCTCCCGCGCTCGTCAAGTTCGAGCGCAAGCGCGAGGAGAAGAAGGACGCGCGCCGGCGGTCCGGGACGCGTCCGTCCTGGCTCATCGACCTGCCCGAGCCGATCGCCAGCAGGGTGGCCGGAGCGAGCCGATCGGCCAGCGGCGCCCAGCTCGGCGCCGTTCTCGCGTGGATGTCCACCCGCGTCCTCGGCCAGTACGACCTGTTGCTCACCGAGGAGATGGCCGAGGACCAGGACCTCTTGTACTACGTCGGCCCGAACGTCGTAGAGCTCGAGCAGCGCCATGGCTTCGACCCCGAGGAGTTCCACCTGTGGCTCGCCTTGCACGAGGTGACCCACCGGTGCCAGTTCACGGCGGTGCCGTGGCTGAGGGACACCTTCCTCTCGCTCGTCGACCAGGCGATCGAGCCGTTCCAGGCGGACCCCGGGCGCCTGGCGGAGATGGTGCGCCGGACCGCTGAGCACGTGCGGTCTCGCCAGAGCCCGCTCGACGATGCCGGCGTTCTCGGCCTGGTGGCGAGCGAGTCGCAGCTCGAGGCGATCCGCCGGCTCCAGGCCATGATGAGCCTGCTCGAGGGGCACGGCGACGTGACGATGGACCGCGCGGGTGCCCGGGACGTGCCTGGCGCTGCCCGGTTCGGCCAAGCGCTCCGGGAGCGGCGCCAGTCGGTGAAGGGGCCTGCCAAGGTGCTCCAGCAGGTCCTCGGTCTCGAGGCGAAGCTGCGCCAGTACGAGCAGGGCGAGGCATTCATCTATGCGGTCGAGGCCCACGGCGGGCGCGAGCTGTTCGACCGCGTCTGGCGAGGACCAGAGTGGCTTCCGACCATGGAGGAGATCCGCGAGCCCGGGCGTTGGATCGCCCGGTCGGAGGCTGCGCCGGACGGCACCTGATGCCCGACGGCGAGGAGCCCCGCGCTGGCATCGCCCGCGGCCTCCTCGAGCGCTGCACGTTCCCGCCCCCGGGTGCCCCGCTGACCTGCGCCGTCTCGGGTGGGGCGGACTCGCTCGCCCTCCTGCTCCTTGCGGTCATGGCGGGGTGCCGGGTGACCGCCGTCCACGTCGACCACGGACTGCGGGCCGGCTCTGCGGCCGAAGCCGAGGTGGTCGCGTCGGCCGCCGCGCGCGTCGGAGCCGATTTCCGGCGCGAGCGCGTGGAGCTGGAGCCGGGCCCCAACCTCGAGGCGCGCGCACGTGCCGCACGCTTCGCCGTCCTCCCCCCCGACGTCGCGACCGGCCACACCATGGACGACCAGGTCGAGACGGTGCTGTGCAACCTGCTCCGGGGTACCGGCCCGGACGGGCTGGCGGGGATGCGCCCGGGACCCGCCCATCCGCTCCTCGGGCTGCGGCGCTCCGAGACGCGCCAGGTCTGCGAAGAGGCGGGCATCGCCTGGGTGGACGACGCATCGAACCGGGACCCGAGGTACCTGCGCAACCGGGTGCGACTCGAGCTGCTGCCGCTGTGCGAGGACGTTGCGGGTCGGGACCCCGTGCCGGCGATCGCGCGGCTCGCGTCGCTGGCCGGAGCGGACGGCGCGCTGCTCGACGGCCTCGCGGCCGACCTCGTGCCGGACCCGACCTCCGCGGCGGCGCTGGTGCGCGCACCGGAGCCGCTGGCCGCGCGCGCCATGCGCCGGTGGTTGCGCGAGATCGGTGCGACCCCAGCCTCGGGCGGCCGCGCCGCGCGCGTCGCCGGTGCCGACCGTCAGCCGCCCTCGAGCGCCGACGTGCGGCGCGTCCTCGGCGTCGCCGCCGGCTCGGCGGTCGCGACCGAGATCGCCGGCGGGTGGCGGGTGTGCCGGTCACGAGGACGCTTGTCGGCGTCGCCCCCCCCGTCAGTGCCGGCCCGCGACGTGGAGGGCTCTGGCGAACGCCCGCGCGACGGGCACTAAGGTCACGCAGATGCTGGCGGAGGACAGGACGCAGCCCGGCGCATCCCGTGCCGCCGCACGTGCCGGCGCGCACGCCGGCGCG
>JAJYPY010000229.1 GCA_021794995.1 Actinomycetes bacterium | reverse complement strand
AGCGCGTCGCCTCGGCGTAGATGACGGGAAGGCGATCCTCAAACTCGTGCTTGTCGACAACCCAAATCCGTCTGATCTCTTCCAGTTCGGCTAAGGAGACCCCCTACCTGTCATACTAGGGCTTGCCGCTTGGTGAGCCAGTAATCGATTAGGGCGGGGGAGGTGAACGAGAATGACGGTAGTGACGACAGATGACGCGAAGGCGCCTCGGGCGAACCGGTCGTGGTCGGCGGAGTACAAGCTCAAGGTCCTGGCCGAGATCGACACAGCGAAGACGTCGGGTGACCCCGGAGCGGTCGGTGAGATCTGCCGGCGGGAGGGCCTGTACTCGTCGCTGGTCAGCGAGTGGCGCCGCCAGCGGGAGCGGGGGGCGTTGGAGGCGTTGTCGGACAGGCCGGCCGGGCGCAAGCCGAAGGATCGCAGCGAGAGCGAGCTCGTGGGGCTGCGGGCCCGGGTCACCAAGCTCGAAGCCGAGTTGGCCACGGCGAACGAGCTGATCGAGGCGCAGGGAAAAGTCTCGGCGCTCTGGCAGGAACGGTCCCGCCGGAGCGCCGAGGGGAGCTCACCGCCGAGTTGAACGCTCAGATCGAACTGTTCGCCGGCCGGGTCGGTGTGGCTCGTGCGTGCCGAGCGTTCGGTGTGCCGCCCAGGTCGTGGCGTCACCGCCGCCAAGTGGCCCAGGGGCGCCTCCCTGCTCGACCGCCAGCAGAACCGAGACCGAGGCCGGTCCCGCCATGGACCCTGCCCGAAGCCGAACGCGACCACGTCCGCGAACTGCTGTGCTCGGAACGGTTCTGCGATCTCGCCCCGGCGCAGGTGTTCAACACCCTGCTCGACGAAGGCGTCTACTTGTGCTCGGAGTCGACCATGTACCGGATCTTGCGGGCCTCGTCGCTCAGCGGCGAGCGCCGGAGGGGGCATCGACGCCGCTCCCACACCCCGCCGGTGCTCGAAGCGACCGGCCCGAACCAGGTGTGGACGTGGGACATCTCCTACCTGCGCGGCCCCGCCCGGCGGGTGTGGTTCTACCTGTACGCGGTGATCGACATGTTCTCCCGCAAGATCGTCGCATGGTGCGTCGACACCGTCGAGTCCGACAAGACCGCCCGCCGCCTCCTCGAGGTCGCCTGCCGCCGTGAAGGCGTCACCGCCGAGCAGTTGACCATCCACTCCGACCGGGGCGCCCCGATGACATCCCACACCCTCGCCGACCTCTTCGAGACCCTCGGCGTCACCCGCAGCCTGTCACGGCCGCGGACTTCCAACGACAATCCCTACTCCGAAGCGACGTTCAAGACCGTAAAGTACCGGCCCGACTACCCCGACCGCTTCGAGACCATCGACGACGCCCGTGCCTGGATGTGCAGCTTCGTGCACTGGCACAACCACGTCCACTACCACTCCGGCATCGGTGGCCACCATCCCGCCGCGGTCCACGACCACAGCGCCCACCACACCACCCGACGGCGTCAAGCCGTCCTCGACGCCGCCTACAGCGCGAACCCCGCCCGGTTCCACAACCGACCACCCACGGCCACCCCGCCGCCAGCGGTCGCCTGGATCAACAAGCCAACCATCCACACGAAAACCGGAGAAACACCGGCAACAACCCCTTGACGGGTTCCGGCTTTGGAACGGGCGCTCCGGCGCGGTTTCTACAACGACGAAGACGACGCCCTGGCCCGAGCACGGCGGCGGGACGCCATGCTTGAGGTGAAGAACCAGTGATCCTGGACAAAGTCGTGCTCCAAGACGTGGGTGTATTCGCCGGCCTCCAACAGGTCGACCTCACGCCGCCCGCTGCGAACAAGCCTGTCGTGCTCATTGGTGGACTCAACGGAGCAGGAAAGACGACCCTGCTCGAAGCCATCCACCTCGCCCTCTATGGTGCCCTGGCACCGACCGGCACCCGCCGCAACGGAGGGTACGACGGCTACCTACGTTCGCTCATCCACCACCGCGCCGACCCGGCAACCGGGGCGTCTGTCGAGGTGGGCTTCCGTGTGTTCCGGGAGGGCGTGGCTCACCGCTACCGAGCGAGGCGCATGTGGCGCGTGACCGGCAAAGGCGTGCGCGAGGACCTGTTGGTCTTCCACAACGACCTGCTCGATGAATCGTTGGCTGCCACGTGGGCCGAGCAAGTCGAGGCTTTCTTGCCGAAAGGCATCGCCGGTCTGTTTTTCTTCGACGGTGAGCAGGTAGAGGCTCTGGCTGACCTCGACCGCTCCACCAAGGTACTGCGTACGGCCCTGTCGTCCCTGTTGGGTCTCGACGTGGTCCAGCGCCTTGGCAGCGACCTCACCGTCGTTCTCCGGCGCCACGCCAAAGGCCACGTCCCCGACGAACTTCAGCAACGGGTCGAGAGCGCCCAACGCCACGTGGCGGTGGCCCAGTCCGAGGCGGACCAGGCGGTGTGCCAAGTGGAAGATGCTCAAGCGAACGTCGAGCGCGCCGAGCAACAGTTCCACTTGGCATCAGAGTCCTACCGCACGGCCGGCGGCGAGTTGGTGGCACAACGGGAGCGAACAGAGCACCGCTTGGGGGATCTCGCTGCTGGCATCTCCGAGATCGA
>JAJYPY010000084.1 GCA_021794995.1 Actinomycetes bacterium | reverse complement strand
GCCGCGCCCCCGCCCCCGGCCGCACCCTGCGGGCGCCGGCGGTCCTCCAAGAGCGCGCGGAGCCGTCGCGTCAGGACCTCGTGCATCGCCGCGTAGTCGTCGTTCCCCGGGACGTGCGACACGACGAACTTGCGGTAGTCGGACTTCTTGGCGAGCGCGTCCTCGAAGACCACCATCGAGCCGACGTAGTCGGTGCCCTGCAGGTGGCTCATGTCGTAGCACTCGATCCGCAGCGGCGCCTGGGGCAGCCCCAGCGCCTCTTGCAGCTCGGTCAGCGCGCGCGAGCGGCTGTTGTGGTCGGACGACCGCCGCAGCCGGTGGCGGGCCAGGTCCTCGCGCGCGTTCTTCACCACGGTCTCCTGCAGCGCACGCTTCGCGCCGCGCTTGGGCACCGACAGCCCGACCGGGCCGTTGCGCAGGCCCGCCAGCCAGTCCGCCAGCACGTCGGCGGCGTCGGGTGCGACCGGAACGTAGATGCGGCGCGGCACCTCGGCACCCGGGGCTCCGTAGAGCTCCTCGAGGACGCGGTCGAGGAACTGCGCCGGCGTGAGGTCTTCCACCTTGTCCGCGACGAAGCCGCCGCGCCCCACCACGCGGCCCCGGCGGACACGAAACACCTGCACCGCTGCGTCGAGCTCGTCCTCGGCGATGCCGACGACGTCGAAGTCCTCGAGGGTGTCCGACACCATCTGCTGGGTCTCGGCCGCCTTTCGGACGGCGACCAGCTGGTCGCGCAGGCGGGCGGCCCGCTCGTACTCGAGCGCCCCCGACGCCTCCGCCATCTCGGACTCGAGGCGGGCCACCACGGGGGCCGTGTCCCCCGACAGGAACGCCATGAGGTCCTCGAGCATCCTGGCGTAGCGAGCGTGGTCGACCTCGCCCACGCACGGGCCGGAGCACCGCTCGATGTCGAAGAGGAGGCACGGCCGGCCGAGGCGCGCATGGCGTCGGAACTTGGCGTCCGAGCACGTGCGCACCGGGAAGCTGCGCAGGAGCAGGTCGAGGGTGTCGCGCAGGGCTCCCACGTGCCCATAGGGACCGAAGTAGCGCACGCCCTTGCGCGTGCGGCCGCGGTACACCATGGGACGGGGCCACTCCTCGCCCACGGTGACCGCCAGCCACGGGTAGCTCTTGTCGTCCTTCAGGCGGACGTTGAACCGCGGCTTGTGGGCCTGGATGAGGGAGTGCTCGAGCATGAGCGCCTCGACCTCGTTGGCGACGACCACCCACTCCACCCGTGTGGCCTGGGCCACCATCTGGGCCGTGCGCGGCGGCAGGGCGCCGGGATCCTGCCAGTAGCTCGGGAGGCGGTGCCGGAGGGACTTGGCCTTCCCGACGTAGAGCACGCGCTCGTCGGCGTCGAGGAACTGGTACGAGCCCGGCGCGTCGGGGATCGCGCTCGTCGGCGGGCGGTGCTGCACCCTTCCATGTTCGCGTGGGCGGGCCGGCCACGGCACCCCCCCGGGCACGCGCCGCGCGTATGCTGGTGGGACCGGGCCTGGACCCCCGGCCACACGAGCTCCGAGACCGACATCCCCGCGGATGGGCGACCAGGCTGTCCCCGCCGGTCACATCGGAGAGCATTCCCCAGAGGGGGTTGACAAGTGATCAGACTCCAGCGTCCCCTTCCCGAGCGCTATACGCACGCGTCGGCGGCGGAGCTCGCCGAGTGGATCGGTGCGGCCAAGCGCGCGCTCGGCGACAGGCTGCTCATCCTCGGGCACCACTACCAGCGTGACGACGTCATGAGGTGGGCGGACGCCAGGGGCGACTCGTTCGGCCTCTCGCGGATCGCCGCGACACGGCGGGACGCCGAGTTCGTCGTCTTCTGCGGCGTGCACTTCATGGCCGAGTCCGCGGACGTGCTGACCGCCGACGAACAGCAGGTGCTCCTTCCCGACCTGAACGCCGGCTGCTCCATGGCCGACATGGCGGACGTCGACGACGTCGAGGACGCGTGGCGTGACCTCGCCCACGTGACCGACATCGCGCGGATCGTCCCGATCACCTACATGAACTCGTCGGCCGCCCTGAAGGCGTTCGTGGGGCGCCACGGCGGGGCGGTCTGCACGTCCTCCAACGCACGGGCGGTGCTGCGCTGGGCGCTGGGATCGCGCGACGGCGAGGAGCCCCGCGCGGACAAGGTCCTCTTCGTCCCCGACCAGCACCTCGGGCGCAACACCGCCTACGACCTCGGCTACACGGCCGACGACATGGCGGTGTGGGACCCCCGCCTCGAGCTCGGCGGGCTCGGCGAGGAGGCGGTGAAGTCCTCGTCGCTCCTGCTGTGGAAGGGGCACTGCTCGGTCCACCAGCGGTTCCGCCCCGCGCACATCGCCGACTTCCGGGCCCGGCACCCCGACGGCATCGTCGTCGTCCATCCCGAGTGCGCGCACGACGTGGTCGACGCCGCCGACCAGGTCGGCTCGACCGACTTCATCATCCGGGCGGTGCGGGACGCGCCGCCGGGCGCGGTCATCGGCGTCGGCACCGAGATCCACCTCGTGAAGCGCCTCGACGACGAGTCCCCCGACAAGACGGTCGTCTGCCTCGACCCGCTCGTGTGCCCGTGCTCGACGATGTCGCGGATCGACCCCATGCACCTGGCCTGGGTCCTCGAAGGTCTCGTAGAAGGCGAGGTCCGGAACCGCATCACCGTCGATCCGCAGATCGCCCAGTGGGCCCGCGTCGCGCTCGAGCGGATGCTCTCGATCACCTGAGCCGGCGACGGCGAGCTGACCAGGGGGGACTCGCAGGTCTTGCACGCCGTGCACGCGCTGCCTATGGTCGTCGGTGAGCGCCGAGGAGGCGGGGGCCCGGCGAGGTCAGTGTCGGAGACAGGGGCTCGCGATGGTCCCATTTTCCTCCACGATGCAGCTCGGCGAGCGGGCCGGGGTGCACGAGGTCCGTCTCTGCGGCCGCCTCGAGACGGCCTGGGCGGACGAGGTCCGCCGGCTCCTTCTCCATACGCTCGGTCACGCGGCGTCGCTCGACGTGTCGGGCCTGACGTTCATCGACTCCCGGGGCGTCGACGCGCTCGTCGCCGTGCGCCAGGAGGTGGTGGCCGACGGGGGCCGCTTCCACCTGAGCGGTGCGACCGGGGAGGTGCGCGCCGCGTTCGCCGCCCTCGGCGTCGACGCGCTCGTCGACGACGACCCGCGTGCCCCGGACTCCGGCGACGACGCCCGCAGCGTCCCTCCCGTCGTCCACCTGCCGGCGAGGGGAGGCCAGCAGGCCCGCCGCCGCGCGCACGCCCCGAAGGTCGCCTGAGGCGTCCTCTCTACGGCGCCCGCTCAGTCGCCCGCTCAGGCGCCCGCTCAGGCGCCCGCTGAGGCGCCCGCTCAGGCGCCCGAGCCGAGCACGGGGCGCAGCACCTCGCCCGTGGAGCTTCCCGCGGTCTTCACCACCTGCTCGGGCGTGCCTTCGGCGACCAGGCGCCCGCCGCGGTCGCCGCCGTCGGGGCCGAGGTCGATGATCCAGTCGGCGCACTTCACGACGTCGAGGTTGTGCTCGATGACGACCACGGTGTTGCCCTGGTCGACCAGCCTGCCGAGGACGTCGAGGAGCCGGCGCACGTCTTCGAAATGCAGGCCGGTCGTCGGCTCGTCGAGGATGTACATCGTGTGCCCCGTCGGGCGCCGGCTGAGCTCGCTCGCCAGCTTGACCCGCTGCGCCTCCCCGCCCGAGAGCGTCGGCGCGGGCTGGCCGAGCCGGATGTACCCCAGGCCGACGTCCACGAGCGTCTGGAGGTGCCGGGCGATCGGAGGCTGGTTCGAGAAGAAGCCGAGCGCCTCCTCGCACGACATGTCGAGCACCTGGGCGATGTGCTTGCCCCGGAAGGTCACCTCGAGCGTGTCCCGGTTGTACCGGGCGCCGCCGCAGATCTCGCAGGGCACGTAGACGTCGGGGAGGAAGTGCATCTCGATCTTGATGGTCCCGTCGCCCGCGCACGCCTCGCAACGACCGCCACGCACGTTGAACGAGAACCGCCCGGGCTGGTACCCGCGCACCTTGGCCTCCGGCGTCTGTGCGAACAGCCGGCGGACGTGGTCGAAGACCCCGGTGTAGGTGGCGGGGTTCGATCGCGGCGTCCTGCCGATCGGCGCCTGGTCCACGTCGACCACCTTGTCGACCTGCTCGATCCCGTCGATGCGGCGGTGCAGCCCGGGCACGGCCTTCGCCCGGTGCAGCTCGTGCGCGAGCGCCCGCAGGAGGATCTCGTTCACGAGGGTCGACTTCCCCGACCCCGAGACCCCGGTCACGGCGATGAGGCAGCCGAGGGGGAACGCCACGTCGATGTCCGCCAAGTTGTGCTCGCGCGCGCCGCGCACGACGACCGCGTGCCCCGACCCCGCGCGGCGCCGCTCGGGGACCGCGATCGACCGCACCTTCGACAGGTACTGGCCGGTGAGCGACGCGGGGTTCGAGAGCAGCCCGTCGGTGCCGGACACCGGCCCCGCGTGGACGATGCGCCCGCCGTGCTCCCCCGCCCCCGGGCCGATGTCGACGACGTAGTCGGCGGTGCGGATGGTCTCTTCGTCGTGCTCCACGACGATCACGGTGTTGCCGAGGTCGCGCAGCCGCAGGAGGGTCTGGATGAGCCGCTGGTTGTCCCGCTGGTGCAGGCCGATGGAGGGTTCGTCCAGGACGTAGAGCACGCCGACGAGCCCGCTCCCGATCTGGCTCGCCAGCCTGATCCGCTGGGCCTCCCCCCCCGACAGCGTCGCAGAGGACCGCACCAGGGAGAGGTAGTCCAGCCCCACGTCGAGCAGGAACCGCATGCGCTCGCGGATCTCCTTCACGACGCGGTCCGCGATCAGATGGTCGCGCTCGGAGAGCTCGAGCGACTCGATCGCAGCGACCGCACGGGTGATCGACAGGCTGCAGAGCTCGTGGATGTTCATCCCGTCGACGGTGACGGCGAGCGACTCGGGCTTGAGGCGCGCCCCCCCGCACGCCGCGCACGGCACCTCGCGCATGTACTGCTCGATCTGCTCGCGCGACCAGTCCGAGTCCGCGTCGGCGTGCCGGCGCTGGAGCCAGGGCACGATCCCCTCGTACGGTGACTCGTAGGAGCGGGTGCGCCCGAAGCGGTTCCGGTAGCGCACCGCAACGCGCCTCGCGCCCGATCCGTAGAGTGCGAGCTTCTTGTCCTTCGCCTTCAGCGCGGACCACGGCGTCTCGATGGAGAACCCCCCGAGCTCGGCGATCCCGTTCAGGAGCCCGGCGAAGTACTCGCTGCGCGCCCCGGCCCACGGCGCCAGCGCACCCTCGGCGAGCGAGCGCGTCGGGTCCGGGACGACGAGCTCGGGGTCCACCTCGAAACGCGTGCCCAGCCCGAGGCACGTCGCGCACGCGCCGTAGGGGGAGTTGAACGAGAAGCTGCGCGGTGCGGGCTCCTCGAAGCTGATCCCGTCGAACGTGCAGGCCAGGTGCTGGCTGAAGGTGATGGCCTCCGCGCCGTCGAGGGGGAGCCCGTCGGGGCCCACCGCGAGCACCTCCGCGGTACCGCCGGTGAGCCCGAGCGCGGTCTCGATCGACTCGGTGAGGCGCTGGCGCATGCCGTCGCGGCGCACGAGCCGGTCGACGACCACCTCGATCGTGTGCTGCTCGTAGCGCGCGAGCACGGTGTCCTTGCGGTCCGCGAGCTCCACGACCACGCCGTCGACGCGCGCGCGGGAGAACCCCTGCTTCGCCAGGTCGTCCAGCAGTCCGGCGTACTCGCCCTTGCGGCCGCGCACCACCGGCGCGAGCACCCAGAAGCGCGTGCCGTCTGCGAGCTCGAGCACGCGGTCGACGATCTGCTGGGGCGTCTGGCGGGCCACGGGGCGCCCGCACATCGGGCAGTGCGGCTTGCCGATCCGCGCGTAGAGGAGGCGCAGGTAGTCGTAGACCTCGGTGACCGTGCCGACCGTCGAGCGCGGGTTGCGCGACGCCGACTTCTGGTCGATGGAGATCGCCGGGGACAGCCCCTCGATGAAGTCGACGTCGGGCTTGTCCATCTGCCCGAGGAACTGGCGCGCGTACGACGACAGCGACTCGACGTAGCGGCGCTGCCCTTCGGCGTAGATGGTGTCGAACGCGAGCGACGACTTCCCCGACCCCGACAGGCCGGTGAAGACGACGAGACGGTCGCGTGGCAGGTCCAAGGAGACGTCTTGGAGGTTGTGCTCGCGTGCCCCGCGGATGACCAGGCTCGCGGACACCCCGGCAGGATACCGGTCGGTGGTGCTGGCCATCGCCGGAGTCTACCGAACGTGTGTTCGTTGCGCCGCAATTAGTTGGGATCTGCGGGCGACCCCCGGCAGCCGGCCATCGACCCGCGTCACAAGCTGCGCCATGCATCCAGCAGGGCGATCGGCACTGCAACGGAGGAGCTACCCCGCGACGAACGCCTCGAAGATGCCCTTCATCGTAAAGAAGCTCGGCAGGTCCTCCGCGCCGATCTGGATCGGGTGGCCCGTCAGCTCCTCTACGAGCGAGAGCGTCTCGATCAGCCCGAACGAGTCCAGGTAGCCCGCCTGCCACAGCTGGGTGGTCGGCTCGATGTCGCCCGTGAGGTCGGGGCGGCGTTCCCGCAGGAACGCGCGCAACCGCTCGTAGAACTCCTCTTCGCTCATGCCGGCGCGCTCACCGTCCCGGGCCGCCGGTGAGCGCGACGAGCACGCCCTCGGACCCCACGAGGTCCCCCTGCTCCCACATCCGGTAGACGCTCGCGAGCGCGACCGCCGCGGCGTCGCCGAGCGGCACCTCGTGGTTGTGGCGCTGCAGCGCGGCCGCGATCTCAGAGGACGTCACGTCGACGAACCCCCCTGTCGACTCCCTCGCGGCGCGCGCCACGTAGTCGAAGCTCGAGAACGGGTCACCGAGCAGGATCGCCTCTGCGAGACCCGTGGGCATGTCGACGGTCGTGCGCTCGTCCCTGCCCGAGAGCAGCGCGCGGTAGGCCTTCACCATCGGCGAGCAGCTCGTCTGCTGCGCGCAGAACAGGCGGGGTCCCCGTCCCCAGGCGCGCACCGCGGCGCTCTGCTCGACCGCCCGCGCGGCGGCGACGATGCCGAGCCCCGAGGCCACCGCCTGCACCACCGTGTCGATCCGGCCGCCCGCCAGCGCCACCTCGTCGAACGCTTCGAGGTAGGCGAGCTTCGCGCCCTCGCGCCGCCCCAGGTTGAAGAAGCCCCCTTCGGCGACCTCCCCGGTCCGGATCTCCGCGCGCGACCGGTTGCCGGCCTCCACGTAGTCGCCCTTCACCCGGACGATCTCCATCTGGTCGGTCGTGGGCCCGAGCTGGCTCTCGGGCACCTCTTCGGACACGTACACCCTCGAGGACAGCTCGGGGTAGCGCTGGAGCCCCCAGGCATAGGCGGCCGCGGTGTTGCCCGTCGAGCTGAACACGAACCGCTCCACGCCCCGCTCGATCATGAGGGGCAGCGAGACCGCGACGAGCCGGTCCTTCGTGGAGCCGGTCGGCAGCACCCCCTCCACCTTCGCCCAGATCGGGACCCCGTCGAGCTCGGTCAGAAGCACCGTCGGCGTGGGCTCGATCGCGATCCTGCACGACGCGCGCCGCCCGATGGGAAGCAGGTCCCAGTAGGTCTCGAGCGAGTCGGCGTCGCCGGGCTGCAGCGCCGCGTCGCTCCGCGGGTAGGTGGCGTCGACCAGCCCGTGGCACGCCGCGCAACGCCCGGAGAGGTCCTGCTCGGTCGATCCGCAGTCGACGCAGACGAGCGACGTCGCCCGCTGCGTGTCGAGGCCGCCCGCCGGCGTCGTCTCGATGGTGCTCATGATCCGGTGCCCTCCTCGCCCTCGTCCGCCAGGGCTCTGGTCGCCTCGGGATCCCACTTTCCGTGGGCGTTGGCCACAAGGTTAGGCACGACGAGCACGCGCTCGGGCACCGCCGCCGCGGGCAGCTCCGCGCGGAGCCGCTCGAGCACCCGCGCCACGAGGGCCTTCTTGTCGTCCGTGTCCCCTGCGCCGGTCCCGCCTGGTGCGTGGTGCACCACGAAGAGTTCGATCCCGCCCAGCGCGGACTGGCTCACCCTGGCGGCGCAGTCGGCGACCCCGGCGACCGAGCGGGCGAGATCGGTGACCTCTTGGATCTCGATGCGCACCCCGCGCACCTTCACCTGCTCGTCGAGCCGGCCGCGGTAGTGCAGCTGCCCCTCGCGGATCACGCACCGGTCACCGGTGCGGTAGGCGCGGGCACCCTCGCGCCCGGCGCCCCCGTCGACCGCCTTCTCGTCGACGAAGCGCGCCGTGTCCTCCTCGTCGCCGCCCAGGTACCCGGCCGCCACGCAGTTCCCGCCGAGGACCAGCTCGCCCTCCTCCCCCATCGGCACCGGGCGCAGGTCCTCGTCGACCACGTAGGCGCGCGAGTTCCACACGGGCTCGCCGATCGGGAGCACGCCCTCGGCCGGTCCGGACCCGGCGTCGAAGCGGTATGCCGTGCACCCGACCGTCGCCTCGGTGGGGCCGTAGTGGTTCAGTAGGCGGATGCCCTCGACGCGGGCACCGAGCGACGCGACGAGGGCTGCGTCCAGGCGTTCCCCGCCGAACATCACCGTGCGCGTGATCGCCCGGTAGTCCGGGCGCGCGATCCGCTCGAAGAGGCGCACGTGCGACGGCGTGATCTTCACGAAGGCGAACGGGCGCTCGCGTGGAGCGATCCAGGGGCGCGGGTCCCAGCTGTCGGGCACGAGCTGCACGGAGCCGCCCGCCACGAGCGGCAGCCACAGGCAGGTCACCGCGTGGTCGAAGCCGAGGCTGGCGAAGCACGGCGTCGCGTCGTCCGCCTCGAAGCCCGTGAGCTCGCGGGCCCACCCGAGGTAGTTGACGAGCGCGCGGTGCCCGACGAGCACGCCCTTGGGCTGGCCCGTCGACCCCGAGGTGAACACCGTGTACGCGATGTGGTCCTGGCGCGCGAGAGGCACCAGCGCCCCCGCGTCGCGCGGGCCTGCGTGGGTGTCGACGGTCGCCACGCCGCGCGGGAGGCTCCCGGCGAGCGCGTTCGGCTCCGCGCTGACCATCACCTTCGGACGGCCGACCTCGAGGATGCGCCGCACGCGTGAGGCGGGGTACGTCGGGTCGATCGGCACGTAGGCGGCTCCGAGCGCCATCACGCCGAGCGCGGCGGCCACCACCGGGGCGGTCCGGGTCGCCCAGATGGCCACCTGGTCGCCCGCACCGACCCCCGCCTCGGCGAGCACCGCCGCCATCCGTCCGGCGTGCGCCCACAGCTCGGCGTAGGTCTGCACCGGACCGTCGCCCTCGATCGCCGGCGCGTCGGGCCGGGTGCGCACGTGCTCGGCCACGAGGTCGACCAGGGTCGCGTCGGAGAGTGTGGCGTCCGTGCCGGTCAGGATGCTGGGGCCGCCTCCGGCCGTGCCGCCTCCGGCCGTGCCGCCTGCGGCGTCGTCGTCGTCGTGGGCTGCGGTCATAGTGATGGTGCTCGATTCTGGGAGTGCGCGTGCGCGGGCGCCAGGACCGGTCGGTTCCGGGTTGCCCAAGATTAGAGGCAGGACGCGCCGGGTCCCGTCCACTGCGTCCACCGCCGACGCCGCGGGCGAACCGACGTCGTCCGACTCTCACCATCGCCTGCGCGCAGACCCTCGAGCGTCAGTGCTGGAGGGAGACCCACGGCCGACGCGGACGCCTTCACCCAGGCAAGAGGGATGCGCCCGTTGAGGACATCCTTGGCGTCGGGGCATCACAGGGTGGTGCCGGGGGTGGGGTGCCCGGGCGGAGACTTTCCCTTCCCGTGACTAGATTGACTCCATTATAGGATTTACTCTAAACTACTTTCGGGATGCGAATCGCACGGGCATGACACGCGCTCGAGAGGCATTCGTCGAGGCGTTGCGATCGGCCGGGCTGCGGGCGACCGCGCCCCGTCTCGCCGTCCTCGCCGCGTTGCGGCGCCAGCCGCATGCCGACACCGACACGGTCATCCGCCACGCCCGGTCGGAGCTTGGGACCGTCTCAACCCAGGCCGTCTACAACGTGCTCGCCGCCCTGGTCGAGGTGGGCCTGGTGCGGCGCATAGAACCCGCCGGCAGCGCCGCCCTCTACGAGCTTCGCGTCGGGGACAACCACCACCACGTCGTCTGCCGCAACTGCGGCGCCGTCGGCGACGTCGACTGCGCGGCGGGACGCCGTCCGTGCCTGACCCCATCGGAGGCCCACGGCTATCTCCTCGACGAGGCCGAGGTGACCTACTGGGGGATCTGCCCGGCCTGCCAGTCCGAGAGCCGCCTGACCCGTCTACCCGGACCCCTCGACGAAGTCGAGATCCACTGCAACTACCCCGTCGAAGGAGGACGACCATGACCGACAGCGATGTCCCGACCCCCAGCCCGCGTCAGCCCATGTCGAACCGGGACTGGTGGCCGAACCAGCTGGACCTGAGCGTGCTCCACCAGCATTCGCCCCTGTCCAACCCGTTGGGTCAGGGATTCGACTACCAAGAGGAATTCACGTCTCTCGACCTCGAGGCCCTCACGCGCGATCTCCTCCACGTGATGACGACCTCGCAGGACTGGTGGCCGGCCGACTATGGCCACTACGGGCCCCTCTTCATCCGGATGACGTGGCACGCGGCGGGCACCTACCGCATCGCCGACGGCCGGGGCGGCGGCGGCGCCGGCGCTCAGCGCTTTGCCCCGCTGAACAGCTGGCCGGACAACGCGAACCTCGACAAGGCGCGCCGGCTGCTGTGGCCGATCAAGAAGAAGTACGGCCGCAAGCTGTCATGGGCCGACCTCATCATCTTCGCCGGCAACCTTGCCATGGAGTCGATGGGGTTCAAGACCTTCGGCTTCGGCTTCGGGCGACAGGACATCTGGGAACCCGACCAGATCGACTGGGGCTCCGAGGACACCTGGCTCGGAGACGAGCGCCACGGCGGCACCGGGGAGATGCAGGGGCCGTACGGCGCCGATCACATGGGTCTCATCTACGTGAACCCCGAAGGGCCGGGCGGCACCCCTGACCCGCTGGCCGCAGCGGCCTACATCCGACAGACGTTCCTCCGCATGGCCATGAACGACGAGGAGACGGTCGCGCTTATTGCAGGGGGTCACACCTTCGGCAAGGCCCACGGCGCTGTCCCCGCCACATCCATCGGCCCGGCGCCCGAAGGTGCTCCGCTCGAGGAGCAGGGTCTCGGCTGGCGCAACACCTTC
>JAJYPY010000228.1 GCA_021794995.1 Actinomycetes bacterium | reverse complement strand
CGCCCCCCCGCTCGCCCCCCCCCTCGCCCCGCCGCACGGCCTACCCTCGGGCCCGGCACGCGATGGGTCGGGGGGTCGGGTCCCGGGCCGCCCTCGCCTCTGTGATCGTCTGTCGTCGATCGACGACGGGGCCGCCCACCAGCGCAGCCGGCAGGTTCACGCGTCAGCGGCGATCACTCCGGCATTGACCAGTTCTGTGAAGGCGTCGTCCCCGACCCCCCACTGTCCGAGCGCCTCCTTGGCACTTGGGACGTCGCGGACCGTCGCCGGCGTGCGTCCGAACCGCGGCACGGCACCGGGCTGCTCCTTCGCATCGTGGGTCACGAACGTGGCGCGCGCCCGGTGGTGCGGATGGGCGCTCGCCTCCCAGGGCGCAAGCACCGGCGCGACACAGGCGTCGGTCTCCTCGAAGGCCGCGGCCCATGCGTCGCGGGTCTTCGTGCGGAAGATCTCGGCGAACCGTGCCTTGGTCTCCGGCCAGCGGTCACGATCGAGCTGGGGCCCCAGCTCCTCGACCGAGAGGCCCAGTCCCTCCAGCAGCGCCGCGTAGAACTGGGGCTCGATCGCCCCCACCGCCACGTACCGGCCGTCCGACGTCTCGTAGACGTCGTAGAAAGGTGCCCCGGAGTCCAAGACATTCACGCCGCGCTCCCGGCGCCAGGCGCCGGCGTGCACGAGCCCGTGCACCATCGTGGTGAGCGAGGCCGACCCGTCGATCATCGCCGCGTCGACGACCTGGCCGTTGCCCGAGCGCTGCGCCTCGAAAAGCGCCGCGACGATCCCGAAGGCGAGCAGCATGCCGCCGCCCCCGAAATCGCCGACCAGGTTCAGCGGCGGCACCGGCGGCTCCCCGGCACGGCCGATGGGCCAGAGGGCTCCAGAGAGCGCGATGAAGTCGATGTCATGACCCGCTCGCGAGGCGAGCGGGCCCTCCTGGCCCCACCCCGTCATCCGGCCGTAGACGAGGCGGGCGTTCCTGGCCCAGCAGTCCTCGGGCCCGAGACCGAGACGCTCGGCGACCCCGGGGCGGAAGCCCTCGACGAGCGCGTCGGCGCGCGCCACGAGGTCCAAGGCGAGCTCGACGCCCTCGGGACGCTTGAGGTCGATCCCGACCGAGGGCCTGCTGCGCCGGAGGAGGTCGGCCGAGGCCACGCGTCGGGCCGCCGGCGAGCGCTGCTCCACCCGTTCGAGGCGCAAGACGTCCGCCCCCGCTTCGGCGAGGAGCATGCAGGCGTAGGGCGCAGGACCGAGGGCGGCGAGCTCCACGACCCGCACCCCGTGCAACGGGCCGCTCGGGGGCGGTGCGTCGTCGGAGGGGCACATGGAGCCCATCATTGCCGCCATGGTCCGAGCGGGACGAGTAGGGTCGTGCTCCGTTCGAGCCGAGCGTCCATGATCGACCTGGCGACTTCGCATGACTACGTGGTCCTCGGCGACAACGCCGAGGTGCTTCCGACGCTCCCCGACGGCGCCTTCCAGCTCGTCTATGCCGATCCGCCGTTCAACACCGGGGCGATCCGGTCCCGGCGCACGCTGCGCACGGCCAGGACAGGCGACGGCGACCGCACCGGGTTCGCCGGCCGGCGTTACCGCACGACCGCGCTGGGCAGCCACGCATATCGCGACCGCTTCGACGACTACCTCGGCTTCCTTGCGCCCCGGCTGCGCGCGGCGCGCCGTCTCCTCACCCACGACGGGACCCTCTACGTGCATCTCGACTACCGCGAGGCGCACTACGCCAAGGTGCTCCTCGACGAGATCTTCGGGCGCGACTGCTTCGTCAACGAGGTGATCTGGGCGTACGACTACGGCGGACGTCCCCGCGACCGCTGGCCCGCCAAGCACGACACGATCCTCGTGTACGCGCGCAACGCCGGCGCGCACCACTTCGACCGGACAGCCGTCGAGCGGATCCCCTACATGGCACCGGGACTCGTGACGGCCGAGAAGGCGGCGAGGGGCAAGCTGCCGACCGACGTGTGGTGGCACACGATCGTGCCCACGTCGGGCCCGGAGAAGACCGGCTACCCGACGCAGAAGCCTGCGGGCGTGCTGCGCCGGATCGTGAGCGCGTCCTCGCTGCCCGGCGCGTGGGTGCTCGACTTCTTCGCGGGCAGCGGCACGACCGGAGCCGTCGCACGCGAGCTCGGCAGGCGTTTCGTCCTCGTCGACGACAACCCCGGTGCCGTGGCGGTCATGCGAGGACGCCTCGGCAGTGACGGCGTGGCCTATGTGGCCGCCGACGGCAGCCCGCTTGCCCCGGGATCGCGGTGAGCCTGCTCGACGCCGGCCTCCTCCTTGGACACCCGGACGAGCGTGTCGAGCACCTCGCGTGCGCGTCCGGTGTCGAGCGACGCCCCGGCCAGCTCGACGCCTTCTTCGAGGTCGTGCGCTCGATCGGCGACCACGAGTGCCGCCGCGGCGTTCAGCACCCCGATGTCGCGCCGCGCGCTGCGCTCACCGTCGAGCACGGCGAGGATGACCGCCGCATTGAAGGCCGCGTCGCCCCCACGGAGGGCCGCCATGTCCGAGCGGGGGATGCCCAGGTCCAGCGCGTCGAGCCGCCAGGTACGGACCTCGACCGAGCCCGTGGCACCGCCCG
>JAJYPY010000083.1 GCA_021794995.1 Actinomycetes bacterium | reverse complement strand
GACGGCGTCGCCGACGCGCTCGTCCGCACGGAGCATGCGACAGAGCAGTTGGAGGAGCACCTGCGGCTGGGAGTCGCCGCCCATGGTGCCGAGCACGGTGTGCAGGTCTCCTGACGTCGTCGTCACGAGCGCCGGGGAGAGCGTGTGGGGCGGCCGGCGCCGCGGACCGTACTCGGCGGGATGACCGGGGTCGAGCGAGAACCCGATCCCGCGGTTGTGCAGGAAGATGCCCGTCTCGGGCTCAGCGATGCCGGCACCGAAGCCGCCGGCATTCGACTGGATGAGCGAGACCCCCATGCGTTCCGAGTCGACCGCGCACAGTGAGATCGTGCCACCGGCCCCGACAGGTCCGGGGAGGCCGGCCGCCCGGTCCGCTGAAATGGCCGACGCGCGCGCGTCGAGCCGCGCCGGCGAGAGCAGCGCGTCGCCGTCGGCGTGCTCGTGCAAGACGTCGTTGCGATCGTGCGCGGCCTGGCGCGCGGCCTCGATGGTGAAGTGCGCCCATCGCGGGTCGTCGGGATCGGGAAGCGGGAGCCGCGCGGCGAGATATGCACCGGCGAGCGTCAGGTAGGCCTGGGAGTTCGGCGGGATCGTCCAGAGACGCGCACCCAGCGCATCGATCCCGAGCGGCTCGACCCATGTGGCGAGCGGCTCGGCCAAGTCTTCGTCGCTGAATTCGCCTGCCCCAAGCGCCTTCAGTCCGGCCCCGAACGTGCCGCGGTAATGGCCGTCACGACCACCGTCGACGATCGCGGACAGCGCCCGCGCGACACCCGGGCGTCGCACGATCACCCCTGGGGCGCGCACCCGTGCGAAGTCCGCGCCGCCCGGCAGACTCGCCACCGAGCCGGCGACCGCCGCAAGTCCGGGGGAGCAGGGAAAGCCGTCCTCGGCATAGCGGCGCGCAGCTTCCAGCACCTCGCCGAGGCCAAGCCGGCCGAACCGCTCGTGCAGGGCAATCCAGCCGTCGACGCAGCCGGGCACCGGTACTGCCCGGATGTCGCCGCGAGGGGGCATGAGGCGATGCCCTTCGGTTCGAAGACGGCGCGGGTCTGCCCCTGAACCGGCGCGGCCGCTTGCATTGAGCGCGAACGGAGCACCGTTTCCGGCATGGACGAGCGCGAACAGGTCACCTCCCATGCCGCACATGTGCTGCGCCGTGACGGCGAGCACCGCACTGGCTCCCACCGCCGCGTCAACGGCGCTGCCGCCGCGCCGCAGCAGGTCCACACCTGCACTCGCGGCGAGATGGTCGACCGCGCAGACCATGCCGCCTGACGCGTAGCGCGAGGTGAAGGGCGCCATCCTCATGAGGGGACCATGAGGGGCGAGGTGCCCGACAAGACGCGCCGGGCACGAGTGCACGAGGGACCCGCACGGGACGGACAACAACAAATTGGAGAACGCCCGGCCGGACTTGAACCGGCGACCTCCGGATTACAAGTCCGGTGCTCTATCCGTTCTGAGCTACGGGCGCATGGTGGGTTGCCGCCGGAGCTGCCGACGGCAGCCGCCCACACTAGCCGGAGCACGAGAGGGGGCAGAAGCGTGCCGTCCTCACTCGCGGCACCGCCACCGATGTGACCCGGACGCACACCGCGCCGGCGTCGAGGGTCAGGGCGACGACGAAGGCCGGCTCCGGCGCGCACACGGCCCGGCGCGCGAGCTCGCCGACGGCACACTCGACCGGTGCCGCGGCCACACCCCACCAGTCGGCCGTGCGGCGAGCGAACCGCCGGGCGCCGGCGACGTCGAGCACGCTCCCCCCGAACCTCCGCTCGACACTGGTCGACCGCCGCCGGGCAGCGTGCCCGGCGAGATGCTCAGCCATGCGTTCTCGTGCCTCTCTCCGTCGCGCCGTGCGGCGACGCCGCCCCGTCCGCAGCCCCATAGCGCGAGAGGAAGTCCAAGAGGGCGCGTACTCCGAATGCCGTCGCGCCTTTGGCCAGATAGCCCGAGCTCTCCGCCGAGCGAGCCGGCCCGGCGATGTCGAGATGCGCCCACGGCACGTCCCCGACGAATCGTGCGAGCAGCATCGCGCCGGCGATGGTGCCCGCCTCACGGCTGCGACCCATGTTCTTCATGTCGGCCACCTCGGACTCGATGTGCTCGGCATAGTCGTCGGGGAGCGGAAGCGGCCAGAGCCGCTCACCCGTGCGATCTCCCGACGCTCGCAACCGGTCGACGAGCACGTCGTCGTTGCCGAGGACGGCTGCCATGCCGGTGCCGAGAGCGACGACCTGTGCGCCCGTCAGCGTCGCCAGGTCGACGATCGCGTCGGGCGAGAGCTCCGCAGCGAGCGCGAGTGCGTCCGCAAGCACGAGCCTGCCTTCTGCATCGGTGTTCAGCACCTCGATGGTCAAGCCGTTGCGGGCGGTGCACACGTCGCCCGGCTTCTGCGCCCGGCCACCGGGCATGTTCTCGGCGAGCGGCGCGATCGCCGTCACCTTGACGGGCACCGACAGGTCGGCGCACGCCGATACCACCGACAAGACGATGGCCGCACCGCTCATGTCCGTCTTCATCGTCATCATCCCGTCGGCGGACTTGAGGGACAGGCCCCCGGAGTCGAACGTGATGCCCTTGCCGACGAGGACGACGTGTGGCACGCGGCCCGGGTCCGTGGTGCCGCCTGGTCCGCCGTCCGCGGGCGTGTAGGTGGCACGTACGAGCCTGGGCGGTTCCGCCGAGCCGCGGGCGACCGCCAGGACGCCACCAAGACGCTCCGCGGTGATCCGTTCCTCGTCCCACACCTCGACCGTCGTGCCTGGGCGGTCCGACAATCGCTCGGCGACGAGCTCGGCCAGCCGCCGAGGCGTCATGTCGCTGGCGGGCGTGTTCACGAGATCACGGGCGAACGCCGTGGCCGACGCGCCGATCGCGCCTCGCCGCAGCCCGTCTGCCCATGCCTCCGTCACCCCCGAGGGGTCCGACGCCCCCGAGGGGGCGGAGCCGGAGACCGCCACGAGTCGCTCGATCCCGACCGGCGTGGTCGCCGTCCGGTACGCGTCGAACCTGTAGGACGCGAGCACTGCGCCTTCTGCGATCGCGGCACCGAGCGCTCGGGGATCGCCACCAGGTGGGTCCGCGGGAAGGAGCAGCGCCGCCGTCCCTCCCCCCGATCCTCCGGCCCGGACGAGCGCCGCCGCCGCCAGCCTCCAGCGTTGCGCGTCGAGCCCGGCGCGCGCCCCGAGACCGAGCAGCACGACCGATGGACCACCACCCGCCGCGCGCAGCACCAGCGACTGCCCGCTGGCGGCCTCGAATCCCTGCCGCCGCAACCACGCCTCGTCGGGCGCGTCGGGAAGGAGCATCCCGGCGACGCGTGCGCTCGCGTCATCGAGTTCACCGAGGCGACAGATCCACTCGAAGGGCGCGGGTTCGCCGCGCGGCGTCCCGCCGACCCCGCCGACCCCGCCGACCCCGCCGACCTCGCCGACCCTGCCGGACACAACCGGCACCCCGATGGCGACGACGCCCTCGGGCACGCGCGGTGCAATCTTCACATCGAGCATCACCGTGATCCTCCTTCGATCGGTCGCGTCAAGACGGCACTCAGCCCGCATCCCGACGTCGCTCGGCCTCCCTGGCTCGGAGATGGACCTCGCCCTCCTGCCAGCGTGCCATCGTCCAGACCAGGTCCGAGAGTCGATTCAGGTAGGCGCCCACGTGCGACGGACCCCGAGACAGGCGCGTCCCCGACGACGCGCCGGCATCGTCGGGGACCTCGTCGAGCGGCGGCGCGGAGACGAGGACCCGCTCGGCACGCCGCACGAGGGTCCGGGCGAGGTCCAGTGCCGCCGCGACGCGGTTGGCGCCCGGCACCACGAACTCGGTGGGCATCGAGAAACGGTCCGAGAAGAGGTCGATCCACTCTTCGAGCCTCGTCACCATGGCGTCGGTCACCAGACTCTCTTCGGGGACCAGCTTCGGGCGGTTGGCGGGGGCAGTCGCGACTTCGGCCATCAGCACGTAGAGCTGGCGCTCGAGCGTGACGAGCAGTCCGTCCAGCTCCGAGCCGGGCTGGCACTCCGCCCGCGCCAGGCCGAGCGCCGCCTGCGCCTCGTCCACCGCGCCGTTCACCTCGATGCGCGCGGCGTCCTTGCGCACGCGGCCTCCGTAGAGGAGTCCGGTGGTGCCGTCGTCGCCCTTACGCGTGTAGATGCGCACCTGGGGGATGGTAGCGGGCACGAGCGAATAGCCTCTATGGGCACGATGGCTTCCACCCTCCTCGGTCGGCTCGACCCCGCGCGGTCCGACTACCTGCGCGCGTTGCGCGAACGGGTGGTCGTCTTCGACGGCGCCACGGGAACGAACTTCCAGCTCCAAGAGCTCGGTGCCGACGACTTCGGCAGCGCGCAGCTCGAAGGCTGCAACGAGGTCCTGGTGCTGCACCGGCCCGACGCCGTCGAACACCTGCATCGGTCGTTTCTCGACGTGGGCGTCGAGGTCGTGGAAACCGACACGTTCGGCGCATTCTCCGTGGTGCTCGCCGAGTACGGGATCGCAGACCGCACCCGGGAGATCAACGTCGCCGCAGCCGGGATCGCCCGTCGAGTCGCCGACGAGTACGCGAGCCCCACCAGCCCGAGGTGGGTGGCCGGCAGCATGGGCCCGGGGACCAAATTCCCCACGCTCGGCCAGATCCCCTACGCGGACCTGCGGGCCGCGTACGAGGAGCAGGCACTCGGCCTCCTCGACGGAGGAGTCGACCTGCTCATCATCGAGACCGTCTTCGACCTGCTGTCGGGCAAGGCGGCGATCAACGGTGCGCGCCGCGCGATGGTGCGGTCCGGACGCCAGGTCCCCCTCCAGGTGCAGGTCACGATCGAGCTCACGGGACGGATGCTCCCCGGGACCGAGATCGCCGCAGCGCTCACCACCTTGGACGCCATGCAGGTCGACGTCGTGGGTCTCAACTGCGCGACGGGTCCTGCCGAGATGGACGAGGCGGTCCGCCACCTCTCCGCCCACTCCCGGGTGCCCATCTCGATCCTGCCGAACGCGGGGCTGCCGTCGGTCGTCGAGGGCAAGATGCACTACGACCTCACGCCCGACCAGCTCGCCGAGCACCTGCACCGCTTCGTGACCGAGTACGGCGTGAGCGCCGTGGGAGGGTGCTGCGGCACCACGCCGGCGCACCTGCGCGCGGTGGTCGAGCGGCTGGCGGGCACGATCCCCGCCCCCCGTGCTCCCGTGCACGAGCCCGCCGCCGCGTCGATCTACAGCGCGGTGCCGTTCGCCCAGGAGACGTCGTTTCTCGTGGTCGGAGAGCGCACCAACGCCAACGGCTCCAAGCGCTTCCGCGAGGCGATGCTCGAGGCCGACTGGGACACGTGCGTCGCGATGGCGCGCGACCAGATCAAAGAAGGCGCGCACCTGATCGACGTGTGCGTCGACTACACGGGCGCGGACGGCGTGGCCGATATGACCGAGGTCGCGAGCCGGCTCGCCACGCAGTCCAGCGTGCCGCTCATGATCGACTCGACCGAAGCGCCGGTGGCAGAGGCGGCGCTGCAGTGGCTCGGCGGACGCCCCATCTTGAACTCGGTGAACCTCGAGGAGGGCGACGCCGAAGGCACCCGCCTCGACCGCTTCCTGCGTCTCGCGCGCGAGTACGGGGCTGCCGTCGTGTGCACCTGCATCGACGAGGAAGGACAGGCTCGCACCGCGCAATGGAAGCTGCGGGCCGCCCGCGCGATCCACGACATCGCGGTCGAGCGCTACGGACTGGAGCCGTCGGACCTGCTCTTCGACCCGCTGGCGCTACCACTGTCGACCGGGATGGAGGAGAGCCGGCGCGACGGCATCGAGACGATCGGCGGGATCTCGGCCATCAAGTCCGAGCTGCCCGGTGCACACGTGGTGCTCGGCCTGTCGAACGTGTCGTTCGGGTTGAACCCCGCCGCGCGCCAGGTCCTGAATTCCGTGTTCCTCCACGAGTGCGTCGCCGCCGGTCTCGACGCGGCCATCGTGCACGCCTCCAAGATCCTCCCGCTGTCTCGCATCGACGAGCGCGTCCGGGAAGTCTGTCTCGATCTCGTGCACGACCGCCGCACCGAGGGGTACGACCCGCTGCAAGAGCTGCTCTCGCTGTTCGAGGGCGTCGTCGCCTCCTCCGCTGCCCCCGATGCCCACGCCGACTGGCCGGTCGAACGCAGGCTCGAACAGCGGATCGTCGACGGGAACCGACAGGGGCTCGAAGAGGACCTCGGCGAGGCGCTGTCGGCGGGCCACGAGGCGCTCGAGATCGTGAACGACTTCCTGCTCTCGGGGATGAAGACCGTGGGCGAGCTGTTCGCGTCCGGGGAGATGCAGCTTCCGTTCGTTCTCCAGTCCGCAGAGACGATGAAAACCGCCGTGGCGTACCTCGAGCCCCACATGGAGCGCGCGTCCCAGGGGGGTAAGGGAAAGGTCGTCCTTGCCACGGTCAAAGGGGATGTCCACGACATCGGCAAGAACCTCGTCGACATCATCTTCACCAACAACGGCTACGAGGTCGTGAACCTCGGGATCAAGGTCGGGATCGCCGACATGGTGGCAGCCGTCCAAGAGCACCACGCCGACGCGCTCGGCATGAGCGGCCTGCTGGTCAAGTCGACGCTCGTCATGCGCGAGAATCTGGAGGAGCTGAACCGCCGGGGGCTCGCCCACCTGCCGGTGCTCCTGGGCGGCGCCGCCCTGACGCGGACCTACGTGGAGCGCGACCTCCGGCAGGTCTACGACGGCCGTGTCTTCTACGGCCGCGACGCGTTCGAGGGCCTGCGCACGATGGACCGCCTCGTGGAGCTGCGCCGCAGCGGAGAGGACGATCCGCTGTTCGGCAGGGAGATCTCGCAGCGTCGCGTCCCCTCCCGGCACCGCACGGCGACCGGCGCCGACCGTGCCGCACCCGGCATCGGGGACGACGCAGCGGCACTGGACGGGGCTGGGGCGGGTCCCCCGTCGCGCTCCCCCGACGTCCCGGTGGACAACGAGCTCTTCCGTCCGCCCTTCGTCGGCACCCGGGTGGCCCGGGGCATCTCGCTCGACGACATCGCCGCGTACGTGAACCAGACGGCGCTCTTCCGCAACCAGTGGGGATTCCGTCCCGAGCAGGGCGAGGACGACCCCGCCTTCAAGTCGCGCGTGCAGGCCGTGCTCCGCGAAGAGCTCGACAAGGCCAAGCAATCGGACGTCCTCGTCCCGCAGGTCGTCTACGGTCACTTCGCCGCCGCCTCCGAGGGCAACGACCTCATCGTCTACAAGGACGAGTCGCGCAGCGCCGAGTGGATGCGTTTCACGTTTCCGCGTCAGCACAAGCCGCCGTGGCTGTGCATCGCGGACTTCTTCCGTCCCACCACCTCGACAGACGAGGATTTCGCGTCCTTCATGCTCGTCACGATGGGCCAGAAGGTGTCTGCCGAGACTGCGCGGCTGTTCGCCGAGAACCGCTACCAGGATTACTTGTTCCTCCATGGTCTCGGTGTCGAGATGACCGAGGCGCTGGCCGAGTACTGGCACCGGCGGATCCGTGAGGAGCTGGGGTTCGCCGGTCAGGACGGCCCCACCCTGACCGGGCTCTTCCGCCAGCAGTACCGCGGCGGCCGCTATAGCTGGGGCTACCCGGCGTGCCCGAACCTCGAGGACAACGCCAAGGTCGCTGAGCTCCTCGGTGCCGACCGTATCGGTGTCACCGTCAGCGATGGCTTCCAGCTGGTGCCCGAGCAGACGACCGACGCGATCATCTGCCACCATCCGATGGCAAAGTATTTCGTCGCGTGACGCGGGCCCGTTCGTTGACCGCCTGGTCGGCGGCAAGTACCGTCTGTGGCGAGGGGAGGGTGACGACATGAGCATGGCAGTCCTGGCAGTGCCGGCGGTGCACGCGGTGCTGGCGGTCATGAACCGGAACGTGGTCATCCTCGAAGCGGTGGTCGCCGTGTGCATCGTCGCGCTGGTGATCGGGATCGTCGTCTCGAGCCGCCGCAAGAGCAACAAGACCAAGAAGAAGGGGTCGTCGTCGGCCGACGCCACCAACTACTACGCCGACCTCCAGCAGCAGCCGAGCAGCCAGCCGGACCCATTCGCGGCGTTCAGCTCCCACCCCCAGCCGTCGCCCGCTGCACCGACGCAGTCGGGCGAGGCGCCAGGCACCAGCCCTGGAGGGACCCCGCGGGGCGTACCCGCAGCGCAGGTCGCCGTCGCGACCGGGCCCGGGGGGGTGCCCGGGTCGATCCCTTCGGCCCCTTCGATCCCTTCGGCCCCTTCGGTCCCGTCGCTTCCCTCGTTCCCCTTGTCGCCGCTGCAGCCGGTCACCGACGGTGCCGGCGCAGATCCGCTCAGAGGATCGTTCCCCACGCCCGCGCCGGTCCCCGCGGCAACTCCGGCGCCCTTCTCGGTCGACCCGATGCCGTCGCACCCGGCCGAGCCGCCGTCGGTCCCTGCCCCTGCCCCGAGCAGCGCGGACGCACCACCTGCTGCTCCACCGGCCGGTACGCTTGCGAGCTGGCTACCGGACCCGAGCGGCAGTCCCGATACGTTGCGGTACTGGGACGGGAACGCCTGGACGGAGCACTTCGCCCACCGCAGCTGACGCAGGTAGGCGGCCGCCGTCGCCTCGGACACCTCCGACGTCGCCGGTCGCACCCTTGGCCGCCTCGGCGGCACGCTTCGCGTGGTAGCTCGAACGCGTGAGGGGCGAGGCCTCGACGTGGGCGATGCCGAGCGCATGGCCGGCCGCCGCCAGTGCGTCGAGCTCGTCGGGGCTCCACCAACGCGCGACGGGCAGATGCTCGGCCGTCGGACGCAGGTACTGGCCGATCGTGGCGATCGACACGCCGACCGACGCCATGTCCGCGAGCGTGGCGACCACTTCCTCTTCGTGCTCACCGAGACCCACCATCATCCCCGATTTCACGGTGAGCCCGGCGTCAGCGGCGCGCCCGAGCACGGTGAGGCTGCGGGCGTAGCCGGCTGAGGGTCGCACGGCGCGCTGGAGGCGCGCCACCGTCTCGACGTTGTGGTTCAAGACGTCCGGTCGTGCGTCGAAGATCTCGGCAAGCGAGGAGGCGTCCCCCTTGCAGTCCGAGATCAGGACCTCGACGGCGGTCTCGGGGCGTCGGCGCCGGATCGCTCCGACGGTGGCGGCGATCGCACGCGCTCCCCCATCGGCCAGGTCGTCCCGGGCGACGCACGTCACGACCGCGTGCGCGAGCCGCAACCGCTCGACGGCCTCTGCGACACGTTCGGGCTCCTCGGGGTCGAGCGGCAAGGGGAGGCGCGTGTCGACGAGGCAGAAGCCGCATGCCCGGGTGCATCGGGACCCGTTCACCATGAACGTGGCGGTGCCGTCCTCCCAGCACTCGAAGATGTTCGGGCAACCCGCCTCCTCGCAGACGGTCGCGAGGCCGAGGTCGTGGACCGTGCGTCCGAGTGAGACGAATTTCTCTCCCATGCGCACGGGCGCGCGCAGCCACTCGGGCTTACGCGAGTGCAGCGGGATCCCCGCATCGGGATCGGTGCCTGCGTGCCGGAGGCGGCGGAGCAGCGGCCGCTCCCCTCCCGCGGCGCCCACCGCGCCCACCCGCACGCTCACGTCCTGGCGATCGACGGCGTGGTCCCCCGGCGCCCAGGTCGCGCACGCCCGCGCGACGACCCGTTCGAGGACATCGGGCATCGACGCATCCGACCCCTCCGCGCGCAGCGAGGTCACCGGGTACTCGGCGATGCCGCACGGCACGATGTGCCCGAACATGGCGAGGTCGCACTCGACGTTGAGCGCGAGACCGTGCAGCGTCCGGCGGCGGCCGTCGTCGACGCGCACCGTGCGCACACCGATGGCGGCGATCTTGCGCGGCGAGCCGGCGGCGACGCCGGTCCAGACTCCGGGGTAGCCGTCATGGCGGGACGCCTCGACTCCGAGGTCTCCCAACGCGTCGATCACGACCTGCTCGAGCCGGCGGACGTGGCCGGGCCCGGCACCCGGGTCGTCGTCGAGCGTGACGATCGGGTAGACGACGAGCTGGCCCGGTCCGTGATAGGTCACGTCGCCGCCGCGATCGGTCCGCACGAGGGTCGCGCCGACCGAGGCCGGATCGCGCAGCACGTGCGCGGGGTCGGCTCGAACGCCCAGCGTGTACACATGGGGGTGCTCGAGCAAGAGCAGGTAGTCGTCCGTCCCGCGACGCGCGAGCGCGTGCTGGAGATCGAAGGCCTCGGTATACGGGACGAGGCCGAGGCGCCGGACGCGCAGCACGCCTACAGCTCGGCCGTCCAGTCGCGGGTGGCGAGAACCTGAGCCATCCTGGCGAGGAACGAGGAGACGTACGCCCCGTCGACCGCCCGGTGGTCCCAGCTCACGCCGATCACCCCGACAGAGTGGATGGCGATCGACTCGGAGCCGTCGGGGAGCGACACGACCACAGGGCGGCGGCGGATGCCGTCGGTCGCCAGGATCGCAACTTGCGGCTGGTTGATGATGGGGACGGTGAAGTACGTCCCGAACGGACCGTCGTTGGTGATCGAGAAGGTCCCGCCGGAGATGTCGTCCGCGCTGAGCTGACGGTTCCTCGCGCGCTCGGCGAGGTCCCGGATCCTGCGCGCGATGCCGCGCAGGGTCACCTCCTCGGCGCGGTGCACGACCGGCACGATGAGGCCCTCGTGGTTGAGGTCGACGGCGATCCCGAGGTTCACCTGCTGGTGCACGACGAGCGAGTCGTCCACGACCGACGCGTTCAGGTTCGGGTACTCGCGCAACGCGTCGATCGCCGCCCTCGCGATGAACGGCAGGTACGTGAGCGAGAATCCCTCTTCGCTCGCAAACCTCTCCCGCCAGGCCTTGCGCACGCGCTCGACGTTCTCGAAGTCCGCCTCATAGGCGATGAACGCGTGCGGGGACGTCGCCTTGGAGCGCACCATGTGCTCCGCGGTGCGACGCCGCATGTTGGAGAACGGCACCACACGGTCGTTCGCCGGACGCATCAGCGCCACCGAGGGCTGGGGCTGCGGCGCGACGACCTCTTGCGAGGGGGCCTGCGCAGGCGCCGACGGGATCGGCGCGGCAGCTTGCGCGGGCGCGGGTTGCGCCGCGGGCTCCTGCGACCCGGGGCCCCGTCGAGCGTCGATGAGCGCGAGCACGTCTTCTCTGGTGATCCGCCCCCCGAGTCCGGTGCCCGTGACCTCTGCAGGCGAGATGCCGTGCTCGTCGAGCAGGCGCCGCACGACCGGCGACAGCAAGACGCCTTCGCCGGGCGAGGGAGCGGCCGCCTGGGCTGCCGGAGCCGGCGTCGCGTCATCCGCCCGCGCGACGTACCCGGCGGGCGGTGGCGGCGGAGGCGGGGGCGGGG
>JAJYPY010000082.1 GCA_021794995.1 Actinomycetes bacterium | reverse complement strand
GCGCACGCCGGGCGGCAGCCGCCATGGCGTCGAGCGCGCGGCGATCAGGGTCGCCGGGGCGGTTGGACCCCCCGGCGAACGACGTCCCGGGCGTGCGGCCGTCCATCCCCTGTAGTGGTTCCCCGGTTGCCCACGGGCTACACGCGACATCAGGTTCCCTGGTGAGACCGGCGGTCCGAGGTGGCCGGCCGTCAGTGATGCAGTCCGGCGCGCTGGGCACGCCCGATCCGTGCGATGAACGGCCACACCCTGGGCCCGAGGTACGCGCCACCCGCGGGAGAAAAGTGCACGCCGTCGGCCGAGCGCACCAGGACACCGCCGAGCTCTGCGTGGAACACCCCGTGGGGGCAGACTTGTGCGTGGAGGTCGTAGACGGAGGTGACCGGAGAAAAGCGGGCCGCCACTTGGGCGACGATGCGGTTGTACGCAGCGACTCGTGCACGTGACTCTGTCGGCCAGGGCTGCCCGTCGGGTTGCTCGCCGCTGTCGTAGCACGGTGCGGTCATGAGCACGACGCGCGCACCCTTGGCGCTCGCGATCCGTACGAGGGACGCCAGCTCGTGCGCGACGTAGGCCGCGAAGGCCGGGTGCAAGATGGTGGTCCACGCTCCATCGAAGGTGCGTGTCACGATCTCCCACCTGCCCGCCAGCACGATCACGACGTTCGGGTGATCCACCGCGACCCAGTGTCGGTACCAGGCTTTCCACTGTTCGGCGTCAGGGACGGTCGTCGTGACGCCGTACGGCGTCGGGACCGTCTTGACCCTCGGCGTGCCCGGGGGGAGCCGACCCGAGTAACAGGCGTTCGCGACGCGCAGAACGGTTCCGGTTGCACGCACTTCGCGGCCGTCCGTCACGCCGCAGCCCAAGATCGCTTCGACCCGCTGTGTGATGCCGTACGACGCCGCGTCCTGAGACAGCGCGATGCCGAGCGTGAGCGCGGTCGAGTCACCGATCGTGAGCACGCGCAGCGGTGCCGCGCGAGCTCCCGGAGCACCGTGCGCCGCGCGCACGCTGGGGTGCGACAGCGTGCCGCCGAGTGCGCCGGTCGGCACCGTCATGACCACGATCGCCGCCGCGCAGATGGCAGCGGCTGACGGGGCGGCAACCCATGCGCGTCGGGACCGGAGGACGCGTCCGTGACGGATCGGACGCTCGAGCAAGAAGAACGAGATGCTCGCGACCACGAACGTGATCGCGCAGCGCAGCACGAAGAGCGGTGCGCCCTCGAGGCCGGTCCGTGCGGCGTCCAGCCAGATGAACAGCGGATAGTGCCAGAGGTAGACCCCGTAGGAGATGCGCCCGACGTAGCGCAGGGGGCGCAGGCTGAGAGCCCGCGCAATCAGGCCGTTGGGGTCGCAGACCGCGGCGGCGAGCACCGCGCCCGCGCTGAGGGCCGCAACCAAGAATCCTCCGTCGTAGAGGAACGACGAGCTGCCCGTTGCGCGCCACCAGAGCACCGCACAGGCGGCGATCCCGGCCGCCCCGAGCACGGCCAGGAGCAGGCGCCCGCGGCGCGACGTCGGCGTGAGCGAGGGGTCGGGCGCGAGCCCGGCGCGTCGCCGCTCGGTGATCATCCCGAGCGCGACGGCGAGCGTGGCACCTGCGAGGAGAGACTGCGCGTGGGTGTCGGTGCCGTAGTACAGACGTGTGAGGCTCGATCCTCCGTGGAAGAGCACCACCATCTCGAGCGCAGAGCCGACCGTGCCTGCGAGGCAGGTCCACCACAACGTGCGCAACCGACGCGTACGCGTGAGGATCAGGACGACCACGACGGGCCAGACAAGGTAGAACTGCTCTTCGATCGCCAGCGACCAGGTGTGGGTGAGCGGTGAGGTGAGGGCCGACTGTGCGAAGTAGTTCGACCCGCTCACGATGAAGTGCCAATTCGCGACGTAGAAGAGCGCCGAGAGCGCGTCGGCGCGCAGGCCGGGATAGGTGCCTGCGGGCACCCCCCACGCGGCGTAGCACACCACGAAGAGCACGACGGCGAAGAGCGCCGGAAGCAGCCGGCGCGCCCGGCGCGCCCAGAATGCCCCGAGCGCGATCGTCCCCGTCTGCGACCACTCGCGCACGAGGAGCGACGTGATGAGGAAGCCGGACAGGACGAAGAAGGCGTCCACTCCGAGGAACCCTCCGGGCAGCCAGGAAATCCCGCCGTGGTAGGCGAGCACTCCCATCACCGCGATCGCCCGCATGCCGTCGAGCGCGGGCATGTAGGCGAGGTGCGGACCGACCGTTGGCCCATCGGGAGGGGTGTCTGCGGCAGCGGGGGCGCCGATGCTCGGCGGAGGTGCGGCCTCGTTGGCGGCGACTGCGGCTCGAGGCACGCCCCAGTATGTGCGATGCGGACCGCTGCGGGCGGGGCGTGCGGTCCTCGGTGCGCCCGGCGAGGTGCCGGGAGCTACTCGACGACTGCCCTGATGCGGCGGACCCCGGCAGCGGAGGACTCCTCCTTCACGATGCGGAAGTGGCCCAGCTCGCCCGTGTGGGAGACATGGGGTCCCCCGCAGATCTCTTTGCTGTACCACTCACCGTGCGGATCGCCCGCCGTGTACACCGTGACGGTCGGGCCGTAGCGGTCGCCGAACGCTCCGAGCGCGCCCTCGGAGAAGGCTTGTTCTGGAGCCATCTCGGACACCTGCATCGGCCAGTCCCGCCTGATGGCCTCGTTCACGATCGCCTCGACCTTTGCCGTCTCTTCCGCCGTCATCTTCTGCGGATGGGAGAAGTCGAAACGGAGGCGCTCTGCGGTGATGTTGCTGCCGCGCTGGACGACGTGGTCGCCCAGGACCAGTCTGAGGGCCTTGTAGAGCAGGTGGGTCGCCGTGTGCAAGCGGGTCGTCGCCTCGGATTGGTCCGCGAGGCCGCCCTTGAACATGCCGGCGGCCGCGGTCCGAGATCGCTCGCGTTGTTCGGTCATGAGCAGATCGAACTGCGCGCTCCACCCGGGATCGACCGGGATCCCGCCCGCCCTCGCCTCTTCGACGCTCAGCTCCGGGGGGAAGCCGTAGGTGTCGAAGAGCTTGAAGACGGCTTCGCCGTCGAGGAGGTTGCCCGCAATGCGCGGCAGCTCTCGCACGCCGCGCGCGAGGGTCTTTCGGAAGAGCGTCTCTTCTCGCTCGAGGACTCCCCGGATGTCGTGTGCCCGCGCGCCGAGCTCGGGGTAGGCGTCCTTGTAGATCGCGACGACGGCGTCTGAGAGGGTGGGGAGGAGGTCCGCGTCGATGCCGATGTGCAGGCCCTGACGGATCGCACGCCGGGCGAAGCGACGCATGACGTATCCCTGCGTGTTGTTCGAGGGTTCGACCCCGTCGAATGCCAAGAACACGACCGCACGGGTGTGGTCGGCGATGATGCGCCTGGCGCGCCGATCGGATTCCGGATCGGTCGTTCCTGCTCCGGCAGAGGTGCGGACGCCGGCGGTTGGCCGCATGGACTCGATCGCCGACATGAGCGGAGCGAGCAGGTCGATCTGGAAGACGTCGGGGGTGCCGGCGGCGGCCATGGCGATGCGTTCGAGACCGCCGCCGAAGTCGACGTTTCGCTGGGGGAGCAACTCGAAACCGGACGCGGTCCTCCGGTACTGCATGAAGACCGAGTTGCCGATCTCCACGAAGCGTCCGCAGTCGCAGTGCGGGTGGCAGTGCGCGCCGAAACGCGTGTCGTGGGGGACCTCGGGGAAGAGATAAAAGACCTCGGAGTCCGGGCCGCCCGGCTCGCCTGCAGGCATGGCGGCAGGGGGTCCCGAGCGGCTCCACCAACACTGGGACTCGTCGTAGGCGACGATCCTTGCGTCACCGATCCCGGTTGCCGATGCCCGCTCCGCAGAACCCAATTCGGTCACGACGGGGTCGACGCCCACCCCAAAGAAGAGCTCCTTCCACCGTTGCTCCGATTCGTCGTCCCGCGGGACGTCCCAGCGCGGCGACCCGGCGAAGATGCTCGCGTAGAGCCGCGAGGGGTCGAGCCCGACCACGCCGGTCAGGAATTCGAAGAGCCAGGGGAGCTGGCTCTCCTTGAAGTAGCTGCCCAGCGACCAGTTGCCCAGCATCTCGAAGAGGGTGGTGTGGCGGGCGTCGCCGACTTCGTCGATGTCTTCTGCGCGGAAGCAGACCTGGGAGTCGACGAGCCGATCGCCTGTCGGATGCGTCGCACCGAGGAGATAGGGGATGAGGGGCTGCATCCCCGATCCGGTGAACAAGGTGGTCGGGTCCTCGCGCGGCACGAGGTTCGCCCGGGCGATGTGGGCGTGGTCGCGCCCGACGAAGAAGTCGAGGTAGGCCTGCCTGATCTGCGTTGCGTCCACGCATCGACGCTATCAGCGAGCCCGGACGCGCCTGTCTCTCCCCGTGCTCCTCGATGCGGTGCGTGCGCTAGCGTTCGCACGGGCGCACGCACCACCGGATGCGATCCGTCGCCGACCATCGTCGAGCGGGAGCAAGCCCCCACCAGAGGACCTTCCATGTCGACATCTCTCTTCGAAGCGCTCGTCCCGTACGGTTGGTCCGAGCGCGTGCGGGCCCTGTGGGGCGACGTCGGCGACCCGGACCTCCTTCCGGCCCGTGTCGTACGCGTCGAGCGGGGCGCGGCGGTGATCGTCCGCGCTGACGGTTCGGAGTGCACGTTGCGGTCCGAAGGACCGGTCGCCGTCGGAGACTGGGTGGCCGCCGGACACGACGCGCTCCACCACGTGCTGCCGCGCTGGTCGGCCGTCACGCGCGCCGACCCGGCGCAGAGCGGTGCCCAGTCCGGTACCCAGGTGCTCGCGTCCAATGTGGACGTCGTCGTCATCACGGCTCCTGCCGACAGGTGCAGCGCGTCACGGGTGGAGCGCGAGCTCGCGGTCGCCTGGGACAGCGGTGCGCGCCCACTCGTCGTGCTGACCAAGGCCGACCTCGACACCGCTGCGCTCGGACGCCTGCGGACACGCCTCACCGGCGTCACGTGCATCGGGACGAGCGCGCAGAGCGGAGAGGGGCTCGGCGACCTCCTTGGCGAGATCGGACCGGGTCGGACGGGCGTCCTCCTCGGGCCATCGGGGGCCGGGAAGTCGACGCTCGTGAACGCGCTGCTGGGCGAGGCCGTGCAGGCCACCGGGAGCGTGCGAGCCGGTGACCGCCGCGGCAGGCACACCACGTCCTCTCGTCAGCTGCTCTGCCTGCCCGGTGGCGGTGTCCTGATCGACACCCCCGGTGTGCGGAGCATTGCGCTCGTGGGGGACGTCGACCTGGACGACGTGTTCCCCGAGATCGACGCCATGGCGCGGGAGTGCCGCTTCCGCGACTGCCGCCACGAGACCGAGCCTGGATGCGCGGTGACCGACGCGCTCGCGCGCGGGAGGCTCGAGCCGGGACGGCTTGCGAGCTTCCGCAAGCTCTCGCGCGAGTCGCATGCCGATCGCCGTCAGCACGATCCCGTCGCGCGCCGCGAGGCGCAGCGCCTCTGGAAGCTGCGCGCCCTCGAGGCACGGCACCACGACAAGCGTCGGACCGGCTGACCGGATCCGGGCGCCGAGCCGTCTCGCTGCGCGCCCTCTGCGGCCCCAACGTCTGCCAGACCGATATGTCGGGCGTGGTGGCGGAGGGGGACGGGCTCGGCGGGGGAGACTGTGCGCAACGGCGTCAAGACGGGGTCGATCTCGTCGGCGGCGAGGTGGGTTGGCGTGACGGAGCATGGCCGGGCGGTCCCTCCGGGTGGCGCTCGCTGGAGCGGGGGGACCCCGACCGATCCCCGCCCGAGTGGGTTCGCACATCTCAGGGGAGCGTTCGTCCACCACCGCTGCGCGGGTGTCGGTGCACCTCCAACGCTGCGCCGCGGAACTTTTGCACACGAGGTGCCGCGTCGTCGCATTTCGCGCCCCCACGGAAGAGCTTGGGCGACTGATCTCCAGTAGCGTTCACCTGGTGGGAGCGGGGAAATCGGCGAGCCCGTTCGTCGGTCGGTCGGCGGAATTGTCCCTCTTTGGTGGGCTCGCGTGCGCGGCCGCAAGCCGGGGTCCAGCGGGGGGCATGGTCGTCGGCACACCGGGGGTTGGGAAGTCGCGTCTCCTGGGTGAGCTGGTGGGAACGCTGGCGTTGCCCTTCGTGCGGATCCAAGGCTACGAGAGGCGAGCGAGGTGGCCCTCTGGGCGGCTGGTGGCCTCCTGCGGGAGTTGGCCGGGGTGCCCGACGTCGGCGCGCGACTCGACGCGCTCTTGGTGGGTGATGCCGGGACCGCGATGTCCCCCGACTCTGTGCGCTTGTTCGAGACGGCGTTTCGTTGCGTGCTTCGGATGGGCCCGCTTGCGATCGTCGCAGATGACCTGCAATGGATGGATCGGCAGACCCTCGCCCTCCTGCTCTATCTGGTCGTGGCGGCGATCAGCGCCGACGCTCCCCTTTTCGTGATGTGCGCCAGCCGACCCGCGCCAGGATCGGCCTCTTTCGCCACGCAGTTCGCCGCCGCGTTTCCCCCAGATCGATTCGCGTACGTCGCACTTGGACCCCTCGATGAACGAGCCGGGATCGACCTGCTCACCGCGCTGGCGCCTGGCGTTGCACCCGAGCGCGCGGCCGACTTGTGGCGCAGAGCTTCCGGTTCCCCCTTCTGGTTGACCGCGTTCGCCGCTGACATGGGATCCAACAACGACACGCGACGGACCCCGCAGCATCTCATCCAGAGCCGGCGCGCCAGCCTGGCCCCAGACCCGGCAGCGGTGTTCGCGCTCCTGCTGGTGGCTGCGCAGCCGCTGGGCATCGAAGGCATCGGGGAGGTGCTGGATTGGACCGAAGCACGGGTGGTCAGTGCCACGCTGGCGCTCGTGAACCGGGCCCTGGTGCTTCAGGACGGCGGCGTCGTGTGGATCGCCCACGACCTCATACGCGAGACAGCGTTGCCGGAGCTTGGCGAAGAGGAACACGTGCGGATGCACACGCGCCTCGCCCAGTGGCTCGAAGCGTCGGCGGGCGATGATATTCGTGAGCTTCTGCGCGCGCTGGAGCACCGGGTGGCGTCGAGGCTGGATCCTCACGACCTGGCCCTTCGAATCGCCCGGTCTCCTCAACGACGGCTCATCGGCAGGGAAGGGCTGAGGGTGGTCGCTGAGATCGCGGACCGGGACGGCGGGATGTCGGGGGTCGCACTTCAGAAGGAGATCGCCGGTCTCGCGTCGGAGATCGGGGATTGGGCAGCAGCATTCGAGCGCTGGTCGATCCTCGCGGATCGCCTTGGATCTGGGTCAGCGCGCGCTGACGCCGCACTGGCGGCGGGAGCAGCAGCGTTCAAGCTCGGCCGACCCGTCGATATCCACGCGTGGTCTGCCTCCGCTCGTGCCCTCGGCGATCGCGATCGGGTGCTCGAGATCGACGCCGACTGCCTCGACGTGCAGTCACTCCTGTGGCTGGAAGGCCGAGTGGCGGAGGCGCAGCCGCTCGTCGACAGGGTCAAGGCCGCATCCGAGAGCCTGGTCGAGCAGGCAGGAGGGATCAGCCAGCTCGGCGACCGCGAGTCCGCTGCGTACGTCAAAGCTCTCCGGGCCCAACTCGATGCGGCCATCCGTCGAGCCGACGCCACGACGGTCCGCCACTGTGCCGACTTGATCCAACAAGGAGCACGCGACGCGGCAGAGGTCCTTGCAGCGGCCTCGGACAGCATCTTCTCAATGCTCCAGTTCGAAGGTCTCCCGCGTGCAGCAGAGCCACGGGCGAAGCGCGCCCTCGAGGAGTCCCACCGGTTGACCATGCCGAGCCTCGAAGTGGAAGCCACCCACTGGGTGGGCTGGATCTCTCACCACCTCGGTCGCCTCGACGAGGCGTCGACGGTGATGCGCCAGGCCATCGCGCTGGCCGAGCGAGTTGGCGCACCACGCCGTTTCACCTTGCCCCAGCTGCAGGCGGTTGCACACGGAATCGAAGCCAGCCGTACCGACTGGCAGTCGAACGTCGACGCCATCGAGCGTCTGATCGCTGCCGAGTCCGACGCCCACTTCCGGCTGCTCATTCGGGCCATCCATGTGGGACTTGTCGGCCGGTTCTGGACCCCCGGCAGCCGTCCGCTGCATGGCTGGATCGAAGATATGGCGACGGACGCCGAGGTCGCCGGCTGCGCGCGCTGCCTCTGGGAGTCGGTCCTCGATTCCGCGGAAGCCTTGGCGCGCGTCGGACCGGTCGGTGCCGCCGAAGAAGCGTTGGGACGGTGGGACACTTCCCACCCGGATCCAGCCCCGGGCGGGTCAGCAGCCCACCGGGATTACGTCGACGCACTGATCACCGCCCGTCACGACCCGGACACGAGCATCGCCCTGTTCGCGAAGGCTGCCCAAGAAGCCGAAGATGTCGGTTACAGGTTGATGCGGCTGTGGATCGACCTGGACCATGCGGCGGTGCTGTCGCACATCGACGCGGCGCAAAGTGTCGAAGCCTTCAGGCGGGCAGCCCGCGAAGCGGAAGAGATGGGCGCGCAGAGCGAACGGGAGCTTGCCATGGCAGGACTACGCGGCCTGGGTGTCCGCACCTGGCGTCGAGGCCCGACGGTCTCGATGACGGCACTCAGTGAACGAGAGCATGAGGTCGCCGATGCCGTGGCCAGAGGAGCAACCAACCCGGAGATCGCCAGATCCCTGTTCCTCTCCCGCAAGACCGTCGAACGTCACGTCTCGCACATCCTGGCGAAGCTCGGTGCTCGCAACCGTGCCGAACTGGCGGCGATCCTGACCAAAAAAGGTGAGGGAGGTGCCGGATGATCCCGCCGAGCAACACCCTTACGGTGAGATCTCGATGGCGTTGCTGGTGCTGCTCGACTCGCCAGAGCAGGCCGACGTACCAATCGGTGCGGCGGCCATCTCGGCGCTCGCCCTCCCTCGGGTAACGAGCGTCGCACTCGGGACGGTCAATCAGACCGCAGCTGTCATCTTCGAAGGCTGGGCGTTCAACCCGGCCAGCTTCGGTTCCGACGTGCGAGCCCTTGGCACCCGGGCCGAGCGGGACCGGACACGTCAGCCGGTCCTACAGCTGGCGGTCTCTGTCGCCCCGACACACGGAGGAGAGCACCCATGAAACCGATCAACGTCCTGCTCGCCGCGGTCCCCGCCGTTGCCATCGCCGGCGCCGCGTTTGTCGGCGCCGGATCCGCGGCCGCCGCGCCCAATCCGACGCCCAACCATTTGATCGGCGCCGCCAACATGGAGAACACAAACGCGCGGTCCGGGATGTTGAACGCCATGGGGGTGAACAATGCGGCCGGCGACGACGGCATGTTCTGCGCCGTGTACATCACCAACGGCGTGGCATCACCGGGAACCTGCCCGTAGCCGGCCACCACTCAGCTGGCGGGCTGGGGTGGCTCGATCAGCGCCTCATCCAGACGCTGAAGGACCAGTCGGCGGACGTCGTCACGGGGATCGTCCACATCGGCGACGGCTTCAAAGACGCGCTCACCATCGGTGACCTGACGGGAAATTCGAGTGGTGCCAGGTAGTTGCCGTTCAAGCGAGCACCACTCGAGCGGGACCGACGCGTCGAGCGCACCTTCCCTCGACGTGCGCCCGGGTGGCGTCGCCCCGAGAACGCGAAGCGGCTCAGACGACCGAGCCGTAAAAGCCGGCGTCACCGAAGGCGAACACGCCGCCATCGGCGCCCACGAGCCAGTAGCCCTGGCCGTCCGGGGTGGATGCGATGCCCACGATCGGTGTGTTGGGGATGACTCCGATCCCCGGCAGCGACCCTTCGAACGGCGCCGTGCCGAAGGCGAACACCCCGCCGTCGAGGCCGACCTGCCAGGCGCCCTTCCCTGTCGGCGTGACGGCCGCGCCGCTGATCGAGGCCGCCAGGGGGAAGTCCCCTTGCGTCGCCAGTGTCGAGACCTTGGTGTTCGACGGTTCGTCCCAGATGGCTCCCGGATTGGCCGACGCCACGGCGTAGTGCCCCCCAGCGAGTGGCGCAATCGACTCGTAGGGAGCGAATGCCGGTGTCTGGCGCCCCTGGTAGGTGGCGTCGCCGAAGGCGAACACCCCGCCATCGGCGCCCACGAGCCAGTAGCCCTTGCCGTCCGGGGTGGACGCGATGCCTGCCACCGGCGCGTTCGGTGAGATGTGCAGACCCGGCAGTGAGCCGTAAAAGCCGGCGTCACCGAAGGCGAACACCCCGCCGTCGGCGCCCACGAGCCAGTACCCCTTGCCGTCGGGGGTGGACGCGATACCCACGACGGGCTGGGCTGGTCGCACGCCGATCCCGGGTAACGAGCCGTAGAAGCCGACGTCCCCGAAGCTGTACACGCCACCGCCGGCTTGGGCGAGCCAGTAGCCCTCGCCGTCGGGGGTCGACGCAATGCCGACGAAGGAGTTGGCGCCCGGCCTGGCTGGTCCGGTGACCCGGAAGATGCCGGTGGACGAAAGCGCGCATGTCGCTGCGTCGGTCGAGAACTGGAACTGGTATGTGCCCTCGCGCACCGCATAGGCGAACAGACCGCGGGTGGCGGCGCCGCCGATCGTGGTGGGCACCCGGTATTCGAGGTCGAAGGAGCCGTCCGGCTCGATGCGCGTCCACATGCTCTCCACGCCGCCGACGCGTGTCTGCCCGACGCGCTCGAGCGTCACCTCGGCGGTCCGAGAGCTCGGCATGCACGCTGGTGCGACGTGGCCGAGCACGTGGACGACGGTGCCGACCGGTCCAGAGCCGGGCGAGACGGTGACGGTCCCACCAGCGGGAGATGCCCCAGCAGTGGGAGACCGAGCGGCACCCAGTGCGAGGGCCGCAGCGGCGACGAGTGCCCCGGCCCCTAGCACACGCACGAGCCCGGCACCCGCGCGTCGCAACCTGGCAGCGTGCCAGCGCTGTGCGCCGCATCCGGGTGGACACCCGCCGTGCGACGCTGCGCTGGCTCCGATGGTTTCGAACGGGCGCATCGCGGCGACGAGCTTTCCAAGGCTCTTCATGGGCTGTGCTCTTTCACGTGGGCTCCATCGTCTCGACCCGAGAGTACGCGCGCGGTGCCTGGGCTGGGGTTCACCTCTTGGCCGCTCCTCTACGAGGGAGCACTTGAGACGCGCTCCTCGGGCCGGCACGTACGGCCTTCGCCGGCGTCGCTGCCCGCCGTGTCGTCATGGCACCTCACGTCCTGAGGCGACGACGTCATCACTCTCGTCGCGCCCGGCCAGGCGGGCTCTTCATGGGCATGTCGTGGTGTGTCCGCACGAGCAGCCGACCTGGGCCAACGTGCGATCCAGGTCGGAGAACCGCGAGGTAGCCGGCTCGACACCGTGCCGCCGAAGTCGACGCAGCGTACGCCTCCTACGACAACCACCCACTTGACGAAGACGACGAGTGGGGTGATCCCGCATCGTTCCGGGCTGCGGCTGGCGCGTCATGAGCTCGTTACCCGCTCGGGGCGACGTCTGGTGGTGTGAGCTTCCCGACATTGGCCGAAGGCCGGTGGTCGTGTTGTCTCGCGATGCCGCCATTCCTCGCCTCCGACGGGCGGTCATCG
>JAJYPY010000227.1 GCA_021794995.1 Actinomycetes bacterium | reverse complement strand
GGCGCGTCGCTCCCGAGCCTTCAGCCTCGATCCACCGCGTAACCCCGGCTGACTACATGCCGATGACCGGGCGGTCGCACAGGAACCGTTCTCGCCGCTGAAGCGCGTGCCGGCGCCGAGCGTGGGCGTCGCCGACCAGAGGCTCTTGTGGTCGGCGGGATGTCAGCGCACTGATGCGGGTCGTCTGCGGCTGCGCCGACCGCGTAGCGACGCTTCAGGTGACGGCGACCGCAAGGGCACGCAGGTTCGAGAGCGCGGTGGTGAACGGCACCTGCCACGGCCAGTGGCTCGGTCCACGCAGCGTCGGCGTCCCCGAGCGGTTGACGAGCCGACCGGGCAGCGAGACGAAGCGCGTGCGGATGGTCCGAGCGACGGCCGGACGGTGGTCGTCGTGATCGTGGAGACCGCCCAAGACCTGGGTCCAGCGAAGCAGGTTGTGGGCCAGGACGGCGCACTGGAGCCAGGCGCCGTTGGCAGCGAAGCTTCCCGACGGGCAGTGCTCCATGCCCGCCCCCTCTTTCAGGTCTCGTATGTCGAGCTCTGCCTGGGCCCGCTCGCGATGGAAGGCGTCGATCTCGAGGGCACTGGCGGTCAGGTCGGTGAGGAATGCGAAGTGACGCCAGTCCGGCCACAGCGTGGCCTCGGGCCCCAAGAGCCGGGTGCGCCGGACGACGAGGCGCCTTCCCTTGTAGGTCGTCTCGGCGACGGCGGCCTCGCCACCTTGTGGGTAAGCGATTGGGACCCAGTCCTCTTCGGCGATGGTGGCGATGACCTGGGCGATGGCCTTGGTGTTCGCCCGCACGGCCATGGTGTAGGACACCGAGAGGCGCTCGAGCGTCGACAGAAGATCCTTCGACCAGAACCCCGAGTCGAAGCGCATGACGAGGGTGCCCGTCGCCCCCGCCCGGCGCAGCCGGGCGACCAGCTCTTCGACGAAGCGCTTGGCGCCCCGTTGGGTGTTTGCCGACCCCTTGCGCAGCCGGGCATGGAGCAGCTCGCCGGTGTCTGCGCGCGTCGCCAGCAGTGGGTGCAGCCCCAAGACCTTGGTGTAGCCGTAGGCCGCACCCGCCTTCTTCTTGCCCGCCACCTCACAGATGGTCGAGTCCACGTCGACGACGAGACGCGAAGGCAGGGTCATGGCGCTCCAGGCTCGCCGCAGGGCCTCACCGACGACCGCCTCGAGCTGGCGGACATGACCGAAGGTGAACGCCCGCAGGAAGGTGCCCAAGGTCGACGGCGCCATCACCCGGTGAGAGAGGACCGTTCCGGTCGCTCCGGCACGCAACACGTCGGCGTGGTCGATGTGGGTGGCGCCGGCGACCATGGCGTGCACGAGAGTGAGCACCTTGCGCCCGGGTGCAAAGCCTCCGAGCTTGGAAGGAATGCGCACCGTGGTGTCGATGACCGCCTCGAGGTCGAGGCGCTTCACGAGCGTCGCGACGAGCAAGAGTCCGGCGTTGGCCACGAGACCGGGCTCGTCGAAGGTCACCTCGACGCGGTCGATGCCGTGCGATACTGGCCTCACTGGAAGTGCCTCCTTGATCCTGTCGGAAAATGGCGTGTTCGCAACGACCATGTTCCCAGGTGGGGAGGCACTTTCCGCGGATGCGCGTTGGTTCAGTTCACGGGGTTACGCGGTGGATCGAGGTTAAGCGCTCAACCGGCGCTCTGCGAAGGAGGTTCCTCTCGCTGCTGGCCCGTGAGCCGGTGCAGGAGCGCGCGGTCCTCGGTCCCCAGGTGACGAGCTGCCCGCCTGGCTGGGGTCTGGCCAGCGCTCGGACGATGCCGCTCCGACAGGACGCTCAAGTTGTGCTCCGCAGCCTCGAGCCGGGACCTCAGGTCGTCACGTTCAGCTTCGACCTCTTTCAGGTCGGCCCTGGCGCGGGCAAGCTCTCGCTCGGTCACGGCGCTTCTCGTCTCGAGCCGCTCCAGCCTGCGCTTCGTCCAGCCGGCTGGGCCAGCGCCGTGCTCGGAGTCCGAGATGAGCCGCGTCACGCGGGCGAGCAAAACCGCCGCGAGCTCGTCGTAATCGATGCCCTCAGTGCCGACGGTGCCGACGCTTGAATCCGCACGTTCCGGCGAGACCGCGGAACCCGCACGTTCCGGCGAGACCGTCACAGGAGCAGGCGACGCCTGCGCGCGAGTCGGTGCCGGGGACACGCTCGCCTGGTTGTCGGCGGCGTTCGGAAGGCGGAGCTCGTAGGTGCGCTTTCCCTTGACGGCACGATCGATCTGACCGGCCCGTGCCATGGCCGAGACGATCTGGATGAAGGCGCCGTCGTTCCCCTCGTAGCCAACAGCTTGCTTGAGAGCAGCAGTCGCTCTTCCCCGCGAATCCCTGATCGGCCCGTTCGTCGAGAGGAAGTCAATGATGTCTTGGCGGGTGCCGGGGCGACCTGGCAACAATGCGCTCCTTTGACTAGTCCGTCGAGCGGCGCGCCCTAGGAGAGAGGACGGCTTGCGACTCGGCGTCCCCATGTTACCAGTGCTGTCACCAGTGCGGAACGGGGAACCCGCGACCGCGTCGGGAGCGCAGACACCGTGTGAGCAGTCGCCGTGTGAGCAGACGCCGTGTGAGCAGACGCCGCTGCCGTCCGTCGCCATCCGGCCGTCGCCATCCGTCCGTCGCCATCCGTCCGTCGCCAT
>JAJYPY010000226.1 GCA_021794995.1 Actinomycetes bacterium | reverse complement strand
CTCGCTGCGCGCGGCCCGCCCGAGGGAGGTGAGCCGGCGGGCGAGCGCCATCTGCGCCTCGAGGGCGAGGTCGATCGAGGACTCGTCGAGCACCGGCCAGTCCTCCAGGTGAACGGAGCCGCCCGCGGCCGGGCCGCCGAGCTCGCGCCACAGGCGGTCCGCGACGAACGGGCAGAACGGCGCCAGCATGAGGGAGACCGCGACGAGCGCCTCGTAGAGGGTCGCCTGGGCGCCAAGCGCATCCGAGGCCGGCGCGTCGGGGTCGGTCCGCCAGAACCGCCGGCGGCTGCGCCGCACGTACCAGTTCGACAGGTCGTCGACCAGGCGCCCGAGCGCCCCGGCGGCGTCGAGCGGCTCGTAGGCGTCCAGTGCCGCGGTCACCGCACGGACCGTGGACATGACCCGCGAGCGCGCCCAACGATCGAGCGTCGCGCGTGTGCGGACCGCCGGCACCGCCGGGTCCCCCGGCGAGAAGCCGTTCAGCGACGCGTACGTCGTGAAGAAGCTCACCGTGTGCCACAGCGTGAGGAGCGTCTCGCGGACCGACGTCTCGATCGCGCCCATGTCCACGCGCGTGGGCGTCCACGGCGAGCCCTGCGAGAACATCCACCAGCGCACCGGGTCCGCACCGTGCGCGTCGATGAGCTCCCACGGGTCGATGACGTTGCCGACGGACTTGGACATCTTGCGCCCCGAGGCGTCCACGATGTGCCCGAGGCACATCACGTGGCGGTACGGCGCCTCGCCGAACACGAGGTCGTTCACCGCGAGCAGCGAGTAGAACCAGCCGCGGGTCTGGTCGATCCCCTCGGCGATGAAGTCGGCCGGGAAGGCCAGCGCCTGCGTGGACCCCTGCTGGTGGGGGTAGCCGACCTGCGCGGCGGGCATCGAGCCCGAGTCGAACCACGCGTCGATGACCGGGGGCACGCGCCGCATCGTGGCGACCTCGAGCTCGGAGATGACCAGCCCGGTCGCCGCCCCCGCCGCCGCCTCGGCGCCGGCGATCGCCGCGCACTCGGGGCAGCCGAAGGTGACCTCGTCGATCGCGGGCCGGTGCGGGTCGACGTCCGAGAGATCCCGGTCGGCCAGGCTCGCGAGCTCGGCCATCGAGCCGACACAACGCACGTGCCCCTCGTCGCAGCGCCAGATCGGCAGCGGCGTGCCCCAGTAGCGGTCGCGCGAGAGCGCCCAGTCGACGTTGTTCTCGAGCCACTCGCCGAAGCGGCCCTCCTTGATGGTGGCGGGGTGCCACTCCACCTTGGCGTTGGCGGCGAGCAGGTCGCGCTTCTTGGACGAGGTCGCCACGTACCAGCTGGGCTTGCCCCAGTAGATGAGGGCGGTGCGGCACCGCCAGCAGTGCGGGTAGGAGTGCGTGAAGTCGTGGCGGCGCAGGAGGAGGCCCCCGGCTTCGAGCCCGTCGTTCACGAGGCCGTTCGTCTCGCGCACCGGCTGCCCGGCGAACGGCTCCCCCGCCGCGGCGGTGAACCGGCCGTCGGGACCGACCGGGTTCAGCGTGGGCAGCCCCTCTCGGCGCGCGACGACGCGGTCGATCTCGCCGAAGGCCGGCGCGAGGTGGACGAGCCCGGTGCCCTCGTCCGTCGTGACGAAGTCCGCCAGCACGACCCGCCATCCCTTGGCCGGGTCCCCTGCGGCGGGGAGGGCGACCGCGTCGAAGGGGCGGCGGTAGCGGAGGCCCTCGAGCTCGCGCCCGTGCACCCGCGCGGAGGCCCGCAACCGCGCGCCCTCCCCGAGCACCTCGTCGGCGAGCGGCTCCGCGACGACGAGCCCGTCGACCACCACGTAGTCGACGTCGGGGTGCGCGGCGACACCGGTGTTGGAAAGGAGCGTCCACGGGGTCGTCGTCCACACGACGAGGGCCACCGCGCCGTCGAGGGGTCCGGGGACGGGGCCCACCAAAGAGAACCGCACGTAGGCGGACTCGTCCTGCTCATCGGTGTAGACCTCGGGCTGGCCGAGCTCGTGGCTCGAGAGCGCCGTCTCGCAGCGCGGGCAGTACGGGACGACCTTGGTGTCCTCGTAGAGCAGTGTCTTGTCGTAGAGCTGGCGCAAGAGCCACCAGACGGACTCGATGTAGCTCCGGTCGAACGTCCAGTAGGCGGCGTCGAGGTCGGTCCAGTAGCCGATGCGCTCGGTGAGCGTCTTCCAGTCCTCGACGTAGGAGACGACCGCCTCGCGGCAGAGCCGGACGAACTCGCCGATCCCGACCTCGTCTTCGATCTGGCGCTTGGCCGTCAGGCCGAGGCGCTTCTCCACCTCGACTTCGACCGGGAGGCCGTGGGTGTCCCACCCCGCGCGGCGCTCGACCAGGTACCCGCGCATGGTGCGGTAGCGGCAGAAGAGGTCCTTGTAGACGCGTGCCCACATGTGGTGGATGCCGGGGCGGTTGTTGGCCGTCGGGGGGCCCTCGTAGAAGACCCAGGGCGGGGCACCCTTGCGGGACTCGACGGAACGCTCGAAGACGCGTTGTGCGCGCCAGCGCGCGAGCTCCGCCTCCTCGAGGGCCGCGAAGTCGACGTCGGGGGGCAGCGGGCGGAACACGGTGGGGGTCGTCGGGTATCGGGTCGTCTGGTGTCGGGTCGTCTGGTGTCGGGTCGTCGGGTATCGGGTCGTCGGGTCGGGCATCACGGGG
>JAJYPY010000225.1 GCA_021794995.1 Actinomycetes bacterium | reverse complement strand
CCGATCTGAAGTGCGGGTGCGGTGCGGGCTCGGAAGGTGTCCAATCGACAAAGGGCACAGGTGGCAGTTTCACGTTGCAAAACAGGCAATCTGCGGGGGCAGGGCTCGGTCGTTCCCTGTCCAATCGACTTGTATAGTCCATTGGACACCCATCGTCCGCCAAACGGGAGCTTCCGTCAAGCCCCCAAGGGCTCCGGCTCGACCGCCTGCGGATGCCATGGCAGCGCCTGCGAGCGCGCCGCTGGGGGACCCCGTGACACCGTGACACCGTCCGCATCCTGGGCGCCCGTCGGTCCCGGATGCCACCGGTGGCTGGTGACGGTGACAGAGATCGTCTTCGCCTTCCGGCGGATGTCACAACGTGATTGACAATCCGGACCGCACTGCCGATATTGATATATGCAAAAGCTGACGTCTGCATATGCAGCAACACAGTCATATGGGCGTCTGCATATCCGTACTTGTAGTAGGTGCCAACACATGCGACTTGCCATCACGAACCTCAAGGGAGGAACAGGGAAGACGACGACCGCCGTGCATCTGGCGGCTGGTCTCGGACGCCAGGGCCGGACGCTCCTGATCGACGCGGACCCACAGGGGTCTGCGACCGAGTGGGCGGTACTCATGGGAGACGAGTGTCCCTTCACTTGCGTCACCGACGCGGGTGACGACCTGCACCGTCGGCTCGGACAGCAGACGCGTGGCTACGACCACGTGATCATCGACACGCCGCCTGGGCACGACGCCATCGTGCGCAGCGCGATCCTGGCGGCAACCGACGTGCTCGTGCCGCTGGCTCCGAGCCTCATGGACATCAACCGGCTCCGACCGACGATCGAGTTGATCGCGGCGGTCGAACGGCTGAACGCCCCGACCATCCGGGTGCTCCTCACCCGGGTGCGCTCCAACACCCGGAAGAGTCGTCTCGCCCGGGGGACCCTTGCTGAGCTTGGGGTGCCGGTCGTCGAGGCGGAGATCCCGCTTCTGGAGGCGTACGTCACCGGCTTCGGGCTCGTCCCTCCGGAGGGTCACCGCTACGGGGCCGTCCTCGACGAGCTGCTACGCCAGGCGGTGGCGGCGTGACCCCGAAGGCAAGTGACCTTGCCGCACGCCTCGCCGCCACCGCCGCGGGTTCCCGTCCGGCCACCCCCGCCGAGCCGGTCGCTCGGCCACCGGTCGAGTCCCGTCAAGAGACGTCACCGATTCAGCGATTCACCATCAACATGCCGAAGGCTCAGCATCGCTTCATCCGCCAGTTCGCCCTTGCGACCGACAGCGATGTGAGCACCATCATACGGCTCCTGCTCGACCGCATTGAGCACGACCCCGTCTTTGCCGAAGAGGTCCGCGGGCTGCTTCGCACACAACCTTGATATAGCCATCCGCATATCTGTATTGCTGCATGACTTGATGTGCAGCAATACAGCCATACAGGTCTCCGATGAACGAACCGCTTACGACTCCCCCCACGATCACGACGACGATCCTCGCCAAGGGCCGGAGCACTCTCGGCCACGAGACGAACCTCGCACGCGCCCCGATCTGGCACGCACGACCACGAAGCGCCGACGGTGAGACCGTCGTCACCCCGATCCTGTTCGGCCATCCTTTCCGCAAGGTGGAGGACCGCACCCTGACGACGACCGACCAACGGCTCTTCGCCCATCTGACGACGAGCTACATCCGAACCGGTTGCCCGGCGTCCCGACAGGTGCCCTTCAGCCTGGGCGACGCGGCGAGTGCCGTCGGTCACGAGATGCTCGGCGGCAAGCAGCGTTCGCTCGTCCGGGCGTCGCTCGGTCGGCTGCGCAGTGTCACGTTCGAGTCGGCGCTTCGCCACGCCGACGGCAACGAGACCGTGCTCGGCTGGGGGCTCATCGACAGCTACCTCGTCACCACCCGCGGCGGTGGGAAGGGCTGGGTCAAACTCAGCGAGGCGGTCGCCTCGCTCCTCCAGGAGGGGAGCGTCACATTCCTCCACGCGCCGACCTGGGAGGCGATCTGTGCCGAGGACGAAGTCGCTGGACGGCTCTGGAGCTTCCTTGAGTCCGAGAACCTCGGGCGAGGGTGGCGGTACTCGCTCTTCGCGCCAGAGGGCTCCATCGCGAGACCGGCGCCGTCCATGCCCTCCATTGCCCAGGTGCTCCAGCTCAGCTGGTCCTCACGTAAGCGCCGAGTCGCGCAGCGGGTCCGAGAAGCGTGCTCGGTGATCGAGGAGCAGGACAAGCGGTACCGGCTGACCCTCTCGACCGGTGTTAGACGCCACCTTAATTGATCATCGAAGGACTGTTTGCCGCCATTGAGCATGAGCATGATTTGGTGATCACCTTGGCGGCGTCACAATCGATAGGGATGGGATCTGGCGGACTTTGGTTTGGCGAATTGGGGGTACGTGGACAACTATTAGTTGACCTGTACGCGCAAGAGCCCACTCGCGCAATCGAGTAAAAAGACTACGAGTGGACTCTTCCTGACGAAACCGGAGTTCCGCTGTGCTTATCGTATCTACTGACAAAGACGCTGTCGAGGCAGAGCTGAAAACAGGGCTCTTGAAGTGCCCGATCTGTGGTTCACCACTACGGCCGTGGGGGTATGGAGTTCTTCGAGAAATAAGACTCAGATCTTCAAGCGATCACCGTCGCTTCAGGCGTTCTA
>JAJYPY010000224.1 GCA_021794995.1 Actinomycetes bacterium | reverse complement strand
AGGTACACGTTGGCGAGCAACGGCGAGACCGATGCCCCCTATGAGCAGCGCTGGGTTATGCGCAGCGTTGACCCATCAGTCCTGGTGAGGACTGGGACCGGAGCCGAGCACTGCACATAACGCAGGGTCTTCAGCTTTCAATTAAACCCCTGATGCCCTACGCCGACCGATCCTCGAGCAGCAACGCGGTGGCTTCTGCCGCGACCGCTCGCATCTCGGCGAGGAGCTCCCGGGCCCGTCGGTCGTTCTCGATCCAGCCGGTGTAGAGCTCGGCGTCTCGGTCGCTCAAACGTCGGTTGACGGTCTTGCCATTCACCTTCGTGCTCCAGTGCCAATAGGGGCCGTGGAGCTTGGGCGGGTCCGCCCGGCAGGCGCAAGTGGGTTTCCCGCAACGGGTGAAGCGCGGGGCCAGGCTCCCCTGGGTGATGTAGCCGATACCAGCGAGCTCGTGCGCCAGCGCGCGGTAGCGGCGCTCGTAGCGATCGAGGCGTTGGGTCGTGCGCTTCGTTGCCATCTGAGTTTCCTGAACGAGTATCCCACGCGGGGTGTCTGAGAGTAGTCATACTCGCACCATGGTGGTGCAGCGGGGAGACAGCGAGCTGGTCGAGTTCCGTTCGGCGTTGTACGCCGCGCTCACCCGCTGGGGCGACGCCCTCTTCGAGCTCACCGACGCGCTGTTGGGTGCGAGCGGCCCGGTGCACTCGGTTCCCTCGCTCTCCTTGGAGCCGGAGTTCTCGAGAAGTCACGGCAGCCTCTACAAGTCCCTCGCAAGGGGACGGGTCGACGAGGAAGCGCTGCGCGCGCTGTTGGTCGCGCACCTTCCCGGTGAGTGGCCGCTGGTCTTCGCCGTCGACGCCTCCACCTGGGCGCGCTGTGACGCCGAGTGCAGCCCCGAGCGCGGCTTTCACTACTCGGCCTCGCGCCACTCGGCCGGCCAGCCGATCGTGGCGGGGTGGAGCTACCAGTGGATCAGCCAACTCGACTGGGCCAAGGACTCGTGGACCGCACCGGCTGACGTTGTGCGCCTCAGCCCGGAGATGCACGCGACCCGAGCGACCATCGACCAGGTACGCCGGCTCGTCGGGCTGCTGCCGGCCGACCGGGAGGTGCCGCTGTTCGTGTTCGACGCCGGCTATGACGGCACCGCCCTCGCAGAGGAGCTGAAGGACGAGCGCTGCGAGGTTCTCGTGCGCATCTCCTCGAGCCGGGTCTTTCATCACGACCCCGCCGTGCGCGAAGACGGCGCTCGGGGACGGCCGGCCCGCCACGGGAAGCGCTTCGTGCTCTCCGACGAGGCGACCTGGACGCCACCCGACAACGAGCTCGTGCTCACGGACCCCTCCTATGGAGCAGTGCGCGTCCGGGCCTGGCGAGGGCTGCACCCGAAACTGCATGGCCGGGGCCGGCGGAAGGGATCGAGCGAACTGCCGATCGTGCGCGGCACCGTCATCCGCGTCGACGTCGAGCACCTCCCCAAGCCCTGTGGCCGCGCCGACAAGACGCTGTGGTTGTGGTGGTCCGGGCCCGGCGAGGCGGACCTCGAACGATGCTTCCGCGCCTACCTGCGCAGATTCGACATCGAACATGCATTCCGGTTCGTGAAGGGGACCCTCGGCTGGACGACGCCCCAGCTCTGCACGCCGGACCAGGCCGACCGTTGGACCTGGCTCGTCGTGGCTGCCTACACCGAGCTCCGATTGGCCCGCGGACTCGTCGGCGACCTCCGGCTCCCCTGGGAGCGATCGTGCGACCCGACGAAGCTCAGCCCATGCCGGGTGCGGCGAGGATTTCGACGACTGCGTGCAACGCTCGGCACGCCCGCCTTGCCACCGAAATCCCGGACGCCTGGGCCGGGACGCCCCAAAGGGACCCGCAAACCCCCGAGAACGCGCTATCCGGCGGTCAAGAAGGCCGCCTGAACGAGGTCAGGGGTTTAATTGAAAGTTCAGAGCGCGGCAAGCCAGTCGAGCAGTCCGGCGTCCTGGTTCCACTCGGGCAGGTCATCAGAGACGATGTCGACATAGACCGCTTCGAGGGCTCTGCGCTTGGCTTCGGTCGAGGCGCGGGCGTAGATCTCGGTCGTGGACAGGTCGACATGGCCGAGGATGTCGCGGATGTAAGGCAGCGGGACGCCCGCGTCGTAGAGGTGCATGGCCTTGCTGTGGCGCAGCACGTGAGGACTGAGCTCGGCATTGGCGAGCACCGGATCACCAGTCATGGCCTGGTACTTGGCGATGATCCAGGCAATGCCGCCGCGGCTGAGCTTTCGACCGTGCTGGTTGACGAACACCGCGGCATCGTCGTGGCCGGGGCCATCGAGATGCTGTTCGGCCAGGTAGGCCTCGAGCAGTGCTGCCGTGTTGTCGCCGAGGGGCACGTGGCGGGTCTTGTTGCCCTTTCCGGTCAAGGCCGCCATGGCCGGTGCTTCGAGCCGGATGTCGCGCACGGTGAGGTCGGCGAGCTCTTGGACCCTCGCTGCGGTGTCGTAGAGGGTGGCGAGCAAGGTCGCGTCACGCCGCCCCCGCCGGGTGGATCGGTCGGGGTGCGCGAGCAGGAGGCGAGTCTGCTCGACGCTCAGGTGGTTCACCGCCGCTTGGGGCTGTCTTTTCGCGGGGATGGCGAGAATGTCCTGGCAGCAGGCCATCCGGGCAGGGTCTTGGGATTGCATCCACCG
>JAJYPY010000081.1 GCA_021794995.1 Actinomycetes bacterium | reverse complement strand
CGACGTCGAAGTAGGAAGAGAGGAGGTCACGGACCTCTTCGGCGTCCCTGTCCTCCGAAAGCGACGTGAAGCCGACGAGATCGCAGAAGAGGACCGAGACCCAGCGGCGCTCGGCGACGGGCGCCTGGGCGGACCCCGAACGTGGCGGCGTCGGAGCGGGTGCGGGCCAGGGTGCCTGGGGCGCAGTGGGCCCGTCAGTGCCGGACGCGCTGAGCGCCGTGCCGCACTCGGGGCAGAAGCGCGCCGTCGGTGGTGCGGAAGCACCACACGAGGTACAGGACCGCTGAAGCGGGCTTCCGCACTCGACACAGAACTTGGCCGACGGCGGGTTCTCCGTTCCGCAGCCGGCGCAGTGCATCGACCCCTCAGCCCGCTCGTTGCGAAAGGTGCGCGATCACCCTGTCACCTTACGACGACTAGGACACGGCGGTCGGTAGGCAGGCGTCGCGAGAGGGCGACAGGCGCGAAGGGAGCTGGCGCGCCGCACCCAATCCGGCGACACGGATGGGCGCCGCATCCGGCAGTAGTGTCCGCAACGCCGGGGACTGGTCAGCTTATGGTGGCTGCGTCCCTACCTCGTGGGCTGCCTTCGGCATCACATACTCGTTCAACACCTGGGCCTTCGACACCTACTCGGTCGTCGCTGAGGGCACAACAACCTTCATGGAGAACGGGACCTTCACCGCCTATTGCGACCCATTCACGGGCACACTCTCCGGCACTCCCGGCGCAGTGTTCGCGACCCCGGTAGAGGGCACCCTTCACGGCACGATCCAATACAACTCCTCCGGCGCGATGATCGGAGGGACGCTCACCTACATGGTGCCCTCCCAGGGCTGGTCGATGACCGAGACCGTGACTAATGGCGCCTATTCCCAGACGGAGAGCGGGACGCTAGTCAGCGGGCGGTAAGCACCGCCCGGATCGAAGGGAACTCCGGGAGGGGTCTGCCTCCCTCGGCTTCCCTAAGCGACTCTCGATGGAGAGAGGGCCGGGGCCGTCGTGGCCCCGGCCCTCTAGCGTCCGCATCCGCGTGCCGGGGGTGAGTCTCCGACTGCCGAAGCGCCGCTTTGGGCAGCACTGTCGAGTCCACGACGACGGCAATGACATCGGACCCGCTTGTCACCGCGTTGTCACCCTATGTCTGCGCGACCCCCCGATTTAGACCGCGCCAGACCGCGCAACGCCTCGACTCACACCCCCGCTGACCTGCGCAAACGCCGGAGACCGCGCTAGACCGCGTGGCCTGTACGGGACTGGCAGTCAAGAGGTTCGTGGGTTCAAGTCCCATCGCCTCCACCGGTTCACCATGTATGCAGGGACCACTCCACGTTTCGAGCTGCCGCCATCCTGCCAGGGGGCTGTGACGCGTTCGGACGTCCGGTAGGTCGTGCTGACGCGCCAGTTGCTCGACCACGGGCGCGCCGAGACGAGCTCGGCACGGCGTTTCCGCGGAAACGTGCAGGCGACGACGGGGATACGCCGACGAGGTCGCTGAGCGTGCTCCGCCGACGGCGCCTGGCCGCCGATCGCGACGTCTCGTGACCGTCCACGACGTCCATGGTGAACGGCATTGTGGTGACGGTGGCCTCCGTCGTACGACGGATGGCACGCGTGGCGAACAGCCCGGCTGGGTGGTACCAAGCTCCACCACCGTCGTCAGTAGCTCATGGCCAAGGCGACGGCGCCTTCGGCTCCGGAGCGCATCTGACGACCATTCGCCGGGTGGTCGATGCCGTTTGCCTGCGGCGCTTGGATGGCTCGCCGCCGCATGTTGGCGGTAGTTCGCCTACGACTCCTCGTCGGTGCCGATCCGATCGGTCACAAGCGACGTCGACCCCGGCTCCAAGATGGCGGTCGAGATCGAGTTCTTGTGGACGTCCATTGCGAGAACGGAGGAATCTGGGGGAACATGGATCAACACGGCTGGCTCCTTCCGCTTGTGGCTCGGCCCACTTCAGCGTGGGCAACCCACGTATACGCGGACTCGAGCCAGCCGTTCCATATTCACTGAGGGGGGAGCTGCGATGGTGCGGGGGGGTGCTGTCGCATCCCACCTTGCAGGTGCACCATCTGCTGGATCATCGCCTGCTGTTGCTGGAGCATCGCCTGCTGCGTTGCCAGCGTTTGGCGCTGCACGTGGTGGGATTTCCTCTGGCTTCGCCGGACGGCCCGGAACGGGAAGACGAACACTCCGAAGAGACCAAACACGATGACGTACCAAAAGACCAAGAACGCCCACATGCACAGCATCGCCATGACGGCCACACTCCAGACGAGGACGGCGACTCCTGCGTTGCGAACCCCAGCCGCCGCAGCCCACGCCACGATGCGGCGCGTGCTTCCTACGTAGCTCATGGGCGAGGCGTAGGTCTGTGACGTCATCACGGGCTCGGTCGGGAGCCTCAACCGGTCGGGGTCTTGGGCGCCAGCCGCCGAGTACGCCAAGCCGTGGGCGAGCGACTGTCTGTGAGCTTCGTACGTCTCCAGGCTGTCGTCAGCCTCGTACTCCCTCCTTGCCTTCAGTCCCCATCATGGGGACGACAGCAATGTAGGCCTCCGCGGCGCGAGTTGCTGAGGGAGCGCCGGCATCGACGGGGACCCAGGGCGGGCGGCGCGAGTCGCAATGCGCTCAGCGGTCGGGTCCGCGTGGGATCGGCTCCGGGTCGACGCCGAGGTGGCACGCCAGTGTGGCGGGATCGTCGCCGCCCTGCGGCTCGGCGGCCGCCGGGTGCCGATCCTCCACGCGCCCGTCGCTGCCACGGCGATCGTCGAGCAGATCCCTGCCGTCACCTCGGACCGCGACGATGCGCCGTCCCCGGGGCCGAGGTGATCCGGGTCTGGTCACCGTCCCGCCGACGTGGGCCACGCGCACCGATGGGTTCGCGCAGAGGACGAGACGGCGCCGGGCGAGCACGGGCCGTCCCGCACACCCTCACGCGTGGTGCGACTCGGCGTAACGCTCGAGCTCTTCGGACAGCATCACAAGAAACACCCTGTCAGCGTCGGTGAACTCGACCTCGCCTCGGACCACGGCGCTGAACACCGTCGACTGGTCGTAGAGATCCCCGAGCTCCTCGCTGCCACAGACCACCACGAACCCCGCCGCGAGCGGATAGAAGTCCGCCCAGTCCTCCCTCGCGAGCCCAGGGGTCATGGAGCCCTCCGACATCGCGACCGCGAAGCGCTGCAGGCGCCGGACGGTCTCGGCGGAGAGGTCCTCCTTCGAGTCGAGGTAGCCGACGAGCCGGTCGTCGACAGCATCGAGATACGTGACGAGGTCGTCTGCCACCGCTCCATCATTGTCACGCCATGGGATCGCGTGCACGTTGGGCCGTGGCTCGGGCACGCCAGGGTCCCTGTCGGGCAGCGGGGCGGACCTTCAGCGCCTGCGCCGAGCACCGGCGCCCGCCACGCTGGACCCGTGCGCGCGCCGGGCACGGCGTCTCACCAGCTTCTTTCCCCGCGCGACCCGTTCGCGCCGGAGCGCCGCTTCGTCCGCCAGCGCCCTGCGGTGCCGGATCCATGCGAACGCCGCGGGCACGAGTGGCGAACAGCCGATGACGGCGAGTGCCACCACCACGTAGACGATCGACGCGACGAGCGGGAGCACCGTGCGCGCGATCTGCGGATCGCCCCCGACCTGCAGGAGGTGGCGGTACTCGGCCACCGCAAGTGCGCGTGCCGCCGTCGCCGTCGCCGCGCCCTCGCCATACGCAGTGACGTCCACCACAACCCTGCCGACGTCGTAGATCACCACGGCAGCGCGCGGGGTCGACGCCGTCGTGACCGGCGATGTCCCCCGAAGGAAATAGGCGCCCGCGGCGCCGGGCACGGAGCGGACCTCGAGCGTCCCGCCGAAGCCGTAGCCCGATCCTGTGAAGCTCGACCGCCGGAGGTACGCACGAGTGGCATCGCCACGCGCCGCGTGCGCCGACGTGCGCGACGGCAGCACCGTCGCAGAGACCGACGCGGTCGACACCGGCCCTGCTCCCTGCCAGGCGACCGAATAGACGCCGGTCTCCCCCGGTGTGGAGGCCGCGGCGCCCCGCACAGCCTCGAGCGGGCTCGACGTGGCGGGCGCGGCGCTCCTCTTCGGGGGACCGTGGAGCCCGGCGAGCGGAGAGGTGATGACCAGGTGCGCGAGACGAGACGCGTCGGGTCGCTGCATCGGGATCCAGAGCACGAAGCCCACGGCGGCAACCACCGCGAGGGCGGCGGCACCGCCGACGCGGCGCATCCGGTCGTGTCGCACGGGCAACGATACGCTCCCGTATCCCGCTGGCGGTGTGCCGGGACACGGCGGGCCGACGGACGGCGCGCCCGGCTTCCTACCTCGAGGGACGGCTCGCGGGACCGACGTAGACGAGCTCGTCGACGGACGTCCCGTTCGAGAACGTCCCCGTCACGGTCCCCGCCCGGTGCCACCCAGCCCGCTCGTAGAGCTGGATCGCCGCCTCGTGGCCCCGTCCGGGTCCTCGCACGACGTCGAGCACTGGCTGGCGCCCGAGGTCGAGCGCACGCGACGCCGCAGCATCCAAGAGGGCGCGCCCGACACCGCGCCGTCGAGCCCACGGAGCGACCAAGAGGCGCGCCACGACGGCCAGGTGCGCGACGTCCCGTCCGGTCGCGGCACTCGCTGCCTCCATGATCGCCGGCGACCATGCGCTCGGCCGCAGCAGCACGTGCCCGACAACGCCGTCGTCAGGATCCTCTGCCACCCACGCGCCCAGGGCGTCGGGGACCACGAGGAAGGACACGGGGCTCTCGGGCAGGTGCACGGGGTAGCCGTCCGACTCGTGGACGGCGCGCAGCATGTCGACGCACACCGACACGTCGTCGTCGTTGCGGTCCCTGATCATCACCACGTGCCACCTTGTCACGTGGTGGCGGCGGCTGTGCGCGAGGCGCCGGTCCGCGACGAACGACGGCCAGCCCGTCGTCCGTGGTCACTCGGGTGCGGACGGTCCCAACGCGGCGTTGCGCGCCTGCTGCTCGTAGAGGGACAAGAAGTCCGCGTCGCGCAACCCGATCCCGATGGCCGACTGGATGAGCTGACGGACGACCGCTGCCACCGGCATGGGCACCTCGAACCGCCGGGCCGCGCCGAGACCCAGGTCGAAATCTTTGCGGAGCAGCTCGGTCGTGAACGTGGGCGTCCAGTCCCGACGGACCAGTTGAGCGCTGCGGTTGCGCACCCAGTCGGACGAGATGACGGTCCCGTTGAGGAACTCGAGGAAGGCAGCAGGATGGGTGCCCCCCTTCTCGGCCAGGCTGACCACCTCGACCAACGCCTGGACCATCATGCCCAGGTACAGGTTGTGGCAGAGCTTGACGAGCCGGCTCTGCTCATCAGCGCCGGCGTAGACCACCACCTTGGCGATCTTGTCGAGATAGGGCTTCGCCAGTTCGAAGGCATCGGGGGGACCCGACGCAACGATGCAGGCGCCGCCGCCGGCAACAACGTGGGGATTGCCGCTGATCGGCGCCGCGAGGAAGGCCACGCCCGCCGAAGCGCACGTCGCGCGGACGGCGGCCGAGACGTCGATGGAGACCGTCGAGCAGTCCACGATCACGAGTGGACGGGCAGAGGCCGCCAGCAACCCTCGGTCGCCGGAGACGACCTCTTCGAGGTCGGCGGGCGTCGAGACCGAGATGAACACGAGGCGGCATCGGGAGAGGTCGACGATCTCTGGCACGACGACGGCGCCCCTCTCCGCCAGCGGGGGCGTCTTGGCCCGGGTCCGGTTCCACACCGCGACGCTGTCGCCGGCGTCCAGCAGGCGTCCTGCCATCGCGGTGCCCATCCGGCCGGTCCCCAGCCACCCGACGTCGGCGGGCCCCCCGCTCACCGCTCCATCCGGTGCGACGTCGCGGTGCCGGCGGTGTCCGGCGCCACGAGGTCTGCCCCTGGCCAGTACCGGGTGCCGGCGACGTAGAGCTGGTCGGCGGGAAAGCGGGTGAGCAGCTCGCACCCTCCGCCGGTGACGACGACCTCCTCCTCGATGCGGGCAGCCGCGGAGCCGTCGGGAGTGGGCCAGTAGGTCTCGATGGCGAAGACCATGCCCTCGTGGAGCTCGACGGGATGGTCGAAGGAGTGGTAGCGGCTCATGAGCGGTCGTTCCCAGTTCGAGAGTCCGAGCCCGTGGCAGTACTGCAACCCGAAGGCCTCTTCCTCGCTCGAGAACCCGAACTCCGCGGCGGCCGGGAAGTGCCGGACGACGTCGGCGGAGCTGGCACCTGGGCGGATCTCGGAGATGGCGTTGTCCATGAACTCCCGGGCCCGCCGGTACGCCTCCCGCTGCTGCTGGTTCGAGCCGCCCACGTTGAGCGTCCGGTAATAGCAGGTCCGGTAGCCGTTGAAGGCGTGGATGATATCGAAGTAGGCGGTATCGCCCGGCCGCAGGAGGCGGTCCGAGAAGACGTGCGGGTGGGGACTGCACCGCTCCCCCGAGATGGAGTTGACCGCCTCGACTTCCTCGGACCCGTGCTCGTAGAGATACTTGTTGACGAGGGCCACGCAGTCGTTCTCCCGCACCCCGGCGTGCAGGTAGCGGTAGAGCTCGTCGTAGGCGCCGTCGACCAGTCCGGCAGCGTGGTCCAAGAGCGCGATCTCATCGGCCGTCTTGATGGAACGGACCTCCTGCATCAGGCCGTGACCATCCTCGATGTGGAGACCCTCTCGTTCCATGGCTTTCAGCACCGGGAGCTCGACGACGTCGACGCCGACCGGCTCACCCGCCAGGCCGTGCTCGCGCAGGATGCCGGCGATCCGGCTCGCGTTGACGCGCTCTACGCCGACCTCCTCGGCGATCGATCCCCGCCAGCTCGAGATGCCCGCGCGCCAATTGCCTTTGTCGTTCCAGGGGGCGAAGGACTGATGCGTGCGGGCTGCAGAGCCGATATCCCACAGGATCGGGTCCTGCCCGCGCACGACCAGCACGCAGCGAAACAGCTTGTCCCTGGCCCAGTTCCCGATGTGGGTCGCGGTCGTGTAGCGGACGTTGTTCATGTCGAACAGGACCAGAGCCCCCAAATCGGAGGACTCGAGCGCCGCGCGGACCTTGGCCGACCGTTGCGTGCGCAGCCGGGTGAAGTCGACCCGCTGCTCCCAGTCCACCGCCGTGGTTGCGCCGGGGGAGGCGATTCCCGGGCTGTGGGTCGCCGCGGAGTAGTGCTGCACCATGGGTTCTCCTCGTCTTCGAGTTGATCTTGTGTGGGGGGCGGTGTCGGGCCGGTGTCGGGCGGTGTCGGGCGGTGTCGGGCGGTGTGGGAAGTGCAACGGTGCACCGGTCAGACGGGCGAATACCCGTCAGACGTCTCGGCCGCGGCCGCAGCGCGAGGCGGCGGCCCCGTCTGCCCCAGGCTGGTCCAGGCGGCGTCGACCACGTGCTGGGTCGACAGCCCGTATTTCTCGAACAGGTACGGCACGGTCATCGCACCCTCGGCGAACGTGTCCTGCAGGCCGATCCGGCGCAGCGGATGTCCCACACCTGCTTCCGCCATGGTCTCGGCCACCGCGGAGCCGAGGCCGCCGATGACCGAATGGTTCTCGGCGGTGATCACCGATCGGCACCGCCCGGCGACCGCAGCCACGGTGGCGGTGTCCAGGGGCTTGACGACGGGGACGTTGACCACCGACACCGAGACGCCCTCGCCTCGCAGGAGCCGCTCGGCGGCAAGAGCGGCGGCCAGCATCATGCCGCTGGCGAAGAGGGCGACGTCGTCCCCGTCGGTCAGGAGCTGCGCGTGCTCCAGGGACAGCTGGTGGTCGTCGGGGAAGATGACAGGAATCTCGCCCCGCTTCAGCCGCATGTAGACCGGGCCGGGAAGGTCCACCACCGCGCGGACCACCTGTCGGGTCTGGACCGCGTCGGCCACGTCGATGACGGTCATCCCTGGCACCGACCGCATCAGCGAGACGTCGTCGATGGCCTGGTGGCTGGGTCCTCCCGGCGAGGAGATCCCCGGCATGAACCCGACGATCCGCACCGGAAGCTCCGGGTAGGCGATGGCGTTGATGACCTGGTCGAGCGACCGGCGGGTCGCGAACACCCCGAAGGTGTGCACGAAGGGGATGTGACCGGAGCGCGCGAGCGCGCCGGCAAGACCCATCATGTTCGCCTCGGCCATGCCGGCGTGGACGAACCGGTCGGGAAGCTCTTCTTGGAACAGGTCGACCTCGCACTGTCGGGTGAGGTCGCCGCTGAGGCAGACGATGTCGTCGCGTCCCCTGGCAAGGTCGACCAGCGCTCGCCCGTAGGGCTTGAGCACGGTCCGATAGGGGGGCTCTTCATGCGCCAGCATGGCGACCCAGTTTCTCGGTCAGTTCGGCGAGGGCCAGATCGGCGAGCTCTGGGGGGAGCTTGATGAAGTGGCCGTCGGCGTCGGGTGGCAGACAGTCCAGACCGTGCACCGTCGACGTGCGGCAGACGATCACCTGGGGCCTCGTGGCGTCTGCCCCGCATCCGAGGGCCTCGATGATGACATCGACGTCGTGACCGTCGATGTCGGTGGCGTCCCATCCGAAATCGCGCCACTTGTCCGCGATGGGCTCGATCGTCGTGATGGTGTCGACCGCACCGTCGACCTGGGAGTTGTTGGCGTCCAGCAACACCGTCACGCGCGACAGCCGTTGGTGGCCGGCGAACATCGCTGCCTCCCACACCTGCCCCTCTTCGAGCTCGCCGTCGCTCACGAAGGCGAAGGTGCGAGGCTCCGGGCGGCCCTTGAGCCGATCGGACAGCGCGAAGCCGACGGCGGCCGAGAGCCCCTGACCCAGGGACCCGCACGTGTAGTCAAGGAGCGGGGTGCGCTCGGTGCCGATCGCCTCCAGCGAAGAGCCGTCCTTGCCGTAGGTGGCCAATGCCTCGTCGTCCAGCACGCCCATCTCCGCCGCGGCGGCGTACGCGGCGATGACGTAGTGGGCAGGCGACACGACAATCCGGTCCACGCCGACACGCAGCACCGACGAGTACAGCGCGGCGAACTGCTCGGCCGACGACAGCGCCTGGCCCAGGTAGCCGAACCCCTGCGGTGCGACCATGCGCACGGCCCGCAGACGGATGGCCGTCGCCATCCGTCGCGCGTCAGACCGCGAGCTGCGGTCGGGCTGGCTCCTGACGCATGTCGACACCTGGATCCCCCCAACTGGCACGGTGGCTGAGCCAATTCTCCCGTGGACCCTCGGGCATGTCAAGAATCGTCACGGCGCACGGTCACGTCACCGCGCACGCAGCCGGCTCCGCGCGAGTGGCTTGGCCACTGCGCGCCCTCGGAGACCCCGTATCCTCCGGGACGATGCCGCGCACCGACCCGTTCGACGACCTCCGGCCGCTCAGCGCCACCCGCCTCGCCGACGGCGTCGTCGAGCAGATCCGGGGCCTCATCGTCCGTGAAGGATTCGACGAAGGGGCGCGGCTCCCCTCCGAGCGGGACCTTGCCGCCCGGTTCGGAGCCAGCCGAGCCACCATCAGCCAAGCCCTTCGGATCCTCTCGCTCATGGGGCTCGTGGAGGTCCGCCGGGGATCAGGCGCCTACGTCGTCCGGAACCCTGCCCGGATGGTCGCCGCATCTGTCGATCTCATGCTCGAGGTGCACCAGGGATCCATCGACCAGCTCTGCGAGCTCCGTCTGTGGCTGGAGACGCTCGGTGCCTCCCGGGCACTCCGCATCGCCGGTCGCGACGAGCTCGACTCCATCGCCGCGTCGCTCGCCCGCCTCCGCCGTAGCGTCGGCCGAACCTCCGAGTGGATCGCGGCCGACACCGTCTTTCACGCCGGCATCGTCTCCGCAGCCGGAAACCCGTACCTCACGGCGCTCTACGAGAGCATCCACACCTCGGTGATGACCGTCGAGTTCAACCGCTGGATCCACTCCGACGACGTCCCGGACTGGCTCCTCCCCGACGTCGCCGACCACCAGATCGACTTGCACGTGCCGATTCTCCACGCCCTGCAGGCGCACGACACGTCTGACCTGGAACGGGCTCTCCTCACCCATCACGCGACACTGGTCTCGCACGTGAAGCACCGGCAATGACGTCGGGGACTGACGCGACGAAGCCCCCGCATCTGCCGGGGGCCCCGTCGCATTGTGACTGACGCCCGGTCGACCCGGACATCCCTCCACGTACCCCGTCCACGCGTCCCTCATGCATGGTCGGAGCGGGTTTTGCGAAATTCTCCTCGGGTCAGCGGTCCCGGTCGTCGGTGTCACCAGATGCCGCATTCCGACCGGCTGGAACGCCCAACGGATCCGCATAGCACCGTGGCGGGGGACTGTCCAAGGCGCCCTTGGGCGTTGGCCGGTGGCCACCACCCTCGCAGACCGAGCAGGCACATGGCACCGACCTCAGACCACAAGATGCGCGGATCCCCAGGGACTCTATGACGCCATCACCAATCGACGCGTTGGCCCTGTGACATCCCTCGTGACGGCACGATGGATGGTCTCCATAGATCGCAAACTCGGATCCCCGACCGGCCGACGGGACGTCACAGCGCGTCCTGCATACGTCGCGCAGTGTCAATGCGGTGTGACCCAGTCCTATCGAAGGTCGTGTAGGGTAAATGTCCATGGCAACTTCGACTGCAAGCAAAAGGCGTGCCCGCCGTCCGGGACCGATGTCCGACTCACACAAGGCGGCGCTCGCAAAGGGCCGTGAAGAGGGCCGCGTGGTACGGGCGTATCTCGAGGCGCTCGAGACCACCAAACCACGGCGTGGCCGCAAGCGGACCGTCGACTCGATCCGCAAGAAGCTCGTCGCCATAGAGAAAGAGTTGGGGTCGGCAAGCCCACTCAACCGCTTGCACTTGGTCCAAGAGCAGCGGGATCTCGAAGCCGAGCTGGCGCATTCCGGGCAGTCGGTCGACGTCGTGTCCCTCGAGAAGGACTTCATCCGGGTGGCGAAGAACTACAGCGCCCGCAAAGGCCTGTCGTACTCGGCATGGCGGGCGGTCGGAGTGAGCGCCCAGGTGCTCGAGAAGGCCGGCATTCCTCGTACCCGCAGCTGACCCGCAGCTGACCCGCAGCTGACCCGCAGCTGACCCGCAGCTGACCCGAGCGCATCCGGCACGCCCGGCACGCCCAGCAGGCCGGCGCGCTCAGCGCATGTCGCGTGACGCGGGCACAGGACCGAGCCTCAACGGCTCGAACCGTTCGGCGACGACGTTCACCGCGCCTTGCGCGCGCTCGAGCCGCCCCTTCACGATCAAGGCGCTCGAGCCGCGCGCCACGTCGCGCCAACGCGCCCACGCCCCCCTCGAGCACACGACGTTCAGCATCCCGGTCTCGTCCTCCAGGTTCAAGAAGACCGCGCCACGTGCGGTCTCAGGCTGCTGGCGATGGGTCACCACCCCCGCCACCAGCACCGTTCGAGGCGCCCCCGCCGTCACCTCGGCGATCGTCGCCACGCCGCGCCGTGAGAGCCCCGGACGTGCAAGCTCCATGGCGGTGCAGTCGGGGGTCACCCCGAGTGCCCACAGGTCGTCTCGGACTTCCTCGACACGGGCGCGCGCAGGGAGAGGGGGCGCCACGGTGCCGGTGACGATCCCCGGAAGGCGCCCCGCGGTCGCCTGCGCGGCGGCACCGGCCGCCCAGACGAGCGCGCGGCGTCCGT
>JAJYPY010000080.1 GCA_021794995.1 Actinomycetes bacterium | reverse complement strand
CTCCCGCTCCTCCCGTCCTCCCGCTCCTCCCGTCCTCCCGCTCCTCCCGTCCTCCCGCTCCTCCCGCCCCTCCCGCCCTTCATGCCTTCGAAGTGGGTCGAAAAGGTTGACGGGTGGTGGTGTGGGGCGTAGTGTGGCGCGAAGTGGTGTGAAGTGGAGCAGACGTGGGACATGGAGCACAGGGACGGGTCCGAGGAGCGTCGTGGTCGGGGACGGGGACTGGATAGGAGCCGGTGGCGGCATTCGTTGGCAGGTACGAGCACTCGCTCGACTCGAAGGGGAGGGTCATCCTCCCTGCCAAATTCCGCACCGACTTCGAGCGAGGCGGCTACCTGACCGAGCACCGGGAGGGATGCCTCGCGCTGTGGACTCCAGGGGAGTTCCAGCGACAGATGCTGGCCATGCAGGAGCAGGCCGCGGGAGGCCGGACGCAGCGGAACCGGGCACGGTTGTGGGCTGCGAGCTCGCACGAGGTGGAAGTCGATCGTCAGGGGCGGATGGCGATTCCGGCCCACCTGCGGGAGTTCGCCTCGCTCGAGGGAGAGGTGCTCGTGCACGGGGCGATCGACCGCGTCGAGCTGTGGAACCCCTCGGGGTGGCGCGATCGGGTCGCTCCCGAGGAGCGCTGGTTCCTCGAGGAGGAGTGACCGCAGCACCGCAGCGGGAACAAGAACGAGGCACGACTCACAGGAGGTCACGGACACACCCGGGACCGGCACGACGCCGGACCATGCGCAGCCCCTCGACCGGCACGGTGGAAGACTTCTTCTCCGCCCTCTTCTGCCAAGGTCTCCCTGGGACAGACCCTCGAGACGCGTCGTCTGTCGAGGGGCTGCAGATGGCCCAGCCGTTCACTCACGATCCCGTCATGGTGGACGAGGTGGTCGCACTGCTCGGTCCGGTACCTCCCGGCATCGTCGTGGACGGCACCGCAGGTGCCGGCGGTCACGCGGTCGCGTTGCTCGCGGCACACCCGCACCTCGGCGTGCTCGCGTTGGACCGCGATCCCGACGCCGTCGCGGCGGCGACCGCTGCGCTCGCACCGTTCGGCAGGCGGGCGTCGGTCCGCCACGCCAGGTTCGCCCGGATGCTCGAGGAGGTTGCGCGCGCCGGATCGGAGCCGGGAGCGTGGCCCGTGTCCGAAGGTGCGCCGCGGACGGTGTCGGGAGTCCTGCTCGACCTCGGAGTGAGCTCGCCGCAGTTCGATCGTCCCGAGCGGGGCTTCGCGTACCGCGTGTCCGCTCCGCTCGACATGCGCATGGACCCGACGACCGGGAGCAGTGCGGCCGACATCGTGAACGAGGCGGGCCTCGACGATCTCGCCGCCATGTTCATCGCCAGCGGCGAGACCCGGCTGGCCTGGCGGATCGCCCGCGCGATCGTCTCGGCTCGTCCGATCGCGACCACGGGGGAGTTGGCCGATGTCGTGGCCAACGCCGTGCCGGCTGCGATCCGCCGCCGCGGACACCCCGCGCGGCGTGTCTTCCAGGCGTTGCGCATCGCGGTCAACGAGGAGATGGAGGAGCTCGGCGCCGCCCTTTCGGCCGGCCTGGAGCTCCTCGTTCCGGGGGGCCGGATGGTCGTGATCTCGTACCACTCGGGAGAGGACCGCCTCGTGAAGGCGGCCTTCTCCGAGGCGGTCGTCGGCGGTTGCACCTGCCCGCCGGGCCTCCCGTGCGCGTGCGGGGCCCGACCCGAGCACGAGCTCGTGTTCCGCGGGGCACGCAAGCCGTCGGCGGCCGAGGTCGCCCGGAACCACCGGGCGCAGAGTGCGCGCTTGCGCGCCATCCGCCGCCGGGAGCCCCAGCGATGAGCACGGCCTCCGCCAGGCTCGGCGCACTGCGCGCGGAGGTGGCGAGGGCCTCGGCACGCGCGGTCCCCGCGCCGTTGCGTGGCCCTGCTCCGGCTCGGCGCGCCCCTCTCGAAGTCGTCACCGCGCGTCGGCGGCGGTTCCGTCGCCGGCGGCTCGCCCCGGTCCTGTCGGCAGCCATGGTGAGCGCAAGCCTGTTCATCGTGGTGATCGGGCACGCAGAGCTCGCGCAGGGACAGGTCCGCCTCGCCAACATGGAGGCGGTGATCACAGCCGCCCAGATCGTGCACCGTCGAGACGTCCTGACGATCGCGAACCTCGAGAACCCGTCCCGCATCCTGCGCGAGGCGGAGCAGAGCCTTCACATGGCGCCACCGAGCCAGGTCCTCCAGCTCCCGCACGTCTCACTCGGCGTGCCGCTCGCGAACCCGCACGTCGCGCCTGTGCCGACGGCGACCGGCGGGTGAGCCCCACGACCACGGCGACGCGTGCCGCGTCGCCGGCCCGCGTGCTGCACCCTTCCCCCCGTCGCACCGCCGCAGGCAAGCGTCCGATCCTCCTCCGGCGCATCAAGGTCGTGCGCATCGGTCTCGTGTTCGCGCTCGTCGTGGTCGCCGCCCGTCTCGTCGACGTCCAGGTGATCCACTCGGGCCAGTACCAGCAGCAGGCTGCCCAGGAGTTCACGCAGCCAGTCACGATTCCCGCGCTGCGCGGTGCCGTCACCGACCGCAACGGTGTCGTCCTCGAGACCTCGATCCCCACGCAGATGGTGGTCGCCGACGACTTCCAGGTGTCGCATCCGGCACAGGAGGCCCGCCAGCTCGCGCCGTTGATCCACGTGCGGGCCTCGGTGCTGCGCGGGCTCTTGTCGAAGCGGTCGGGCTACGTTCCCCTCGCGCCGTACCTGCCGGTGGCCCAGGCCAAGAAGGTGGCCGCGCTCGCCTTCCCGGGGATCACCATGATCGACGACTCGGTGAACGTCGCCCCAGCCGGGGGACTTGCGTCACCCGTCGTCGGAGGCGTCAGCGCCTCAGGTGCCGGTGACGCAGGGCTCGAGGCGCAGTACAACGGCATCCTCGCCGGGCACGCGGGACACGAGACCCTCCTCGAGTCGCCGCTTGGGGTGCAGCTCCCCGGGACGCCGGTTGCAGAGAAGACCGCGGCCGTCGCCGGCACCGGACTCCAGCTGACGCTCGACGTGCCGCTGCAGTACACCGCGGAGCAGGACCTCGCCCGGGAGATCGTGGCCTCCCACGCGGTCGGCGGCCAGGCGGTCGTCATGGACGTCCGCACGGGCCAGATCCTCGCCATGGCGAACCTCGTGGCCACCCCCAAGCCCTCACCCGCCTCCGGCGCGCCGACGCCACCGGCGGCGCCGGCAAGCACCGTTGCGGGCACGTCGGTCACGATCGGTCCGGGCGGCCCGGTGCAGGAGGCGCCGACCAACGCCGCCGTCACCCAGCTCTACGAGCCCGGCTCGGTCTTCAAGATCGTGCCCTTCACGGCCGCGCTCACTGACGGGGTCATCACGCCGGGGACGACCTACACGGTTCCCGACCAGCGCACGATCGACGGGAGCCTCTTCCACGACGCGACACCGCACCCGACCATGCAGATGACGGCGACGCAGATCCTCGCCCAGTCCTCCAACATCGGCACGTCCGAGATCGCCCAGCAGCTGGGCGAGACACGCCTCCTCGCGCAGGTGAAGCACCTTGGTTTCGGCAAGACAACCGGTCTGCACTTTCCCGGCGCCTCACCCGGTCTGATCGTCACACCCGCGCAGTGGTCGACAACCGACTATGTCTCGCTCGCGATCGGCCAGACCGACGCGGTCAGCGTCCTGCAGGTGCTCGACGCGTACAACGCGGTCGCCAACGGCGGGGTCTTCGTGGCGCCCAAGCTTGTCAAGGCCACGGTCGGCGCGGACGGGACGGTGCGGCGGACCCCGAGGTCCCCCACCCATCGGGTCGTCCCCTACGCGATCGACAGGGAGCTCGTGTCGATGTACGAGCAGGTGGTCGACGCCGGCACCGGCGTTGCAGGCGCGGTCCCGGGGTATCTGGTGGCCGGCAAGACCGGCACCTCGCAGATCCCCGCCGACAACGGCAAGCCCGGGTACATCACAGGAGCCTTCGACGCGACCTTCGTCGGGTTCGCGCCGGCCAACGCCCCCGTGCTGTCGGCGATCGTGGTGCTCGACCGTCCGACCCCGATCTACGGCGGCGCGGTGGCGGCGCCCGTGTTCTCCAAGATCATGGCGTATGCGCTGCACCGCTACGACGTCCCGACGTCTCCAGGGCTCAACGGCAAGCCCCAGGCGCAGGCACCGACGACACTCACACAACTGGTGAAGGCATCCACGTGATGCGGGTACCATCCGCTGGGGCCCCGGCTCACGGATGGTCCGTGCCTGCATTCCCCACCAGCCTTCCGTGCGCATGACCCTTTTGCTCGACGAGATCGACGTGCTCGCGACGTCGGGCGACCCGGACGCCGTGGACGTGCGCGGCGTCGAGCACGACAGCCGGCGCGTCGAGCGTGGCGATCTGTTCTGCTGTCTGGTCGGCCGGCAGACCGACGGCCACGATCACGCCTCCGAGGCCATCGCCCGAGGTGCGGTCGGTCTCGTCTGCGAGCGCCCCGTCGTCACGAGTCCCGCGCGCCCTGCCCGGCCCATCGTCGAGGTCCGCGTGGCTCCTGGCTCCGGGCGAGCCGCGATGGCGCGCCTCGCCGCCGCCTTCTGGGGTCACCCCGCGCGAGCGCTCGTGACCGCCGGGGTGACCGGGACGAACGGAAAGACGACCGTGACGCAGCTCCTCGGTGCCGTGCTCGAGCACGCCGGCCATCCGACGACCGTCATCGGGACGCTGTCGGGTCCGCGTACGACCCCGGAGTCCACGGAATTGCAGCGCACGTTCGCCGCGGTGCGCGACGCCCATGGCGGGGGCCCGCGCCCTGCGGTCGCGATGGAGGTGTCGAGCCATGCGCTCGCGCAGTCCCGCGTCGATGCGGTGCGCTTCGACGTGGCGGTGTTCACGAACCTGAGCCACGACCATCTGGACTTCCACGGCACGATGGACGCGTACTTCGCCGCAAAGGCGTCGCTGTTCGAGCCCGAGCGCGCCGCTCGGGCCGTCGTGAACGCGGACGACCCATGGGGGCAGCGCCTGATCGCCGGCGCACGGATCCCGACGGTTGCCGTCCATCCAGCCGAGGTGACCGATGTACGCCTCGCCGTGGGCAGGTCACAGTTCACCTGGCGCGGTCACCACGTGCGCACGGCGCTCACCGGACTCGTGAACGTCTACAACGCGCACCTTGCGGCGGAGGCGGCCCTCGCGCTCGGCGTACCCTCCGACGTCGTCGCCGCCGGGCTGGCGGGCGCGTCGCCGGTGCCGGGACGCTTGGAGGCGCTCGACGTGGGCGACCTCGGCTTCGACGTGATCATCGACTACGCGCACACCCCCGCCGCCCTGGCCGCGGCGCTCGAGGAGGCGGGCCGGCTGGCGCACCCCCGCGGAGGGCGCACGATCGTCGTCTTCGGGTGCGGGGGGGACCGCGACCAGGCGAAGCGGCCCGTCATGGGGCGCATCGCCGGGCGTCTCGCCGATGTCGCAGTGGTGACCTCGGACAACCCTCGCGGCGAAGAACCCGGCACGATCATCGCCGGTGTGCTCGCCGGGGTCGAGCCGCCGGCATCCCCGGTGGTCGAGCCCGACCGTCGCCGGGCCATCGAGGTGGCGCTTTCCGGGGCTCGTGCCGGCGACGTGGTCCTCGTGGCGGGCAAGGGACACGAGACCGTCCAGGTGGTCGGCGACACGAAGCTCCCCTTCGACGACCGGGCCGTCGCCGCGGAGGCGATCGGTGCGTTGCGGGCGCTGCGCTCCACATCCTCGTACAGGGGCCGGGGTGCCTGAGCGTGCTCTCGATCATGTCCTCCGGTGCCGCGGCCTTCTGGCTCGCGATCCTCGGGACCCCCGTGCTCATGCGGTGGCTCCAGCACAAGCGCATCGGGCAGCAGATCCGAGCGGACGGTCCGGCCACGCACACGGCCAAGGCGGGAACGCCGACGATGGGGGGGCTGGCGATCATCGGTGCCGTGCTCGGGGGCTACGTGATCGGCCACCTCGGGACCGAGGTCAGATTCTCCGCGACGGGCCTGCTCGTCGTGATCACCGTCGTGTTGTTCGGCGCGATCGGCGCGCTCGACGACTGGATCAAAGTCCGCAACCAGCGCAGCCTCGGGCTGAACAAGCGGGCCAAGTTCGGCGCGCAGGTCGTGGTGTCGGTGCTCTTCGCGGAGCTGGCCGTGCACTGGGCTCATACGGCGACGACGCTGTCGTTCACCCGCATGAGCTCGCCGGGAATCCAGCTCGGCGAAGCAGGCTGGGTGATCTTCGCCGTCCTCGTGCTGGTCGGCACCTCGAACGCCGTGAACCTCACCGACGGGCTCGACGGGCTCGCTGCAGGATCGTCCACGTTCTGCTTCTCGGTGCTCGCGATCCTCGGCTACTGGATCTTTCGGCACCGTGCGATCTTTCACGTGCTGCCCGCGTATGCGATCGACCTCGCGCTCACGTCGGTGGCGCTCGGGGGCGCATGCCTGGGGTTTCTGTGGTGGAACGCCGCACCCGCGAAGATCTTCTTGGGGGACACGGGCTCCCTCGCCATCGGCTCCGGCGTGGGGGCGCTCTGTCTTTTGCTGAACCTCGACCTGCTCCTGCCGATCCTCGGTGCGCTCTTCGTGCTCGAGACCCTGTCCGTGATCGCCCAGGTGGTGAGCTTCCGGGCGTTTCACAAGCGGATCCTGCGCATGGCGCCGCTGCACCACCACTTCGAGCTCACCGGATGGCCCGAGACCACCATCATCGTGCGGCTGTGGATCTGCGCGGGGCTCTTCGCGGCGCTCGCGCTCGGCATCTTCTACGGCGTCTACCTCACGGTGACCAAGCTTTGATGGCGATCCCCCACTCGGGCGTCCCGTTCGGCGACGATGGTGCGCGGGATCCTGCGGCAGAAAGAAGGACGACCCGATGACCGCGACCAAGTCGGTGGCGCGCCCGGACGGGACGGCCACGTCGGTGACGCGCCCGGCGCGCTGGGTGGTCGCCCTTCGCCAGATGCCGACGTCGAGCATCCTCGCCGTGCTGGTGGCCGCCTTGTGCATCTTCGGCACCGTCATGGTGGGCTCGGCGTCCGAGGTCGTCTCGATCGAGACGTACGGATCGGCGTGGGCCATCCTCATCCGCCAGTGCATGTGGCTCGGCATCGGGAGCGCCGTCATGGTCGTCGCCAGCCGGATCGACTACCGGATCCTGCGGCGGTTCGCCAAGCTGTTCGTGTTCGTGGCGTTCGGGGGCCTGCTCCTCGTGCTGGTGCCGCACCTGGCCGTGAGCGCCACAGGGTCGAGCCGATGGATCGGGTTCGGCTCGTTCGACGTCCAACCCTCCGAGATCATGAAGCTCGCACTGGCCATCTTCGGGGCGGACCTCGTCGTACGCCGTGAGGAGGCCGGCGGCGGGGAGCGGACGGTCATCGGGCCGCTCCTCCTCGTGACCGCCGCGGCCGCCGGGCTCGTGATCCTCCAGCCCGACATGGGCACCACCGTGGTGCTCGCCTGCATCGGCCTGGCGATCCTCCTCGCGTCGGGTGTCTCCTTCCGCCCCATCGCCAAGGTGGCCGTCGTCGTCGTGGTGCTCGCGGTCGTGGCGAGCCTCATCGATCCGTACCGCCGCCAGCGGCTGCTGTCCTTCTTGAACCCGGGGGCGCACGCGTCCGGCTCCGGGTACCAGGTGATGCAGTCGCTCATCGGTATCGGGTCGGGGGGCCTCTTGGGCGTGGGGCTCGGCAATGGCCGGGAGAAGTGGGGGTACCTGCCCAACCCCCATTCGGACTTCATCTTTTCGGTCATCGGCGAAGAGCTCGGTCTCGTCGGCGCCCTGTGCGTCCTCGTGCTGCTCGGCGCCCTGTGCTGGTTCGGGCTGCGGGCGGCGGGCCGGGCGCCGGATCGGTTCGGCGCGCTCCTCGGCGTCGCCATCGTGGCGTGGATCGGGGTCGAGACCGTGATCAACGTCGGGGCGGTCATCGGGCTGCTTCCGGTGACGGGCATCCCGCTGCCGTTCATCTCCTACGGCGGGTCGTCGCTCGTGCTGACGATGGCGGGCGCCGGGGTCCTCGTGAGCATCGCGCGCCACGAACGCGTCGCCGACCAGCGCCGCCTCGCCGTCGGCGGCGGCATCAGGGCGGGATGACCAGGGCACCCTTCGCCGTGATATCGGGAGGGGGCACCGGGGGCCACACCTTCCTCGCCCTGGCGATCGCCCGCGCGCTCGAGTCGGCCGGCCACGCCGCCCAGACGATCGAGCTCGTCGGCTCGCGGCGCGGGCAGGAGGCGACCCTGCTGGCCGGTGAGAGCTTCCCGCTCACGCTCCTGCCGGGGCGGGGGATCGTCCGGCGCGCCCGGCCCGCGGACGTGCTCGCCAACCTGCGCGCGCTGGGGGGCCTCGCATGGGCGACGTGCCGTGAGGTGGCGGTGTTCGCACGGCGCCGTCCGCACGTGGTCGTCTCGGTCGGCGGGTACGCGAGCTTCCCGGCGGACCTCGCCGCCGTCGTCCTCGGCGTCCCGCTGGTGCTCGTGACCGTCGACGCCGTCCCGGGTGCCGTCCACCGCCTCTTCGCCAGGCGAGCAGCGGCGAACGCGGTGGCGTTCGCGGGGACCCGGTTGCCTCGGTCGGTCGTGACCGGCGTCGCGGTGCGCGCGGAGATCACGACCGTCGAGCGCACGCCGGAGGCGGCCGCGCGCGCCCGCAAGGAGCTCACGTTGCCCACCGACAGGGTCGTGGTGGGCGTGGTCGGGGGTTCGCTCGGGGCCCGCCGGTTGAACCTGGCCGCGGTGGAGCTCGCCCGGCGATGGGCGGGACGGCGCGACCTCGCGCTGTACCACGTCACCGGATGGCGCGACTGGGAGGAGATGGTGCGCCGACGCGGTGGAGCTGTCGGTGGCGGTGGAGCTGTCGGTGGCGGTGGGAGCGGGCGAGATCCCGGCCCGTCCCACGCTCCTGGCCCCGCCGGGCTCGTCGTCCAGATGGTGCCCTTCGAGAGCCGAATGGCGCGCCTCTACGAGGCCGTCGACGTCATGGTGTGCCGGGCGGGCGCCAGCACGATCGCGGAGCTGACCGTCTCGGGGGTGCCGGCGGTGCTGGTCCCGCTCCCCGGCGCGCCCGGCGACCATCAGAGCGCCAACGCGAGGATGCTTGGCGACGCCGACGCAGCGGTCGTGGTCCCAGACGCTGCGTGCGACGCCGCCACGTTGGAGGGCGTGCTGGAGACGGTGCTGTCCGATCCCGGACGCCTCGAGAAGATGGGGGCCGCGGCACGCTCGCTCGGACGCCCCGACGCCGCTCGGCGAGTTGCGGCGCTGGTGGAATCCCATGCACGCTGAGCGCCCCGCCGCCGACCTCACGACGCCTCGCCGGGTGCACGTCGTCGGTGTGGGCGGCGTCGGGATGAGCGCGATCGCGACCGTGCTCGCGGCGATGGGCCACCAGGTGAGCGGCAGCGACATCAAGGCGTCGCCGGTCACCGAGAGGCTGCAGGCGCTCGGGATCTCCGTCTCGATCGGGCATGCGCCCGCCAACGTCGACGGTGTCGACCTCATGACGTTCTCGCCTGCCGTGCCCGACTCCAACGTCGAACTGGCCGAGGGGCGCCGGCGCGGGATCGCCGTCGTCCGGCGCTCGGCGGTGCTCGGGGCCATCGCCGCGAGTCGGCGCTGCGTGGCGGTCGCGGGCACCCACGGCAAGACGACGACCGCGTCGATGCTCTCCCTGATCCTCGTCGAGGCGGGACTACGGCCGTCGTACCTCATCGGCGCCGATGTGAACGAGACCGGCACCAACGCCGTGTGGGACGCAGGGGAGTGGCTCGTCATGGAAGCCGACGAAAGCTACGGATCGTTCGGCGCCCTGTCGTCGGAGATCGCGCTGGTCACCAACGTGGAGCCCGACCATCTCGACCACTACGGCACGTTCGACGCGCTGACCGAGGCGTTCGCGAGCTACTTGGCGTCGTCGCGCTCGAGGGTGGTCTGCGCAGACGACCCTGTTGCCGCCCGCGTCGGCGCGGACTTCGACGCGGCATCGGTCGGGACCTCTCCGGATGCCACCTACGTGATGGAGCGGCTCGCCCTGGGCCGCAGCTCCATCGGGTTCGACCTGCGCGGACCGAGCGGACCCCTCGGCCGGATCGAGCTCGCGATCCCCGGCGCGCACAACGCGCGCAATGCCGCGCTCGCGACCGTCGGCGCCCTCGAGGTCGGCGCACCGTTCCAGGCTGCAGCGTCCGCGCTGGCACGTTTCGCCGGCGTGCCGCGCCGGTTCGAATTCCGCGGCGAGGCGGGTGGCGTCACGTTCGTCGACGACTACGCCCACCTCCCGAGCGAAGTGCGTGCGACGCTGACGGCGGCGAGGGCGGGGGGATGGCAGCGCATCGTCGCCGTGTTCCAGCCCCATCGCTACACCCGGACGGCCGCGCTCGCGACGTCCTTCGCGAGCGCGTTCGACGACGCGGACCTGGTCTTCGTGACCGACGTCTACAGCGCCGGCGAGGCTCCGGTCCCGGGCGTCTCGGGCCGGCTGGTCGCCGACGCGGTCAGCGCGAGCACCGCCTCGCACCAGGTGGTGTACGTCTCGTCGCGCGAGGAGCTGCGTGCTGGCGTCGCGGCGATGCTGCGCCCGGGGGACCTGTGCTGCACGCTCGGCGCGGGGGACCTGACGACGCTTCCAGAGGAGCTGATGGCACGGTGGAAGGACTCGTGAGCGCGGCGCGCCCCGAGGGTTCCGCCCACCGCGAGGTGCTCGTCGACATCGCGGGCCGCCTCGGCGCCGCCGCCCGCGTCGATGCCCCGCTCGGCGCGCTCACCACCTATCGCGTCGGTGGGCCGGCTGCGCTCGCGCTGGACGTGACGACCGAGGAGGAGCTCGCCGGCCTCCACGAGGCGCTCGCCGTCGCCGGTGGTGCCGGCAGCGTCCCGGTCCTCGTCATGGGAAACGGATCGAACCTCCTGGTCGCCGACGCGGGGTTCGACGGTGTCGTGGTCAGGCTCGGCGGCGCATTGGCCGCAGTCGAGCTCTGCGACGGCGTCGGAGCCGACGGCGAGCGGACGGTCGTCCGCGCCGGTGGTGGGACCGGCCTGCCCGTGCTCGCGCGACGCACGGTGGATGCCGGGTGGACGGGCCTCGAGTGGGCCGTCGGCATCCCCGGCACGGTGGGCGGGGCGCTCAAGATGAACGCTGGGGGCCACGGTTCGGACACCGCCGCCTGCCTGGTCCGGTACCGCTGGATGGACATTGTCGGCGGCAGCGGCGGCGAGGCCGGGCCAGAGCGGCTCCGTCTCGGCTACCGCTCCTCGGCGCTTTCCGAGAGCGAGGTGGTGGTCTGGGCCGAGCTCGATGTGCGCAGAGGCGACGTCGACACCGGAAGGGCCGCCCTCTCCGAGATCGTCCGGTGGCGGCGCGCGCACCAGCCGGGGGGGAGCAACGCAGGATCGGTGTTCACCAACCCGCCAGGCGACTCGGCCGGACGGCTCGTCGAAGCAGCCGGCCTCAAAGGGTTCCGTCTCGGCTCGGCGCGCGTCTCCGAGAAGCACGCGAATTTCATCCAGGCCGACGACGGGGGCTCCGCCGCCGACGTGGTGGCGCTCATGGCCCACGTCCGCCGTGCGGTCGCCGCGTCGAGCGGGGTATGGCTGCGCCCTGAGGTCAAGCTGGTCGGGTTCGGTCGTGACCCTCTGGGAGACGACGACGCGGGGACGGTCGCACGGTGAGGCACGCGACGCCTCCGGGGGTGGAGCGCCCGGCGA
>JAJYPY010000079.1 GCA_021794995.1 Actinomycetes bacterium | reverse complement strand
CGCGCCAGCGGCTGCGCCCCGCCCAGGCGAGGACCGCGAGCAGCCCGGCGGCGCTGACGGCTGCGATCAGGAGCCCGGCGCGCAACAGCGGCGGCCAGTAGCGCAGCACCACGACGTGGCGTCCAGCCGGCACGACGGCGGCGAGCAGCACTGTGTGCGTGGTGCGCAGCGTGAGCGGCTTCCCGTCGATCGTCGCGCGCCAACCCGGGACGGCCGTCACCCGGAGCACGAGGAGGGAGCGGGCGCGGGCGTCCACGTGGACGCGCCACGTCCCCGCGAGCGACTCGGTCGAAGGGACCACCGACCCGGCGGGAATGCCCGTGCTCGTCGCACCCAGACGCGACGCGCGGTGCAGCGGCACGAGGGTGGCGCGGCCCGAGCCGGGGACGGCGTAGAGGCCCTCGCCGCCGACGACCGCCACGCGCGTCGTGCCGCGCGGCCCGGCGACCCCTGGCGGCTCGAGCACGTAGGAGACGCCGTAGAAGCGCGCGATGCGCACCGAGGTGACCGCGGGGCAAAAGACGTGGGGGACGAGGGGCGCCTTGGACCCCCCGGTGAGCGCGCCGTAGGAGGAGTAGTACGTCGTCGGGATGATCGGGTCGTAGCCGATGAGCTCGTGGACGCCGTAGACGATGTTCACGTCCGGCATGATGCCGAGGTCGGGGAAGCCGTTCTCGGTGCACGCGCCGATGCCGACGAGCTTGTCGCCCACCGCTTGCTTGAGCGCGGCGACCGCGCGTGTCACCGCCAGCGGCCGTGACGTGGAGGAGAGCAGCCACCCCCCGCCGGTGATGCAGAAGGCCACCTCGGCGCAGAGGAGGACCGCTATCCCCGCCGTCCCGGCGGCGACGGTGCTGCATCGGCGGAACGCCGCCCACCCCATCCCTTTGCGGCCGCGCGCGCCGAGTCGGGGACGGAGGATCCGCGCGGCCAAGAAGACGACGCACAGGGCGACGCCGATCGCCGGCCACAAGAAGCTCGCGGACCGCACGCTCGTCTGTGCCGGAGTCAGGTGCCCGAGACCGATCCCGAGGCGCACCTCGAAGACGGCGAGCGCGATTGCGAGGAACCCGGTCGCGACGACGAAGAGCCGGTCCGCCCAGCGGGTCACCTCGTCGAGCCCGTCCCCGACCCCACCCTCGCCGGCGACCCCGTCCGCCCCCGCCCCGACCCTGCTCCGCTCGGTGCCCACGAGCGCGTGGACCCCGAAGGCGGCGAGCATCGCGAACCCGAAATCGAGCGGCGTCGTCGCGAGGACGAGGCGGAAGACCTTGAGCCCGGGGAGGTGCCGCATGGCCGCGGCGACGGGCGGGGCGAAGAGGGCGATCCCCAAGACCACCACGAGCACCCAGAAGGCGAGCACCTCGGGTCGCCACTGGCGGACCCAGGCGAGGCCGGTGAACGCCAAGATCAGTCCCACCGCGCCGACGAAGACGGTCGAGACGTAGAGGTTGTCCGGACCGATGACCGAGGCGAGGTTCGTCGGCACGCCGCTGTAGCTGGCGAAGAGCAGGTGGGTGAGATCGTGCGGCGGCAGCCCCGACACGAAGGGGCCGCTCGAGCGCGCCGAGTGCACGAGCAGCTGGATCCCGGGCAGCACCACGGGTGCGACGAGGCCGCATGCCGCTCCGAGCGCGAGGAGGTGGTCGAGGACCGCCCGGCCCGGGCGCGCCCCGACCCACGTCCCACCGGCCCCCCAGCGCCGCGTCACCAGGACCACCGCGACGAACACGGCCACGAACGCCACCATGAGCAGGTCCACCTGCGGCTCGCCCGCCGCCAACGCGAGTGCCATCGTCACGGCCAACAGCACGCCCGGCACCGCCCGACGCCGGCCGGCGAGCAGCGCCACCGAGGCGGCGAGGACCCAGCCCAAGAAGCAGTAGAACCCCGCCTCGTAGGTCCCGATCCAGATGGTGAACGCGCCCGAGAGCTCGAAGATCGTGGCGCCGACGATCGAGGCCGGGACACCCAGACGCAGCATCCTCGACAGCACGTAGGCCCCGCTTCCCGCCACGACGAGGCGGACGTAGACGGTTGCGGTGTGCGCCAGGGCGAGCGGGAAGGCGTAGCCGAGCGCGACGGTGAGGCTGAACGGCGCGGCCTCGAAGTTGTAGGCGAGGGGCATGCCGAGGAGGTTGAAGGGATCCCACAGCGGGAGATGCCCGGAGTGGACCTGGAGCCACGAGAGGGCCTGCCAGGGGATGAACTCCTGGATCTCGTCGGACCCCACCACGTTGTGCGCGTGTGCCGACGCGTGCGCGGTGATCCCGAGGATCCCAAGCAGGTCGTAGGGGCCGATGGCGCTCCCGTGCTGGAGTGCGGGGGCGAGGAAGGCTCCCGCCACCACCGCCAGCCACACCACGGCCGCCGCCTCGACGAGGATCCGCCTCATGCCATGGCGGGCCACGTCCACGACGCTCGAATCTACTCGGGCGTCGCGTGCCGACCGAGAAGCGCACTCGGCGCAGCACGCCGTGCAGTCAGACGCAGGAGTGGGGTGGCGGCCCTCCCCGCCGGGATCGGCGCGGCGCCCTGACGGCGAAGGCTCAGGTGCCCGGAGCAGCCGTCGCGATGCCCGCTGCAGCGGAAGCGTGGGAAAGCCGTTCGTCGTAGACGACGATTCCCGACAGGTCGGACCCCAGGCTCCTCGCCGCCGCGAGGTGGAGGGCGTCGAGCGATCGCAACGACGTGGGTTCTATCCACCCGGCCGTGTCGAAGACGTCGGCGTCGATGCGCAGCACGTCGCTCTCGGCGAGGAACCGGTCGGCGCGCGCCGGGGCCCGGCCGCCTGCGCGTGCCGCCGCCCGGCGGAGCTCCGTGCGGTGCAGGTCCGAGATGATCCACTGCTCGGACTCCAGCCATCGTCGCAACGCCGGAGTCTCGGCCTCCGGCCGCACCAACTTGGCCAGCGCCGACGTGTCGAGGTACCAGATCCCCACGTCAGCGGTCGTCAGCGCTCGTCGGCTCGAAAGGCCGCGAGCGCTTCGGACACCGACGGCCCGTCGTCGGGAGGGAGCATGGCGTCCAGGTCCCCGAGGACGTCGCTCAGCGACCGGCCGGGCCCCGGCGCGATGCGGCCCTGGGCAACCAGCGACGCGTACCCGTCCGCCTCGCGCACCGGCACCATCTTGGCGATCGGGCGACCGCGATCGGTGACGACCACGGACTCGCCGGCGCGCACCCGGGCGAGCCACCGGCTGGCGTCCCTTCGAAGCTCGCGCACGCCGATCGTCGCCATGTGCGACATGGTAGCACCTGCAACGGGGGAGCGAGCGGGCGCCCTGACGCCTGCGCGCGTCGCCACTCGACTTGCGGGACCAGGTGCGCATGCGCTGCGCCGTGCTCGACTGCTCGTGTGCGCGACGCGCGGTCACCACATCTGTGTCGCCGCCGCGCCGAGGAGCGAGTCGAGGGTGTCGCAGGCGTCTCGGACCGTGGCGGGCGGCACCCCGTGGCGCCGCGCGACCGAGGTCGCGTCGCTGCGCAGGAGCGAGTGCCGGCGTGCGGTCAGCTCGACCGCCGCAGCGAGGGCGCCGGGATCGAACCCGCCAAGGCGTCGCTGGCCTTGCACTCGCCAGTACAAGGCAAGGCAGCGCATTACGAGCGGGAGACCGTCGCCGATGCCGTGCGTCCAGAGCAGCGCTTCGACCGCGCCGAGGCCCTTCGGCCGTGGAGCGACGCGGCTGACTGCCGTGTCGGCGTTGGCTGGGGTTCGACGTCCCACGCGCAAGGACCGTCCCCCTCGAGGCGGGCGGAGGGGGAGCACCTCGACCACCGACGGCTCCTTGCCCATCAGGCGCCAGCGCAGCGTGTAGTGCACGTAGCCCTCGCTCGTGCGCAGCGCCCCGTTCGTCGCGACGACGTCGTCGAACGGCTCTTCGGGCGCGAAGCTGTGCATGCCGCTCAGCAGCGCGTCGGGCGGCACGCCGACGGCGCGCAGGGGGCCGCGCGGTCCGTAGCAGCGGTAGAGCGCGTCGAGCGGAGACCGCGGCGCGACCGAGCGGAACCGTTCGTGCATCGCGACGCTTCGCCAGAACCCCAACGCCACGTCCCGCCAGACCTTCTCGACCTGCTTGGCACGGCGAGGATCGGCCTCCCGGCGACGCGGCTCGGGCGTCCGCTCCGTCTCGCCTGCACCGTTCGGGTCGCCCGGTTCGGCACGCGCCTGCGCCTCACCGGCCGCCTCATCCGGCGCCTGATCGGGCGCCACATGCGTCGCCGTCTTCGTCGCCGGCGTCGTGCCGGCGCCATCCCCCTCGCGGACCAGCCTCGGCAGGCATGCGTCGCACCCCAGCCGGTCGCGCCCCGCAACGAGAGGCTGCTCGGCGCCGCAGTGCGGGCAGCGACACGGCAGGACGCGTCCGAGTGCAAGCACCCAGTCCAGGCCCATGCGGTAGGCGCGCGGCCCGCGCCGCACGGTGACGGGCACGCGCAGGCCGGGCACCTCGAGGACGTGGGCGCGGAAGGGGAGCACCTCGCGGGTGCCGGCGAACTTCTCCTCGGTCTCTTCCCGGCGCCTCGCCCACTCGGCCCGCGTCGCCTCCCCTTGTGCGTCGTAGAGCCGGGCCCGCTCGCTCGTCGCGCCGGCGCGGCGCGCGTCGATCGACGCGAGCGCAGCCTCGTAGTAGCTGTCCACGCGCTCGCGTTCCTTCTCGAAGGCCGCACGCGCCTCGCGGACGAGGACCGCCTGGCGCGCCGCCGCGCGGGCGTCGAGTGCGGCGTGCGCCGCGCCCAGCGCGCGCAGGAGATCCGGTTCGGCGTGGAGGTGGCCGGTCCCCGGCCCTTCGCGGCTCGCAAGCCTCGTGAGCGCGTCGGCCATCGGGGGTGCGAGCACGGAGGCGGTACAGGCGTCGACGAGCACGGCGGCGCGCTCCTCCGAGCGCTCTTCGAGAAAGACGCGGTGCCCGAGCAGTGCTGCCACGTGGAGGAACGGGAGGTAGCACGGCGCAGGCTGGCCCTCGACGTCGAGGCGGCCGTGCTCGACGACGAGTTGCTCGCGCAGCGCCTCTTGGAGCCGCTCGCGCGTCGGCAGCGGGGGCGGCGGCCACTCGACGTGGCGCCATCCCGCGTCCCCGCGGCGCAGCACGAGCTCGGCGGCGTCCACCACGACCGGCTGGCCGGGGACCGCGAGCAGCCCGCCCACTTCGGCGACCACCTCGGGGTCGTCGCTCACCATGAGCTCCTCGGGGAGCCCGAGCCGGCGCCGCAGCCCGTCTTCGAGGAGCAGCAGGACGCGCTCTCCCATGTCCTGCACCGCGCCGCCTTCCGCCTCGACCAGGTCGACGAAGAAGCGCAGCGCCGGCTCTCTCCGCGCGGCTACGGGGGCGGTCATGGGGCACCCGCGGCGTCGAGCTCGTCCGCGCCGTCCTCGCCGGTGCCGGCGCTCACGAGCAGGTCGTTGCGCTCGCGGCTCCCGAGGTGCGCGAGGCGTGCCGCCGCGAGACGTTCGCCCACCTCGTCGAGGCGGGCCGCGAGCTCCTCTGTGTCGCGGCTTGCGAGGTGTGCGTCGAAGACGACCCGCTCGAAGTCGTAGTCGTCATCGACGCGGCCGATGATCATGTCGAGCTCGCCGACCACGAGCTCGAAGAGGTTGATCTTTCGTTCGAGGACGGAGAGCACCCGCTCTTCGATGGTCGCCTTGGTCACGAGGTTCACGACCGTCACGTCGTGCTCCTGGCCGATCCGGTGGAGGCGTCCGAGGCGTTGCTCGATCTCCATGGGGTTCCAGGGAAGGTCGAAGTTGACCATCTGGTGGCAGAACTGGAGGTTCCGGCCCTCTCCCGCCGCCTCGGTGGACACGAGCACGGGGACCTCGGCGCGGAACGCCGCGATCGCGTCCTCCTTCTCGCGCCGCGTCAGGCTCCCGTGGTAGAGGACGTGGGCGACGCCCGCGTGGCCGAGCACGTCTGCGAGATGATCCTGGGTCTTGCGAAAGGCCGTGAACACGATCACCTTCTCGCCCCCCGGCGAGGCCCCGAGGCGGCGGAGGACGTCGAGCAGCGCGTCCGACTTGGCACCGCGGTGGGTTCCGGGCGCCGAGACGAGCCCGGCGATGTCCTCCCACCCGAGCTTGTGCGCGATCCCGGCGAGCGCGGCGGGGCTCGACCCTGCCAGCCGCAGCGCCGAGCGCAGCGCCATGGCCCGCGCGGGGAGCGCGCCTTTGCCGTCGCGCCGCACCCGCTCGGCCACCTCTGCATAGACCTCGGCTTCTCGGACTTGCGGGGTGACGACGAGCGTCTCGGCGAGCCGCCGCGGGAGCATGAGGGCGACCTGGCTGCGGCGGTGCCGCACCATCACCTCGCCCATCCGGGCCCGCAGCGCCGCGAGGTCCCGCGGGGTCTCGGACGAGTCCCGCCCGTGGCGCGCGCGGAACTGCTTGGCCGATCCGAGGAGTCCCGGGGCGACCAGGCTCGTCAGGTTGAACAGGTCGGCGAGCCGGTTCTCGACCGGCGTCGCCGTGAGGAGGAGCAGGTGCCGGCTCCGCAGGTCGCGCACCAGGCGAGACGCCGCGGTGGAGGGGTTCTTCATCCGGTGCGCCTCGTCGACCACCACGAGGTCCCAGTCGTGCGCGACGAGGCGCTCGCGGACCGGCGACCGGCGGCCCGTCGGCAAGGACACGATCGCGACGGGGGGATCGGACCCCGCCGCGACCTCGCCGCCGGGCACCTCGCCGCCGGCGTTCGTGACCACCGTGCACATGCACGCAAACTTGCGCTCGAGCTCTTCGTGCCACTGCGCGACGAGCCCCGACGGGCAGATGACGAGGACCCGGCGGGCGAGCCCACGGGCGCGCAGCTCGCTCAGGACCAGCCCCGCCTCGATCGTCTTGCCGAGTCCCACCTCGTCGGCGAGGATCGCCCGGCCCCGCATCCGGCGGAGCACGACCTCGGCCGTGTGGAGCTGGTAGTCGAACGGCTCGAAACGCAGGTGGCCGAGCGAGACGAAGGTGTCGAAGCCCGGTCGGGCCCAGACCTCGACCGCCGCGTCGACGAGGCGCGACGACGTCGCGTCGACCGCGAGGCGCGCCTCGAGGCGCGCGAGCAGGTGGACGTAGGGGGCGAGCTCCGCCGGCGCACCGGGCGCGCTCGGGGTCGCGAAGTCGGCCATGGGCCACCGTCGCGGACGTCCCCTGTGGAACGCAATGGGATGATCCTGTGGATTGCGGACCGAGCGGCTGTGTGCCGAGGGCCACGCCTCGGCGCGGCCGCGCGCGCCCCGCGTGTCACACGGTGATCAGTACGGCCCGGCTTGGCGAGCGCTCCGCCCGTTCCTCCTCGAGGAGCGCCTGGCCCCGATGACGCCGATCGCGAGCACCACCAGCAGCGGCAGCAGGCCCATGAGCACGTACACCAAGACGGCGACCGCGGCGAACGCGCCGACCACCCAGAATTGCCTGCGATACCGATCGGGGTGAGCGATTGGACCGGCGATCGACCTCAGTGCCTTGCCCTTGAGCGAGGAGTTAGATGACATGACGGCACCTCCACTCCCGAGCCTACGTGCCGGCCGCCCCGGTTCCTCCGCGCCCGCGCCGAGGGCAGGTCGGCTCAGGCGAGCACGCGTCGTTTGAAGTTGCGGAGCCCGAGCGCGAGGAGGACCGTCGCGAATCCGACGACGACCGGGTAGATGACGTAGAGGTGCATGTGGGGGAACGAGGTGAACGCCGCGCGCATCCCCTCGTTCACGTAGATGAGGGGATTGAGCAGCACCAGCGTCTGCAGCCAGTGGAATGCACCGATCTTGACCGGTGCGAGCGTCGTCCACGAGTAGTAGGTCCCACCGAGGAACGTGATCGGCAGGATGATGAACCCGAACATGAGACCGATGTTGCGGGGCTCGAAGCTGGTCCCGAGCACGAGCCCCAGGCTCGCCATCGCGATGCAGGCGATCGGCACCAACGTGAGCACGATCCACCAGTGCAGGTCGAGATGGGCGTGGACGCCGGCGGCGTGGACGACGTCTGCGATGGGGAGCACGATGGCAGCCGACAGCACGCCTTGGGCTGCGCCCGAGAGCACCTTTGCCATCGCGACGAGCCAGATCGGACACGGCGCTTGGACCCTGTCCTCGATCTCACGCGTGAAGCCGAATTCCTGGGCCATGGTGAGGGCGATCGACTGCACACCTTGGAACATGATGGAGATGCCGACGACGCCGGGGACGAGGATGGTCGCGAACGCCGACTCCTCCCCGGCGCTCCGTCCCCCGATACCTTGTCCGATCTTGGGGAAGACGTAGAGGAAGACGAAGCACAGCAGGAACGGCTGGACGAGCGTGCGGGTGACGAAGATCCACTTGTCCTTCCACAGCACGCGCAGGTCGCGAAGCAACAGCGCCCCCAGGGCGGTGTAGCTGGCTGCGATGACCGGTCGCAGGCGGATGGAGATGGCGTGCTCCATCCCCGTGGCGTGCGTCGTCTCCGAGACCGCCATCAGTCCCGCAGGGCTCTTCCGGTGAGCGTGATGAACACCGTCTCGAGGGTCGGCTCGGCGACCGAGACGTCGAGGAGGTCGAACCCGTGGCGCTCGGCCGCAAGGACGATCTGTGGGACCAGGCGGTGACCGCCGCGCACCTCGAGCTGCACCACCCCGTCCGAGACGCGGGCCCGGGTCACACCGTCGACCTCGCGGCTCAGCATGTCGCTCAGGGCGGCGAGGTCGCCTCCCGAGCGGACCGTGACGATGGTGTCCGCACCGATCCCGCGCTTGAGGGCGTCCGGGGTGCCGAGGGCGAGGATCTTCCCGTGGTCCATGATGGCGACGCGGTCGCAGAGCTTGTCCGCCTCCTCCATGTAGTGGGTCGTGAGGAGGATGGTCTGGCCGTCCGTGTTGAGCTGCTCGAGGATCTCCCACAGGGCGAGGCGGCTCTGCGGGTCGAGCCCCGCAGTCGGCTCGTCGAGGAAGAGCACGGCGGGCCGGTGGAAGATCGCCCGGGCCACCATGAGACGCTGGGCCATCCCGCCGGACAGGGCGTAGACGGAGGCGTTGGCCCACTTCTCGAGCTGGAACTGCTCGAGGAGCTCGGTGGCGGTCCGCCGGGAGGTCGCCGCACCCATGCCGAACAGGCGGCCGTGGAAGTACAGGTTCTCCCAGACGGTGAGCTGGCGGTCGAGCGTGTTCTGTTGCGAGACGATGCCGCTCAGCTGCTTCGCCAGCGCCGGGTGCGCCGCGACGTCGACGCCGCCGACCAAGGCGCGCCCCGAGGTGGGCACGACCCTGGTCGTGAGGATGCCTGCGGTCGTGGTCTTCCCGGCGCCGTTCGGACCGAGGAGGCCGAAGATCTCACCGGCGCTCACGTCCAGGTTCAGCCGGTCGACCGCGGCGAAGTCGGCGCCCGGGTACACCTTGGTCAGCTCCTCGGTGTGGATGATCCCGCCGCGGTGGGCACCCCCGTGGTCGCGCGCGCTCGGCGACGACATGAGGGGTCCCGGTGCGATCGGCATCCACGCCATGGTATCCGCCCGACGGGCCATGTAGTTGCTTATGGATAAGCAGCTAGATTGGGACGGTGCGAGGAGGCCAGCCACCGGCGTCGCGTGCGCAGTCCCCGGCGTCGGCCGCCTCGGCCCGGTCCTCGCCGGCCCGGCGCCCGGGAGTCGATGAGGCGGGGAGCCGCCCAGCCGTCGATCTCGACGACGCGGCCCGGCTCAGAGCCGTGTTGTTCCGCCTCGGACGCAGGCTCCGGGCCATCGACGCCGGCTCCGGGCTCACGCCGGCCGAGCTCTCCGTCCTGGGGGCGGTCGCCCGCCGCGGCCCGATGCGCCCGTCGGAGCTGGCCCACTGCGAGGGCATCAACCCGACCACGCTGTCGCGGCTCCTGGGGCACTTGGTCGACGAGGGCGCGCTGTGCCGCCAGGACGACCCCGCCGACGGCCGGGGTGCGCTCGTGTCGGCGACCGCCCGCGGACGGCGACTGCATCAGCAGATCCGCGCGGTCCGAGCCCAGGCCCTGTGCGAGCACATCGCACGGTTGCCGGCCTCCCAGCAGCGGGCCATTTCGGGAGCCCTCCCGGCGCTCGAAGCGCTGGTCGAGCTCGTGGACGGCCGCGCGCGTTGATCGGGCGGTGGTGGAAGGCGCTGTGGCCGTCGTGGGTCGACACGAATTTGGGGATCGTGCTGGGGGCCCGGTGCGCCATGAGCGTGGCCCGGTCCATCGCCGGGGTGGTGGTCGCGCTCTACCTGGCCGCCGAAGGATTCTCCGCCCTCGAGATCGGGGCGCTCTTCCTGGTCGTGACGGTGGCGTCTGCGCTCATGTCCACCGGCGTCGGGCTGCTGTCGGACCGGGTGGGCCGCAAGCCGTTCCTCGTCGTCGTGCCGCTGCTCGCCGCCGTGTCCGCCGCGGTGTTCGCCGAGGCGCGCGCCCCGGCGCTCCTGTTCGTCTTCGCCGCCCTCGGCAGCTTCGGGCGCGGGATGGGGGCGGGCGGGGGCACCGTCGGCCCCTACCAGCCCGCCGAGTCCGCCTTCGTGGCCGAAGGGGTGCCGACGGCCGCTCGTACCGCCGCCTTCGGCCGGCTCGCCTTCGCCTCGTCGGCCGGGGCACTGGTCGGGGGCCTTCTGGCCGGACTGGCGCACACGCACCCGCACATGACCCACGCGTCGGCCACCGCCGCGTACCGCCCGGCCTTCGTCGCCGCGGGCGTGCTGGCCGCCGTGGCAGCCGTCGTGGCCCTGTGGCTGCACGAGCCCGCGCGCGACCGGACCGGGTCGCCGGGCCGCCGCACCCGGCGGGCTCGCCTGTCGTGGCCCCGGCGCTCGTGGCCGGCGCTGTGGCGCCTGGCGATCACCAACAGTGTCAACGGGCTGGGCATGGGGCTCTTCGGGCCGTTCGTCAGCTACTGGCTCGCCCGCCGCTACGGGGCGAGCCCGGGGACCATCGGGCTGCTGTTCGCGCTGGTCAATTTCGGGTCGCTGGTCTCGAGCTTGGCCGCGGCCGGCATCGGGCGCCGGCTGGGAACGGTCCGGGCGATCGTCGCCGTGCGTGGCATCAGCGGCGTGCTGCTGTTCCCGATGGTGCTCGCCCCGACGTTCTGGATCGCCGGATCCGTGTTCTTCGTGCGGATGCTGGCCCAGCGCACCGGGTTGCCTCTCCGCCAGTCGTTCACCCAGGAGCTCGCCCACCCGGACGAGCGGGCAAGCGTCGCCGCACTGTCCAACCTGCCGGCGCAAGGGACCATGGGTGCCTCCCAGGTGCTGGCCGGCTACCTCTTCGACGAGGTCGGGCTGGCCGCGCCGTTCGAGCTCGCGGCGCTCCTCCAGTGTGCGACCGCCGTGCTCTACGGCTCACTGTTCGGATGGGCCAAGCCGCTCGGTGACCCCGAGATCGACGGCACCGCCGACGCCACCGCCGGGGTGGACGCCGGCGTGGTGACGGAGCCCGAGGCCGTTGTGGGCCCCATCCCCGCGCCCACGACGCCGACGACGCCGACGACGCCGGCCGCACCCGCCGCGCCCGCCGCGCCCGCCGCGCCGAAGGGATCCTGAGCCGCCCCTCTCAGCGCGGCCGGGCCACCTTCGAGCCGGGCGCAGGGGCCCGCGACCGTCGGCGACGTTCTTCTTGCGGCAACGCCAATTCGCTCCGACAGGGTAAGAGGCCGCGCGGATAGGAAAATGGGCTCCTGACCAGGGCGTTGGTCGTCCGCGCGCTGAACTGACCATCCACCGGTCGTGGTGGTGGCCCCGAGACAATCGGGGTGCTGTTCCA
>JAJYPY010000223.1 GCA_021794995.1 Actinomycetes bacterium | reverse complement strand
CAGCAGGCCATCCGGGCAGGGTCTTGGGATTGCATCCACCGAAAGAACGAGGCGATCGCGGCGAGGCGCTGGTTCCGCGTCGACACGCTGTTGTGCCTGACGTCGCAGAGCCAGTCCAAGAACCCGACAATCGCCCCGGCGTCGATCGAGTCGAGGGTGAGCTTCTCGGGCGGAATGGAGCGGTCGTCGCGAAAGAACACGACGAGCAGCTTGAACGTGTCGCGATAGGACGCCACCGTGTTCGGCGAGCAGCCGCGAAGCCCGGCCAGGTACGCGGTGAGGAAACGGCACAAGGACAATGCGAAGTCAGTTGCCATGGCGCAGCCCTTCCGTGACCGGCGGGACGACGTCGCCGACGGCGCGTCGAACCTGAGCGGTGATGTGGGGGTAGGACTCGGCGGTCAGCCTGAGGTAGTAGGCGGTGTCGTCAGGGGAAGCGTGGCCCATGTAGGCCTGGAGGACCGGCAGGAACGCGCCGACGTCGTCGCCACGCGCGGAGCACGCACGCAGGTTATTGACCGCAAAGACGTGCCGGAGATCATGCACACGGGGGCCGTGGCCTCGGCCTCCGTGCGAGATGCGGGCCTGCCAGAGGAATCGACGGAAGTTCTTGTCGAGGTTCCCGAGGGAGAGCGGAGCACCGGGGCTGCCGGGGAAGAACCACTCCCCACCGGTGCGCCCGGCGATCTTTGCGTGGTAGTCGGCGAGTCGTTGACGAAGCGGCTCGCTCACGGGCACCTGGCGGTCTTTGCCGCCCTTCGCGTCGCGGACCTGCAGGACCCCGGTGTCGATATCGACATCGTCGACGCGCAGCAAGCGGGCTTCGGAGGCACGCAGGCCGCAGGCATAGATCGTGCGGAACAGCACCGGCATGACCAGGTGGCGGAACGGGACCGCCGAGCAGTAACTGCAGCGGTCGGTCTGGGCGAACAGCGCCGCCAGCTCCACGTCGGTGTAGATGTGCGGGACGTAACGAGCGGGTCTTGGCAGCACGCCGGGGGGCAGGACGTAGGCGGGCACGCCGCGGCGTCCGAGCCATCGGGCCAGTTCCCGCAAAGGCGCCACCAGCGTGTGCAAGGTGGCCGGCTTGACCCCTCGCTTCTGGGCAGCAGCCACCCACGCCTCGACTGCGGCCTCACTCGGCGCTTCCAGTCCAGGGAACCGAGCGCAGCAGAACGCGCAGAAGCGAGAAAGCGCCCGTTCTTCGGCGACGTACTTGTAGCCGACAGTGCGCTTCTCCGCGACGAGGGCCCTGATCGCGCTGTCCATCGTGATCTCGGGGCTCACCGTGATACCCCCTGCGCCGGTGCGTCGGGGTCGAGGGCGCAGCTGGAGAGCAGCCCGAGCGACGACTTCAGGTACACGCCGGTCGATCGGACCGACTGGTGGCCGAGGATGTCGGCGATCTGCTCGAGCGGCGTGCCCTCCTCCATCAACCGGGTCGCCAAGGTGTGCCTGAGCGAGTGCATGCCGTGGCGGCGCTTCTCGCTGACCCGGACGTGCGCCGCCCGGGCGTGCTTGACCAGGATCTGGTGGAGATGGTCCTCGTCGGAGAACGGGCCGATCGGGGCGGTGTGCCGCACGAACACCTGCGGGCAGTCACAGGCCGGGCGACCGGCACGGAGGTAGTCGATCACGGCCCAGCCGACGTCCTTCAACAACGGCAGCTGCACTCGGTCACCGGTCTTGGCCTGCATCACAGACAGCCGATTGCCTGGCCAATCGAAGTCGGCGAGCTCCAAGCGCTTGACGTCGACGCCGCGCAGTCCGAGCCTCGCGATCAAAAGGACGATCGCGTAGTCCCGCTTCCCGCTCGGGTTGCCCCGATCGATCGCTTCGAGGATCGACTCCACTTCGCCCGGCTCCCACACCGACGGCACCCTGGCCTGCTTGGTCGAGCGCGCGGCCGGGACGGCGCTGGCAACTGCGGCGTCGAGAAGACCCTCAGCGCACGCGAACACAAGCAACGAGCGCAGCGCACACAGCTTCTGCTCGACCGTCTTTGCCTGGTAGCCAGCGAGCGTGGCGACGAACGCGTCGATCGTGCCGGCGTCACAGCGGGCGAGCCCGCCGCGTCCACTGGTGAACGCGGCGAACTCCCCGGCCACCGTTGCATAGGTCCGCACGGTGGACGCGGCGCGGTCTGCGCCTCGCAGCCAGGCCTGGAACCGGACGATCGTGTCGGCATCCTCCCCGGACAGCTTGTCGATCGACCGGCTGTAGCGGCGCAGCACCGTCCCATGGGCTGCGTAGTCGCCGAGCATCTGGGCGACCCTGAACAGATAGACGTCGTTCGCCTTGAGCGTGCCCGAGCGTTCCTTCTCGAAGAAGCCACACGACTCATCGGCCCACGCCATCGCGACATCCAAGGAGAACTCCTCGACGCCGCGGGCAGCGAAGAACCTCTCCATGCGGCGCCAGCACCGCCGATACCAGAGCAACGTCGAGTCCTTATAGCCGAGACGCTGCAGCTCTGCGTCCAGACCGGACACCAGTGCCGACACGGTCACTGTCACAGCCGACCTCCTGATCACCAGGGCCCGGCACCATGCCGAGCCGGTGATCAGCGTCGCCGACGCGTTATGTGCAGTGCTCGGCTCCGGTCCCAGTCCTCACCAGGACTGATGGGTCAACGCTGCGCATAACCCAGCGCTGCTCATAGGGCTCGTTATGTTCAGCTGAACATAACGAGCCCTGCGGCGACCCGAGTGGCGTCTCCGACCACTTC
>JAJYPY010000222.1 GCA_021794995.1 Actinomycetes bacterium | reverse complement strand
CTTCGTAGGCGACACCCTCCTCATCGGCGCCTGCGGCCGCACGGACCTGGGAGATGGTTCGCCGGAGATGCTCTGGGACAGCCTCACCGGCAAGCTGATGCGCCTCCCGGACGAAGTCGAGGTCTACCCGGCCCATTTCGGGCCTCGCCACTCGCTCCCCGCGCGCTACGTCTCCACGATCGGCTTCGAGCGCGCGACCAACGAGGCGCTGAGCCAGCCCTCGCGGGAGGCGTTCGTTCGGTACATGAGCGAGGGATGGCCCCCGAAACCGACCGGATTCGAACGAATCGTCCGTGCGAACCTCGAGGGTTGACTCTCGAGATTGCCTCGCGCGCAACCGCGTTTCCTCGCTCGCATCGCGGCGTTTGCGCGACACTCTTAAAGATGGAGTCCGGGTCCATCGTCTCCCATGACCGTTCGGACCGCGCTCTCGGGACCGTTCCCGAGATCGGAAGCGCTCGTCGCGGCGACGCGGGACCTCGATCGGGGTCGCACGACCGTCGAGGCGGTCGAGGCGCTCTACACCCGTACCGAGAACGAGGTGCTCGCCCTCGAGCACCGGCTCGGGGTCGACGCGAGCACGGCGGGGTACTTGCGCTGGCAGGACATCTATCGCCCGATCTCCGAGTCGTGGTCGGGATTCTCGGTGGGCCCGGTCACCCGGATGTTCGAAACGAACACGTTCTTCCGCCAGCCGATCCTCCTCGGGCCGCCGGAGCGTGTGCCCGGCGCCATCGCCGCATGGATCCCCCTTCCGTTGCGCATGGCGGAGAAGCCCCGGGCGAAGATCGTCCTCCCGGGCCCGTACACCTTGGCGCAGGCAGTGGACAATCGCTCGGGAGATACCACCGAGGGACTGATCCATCGGCTCGGACGCCTCCTCGGCGACGAGCTGCACGAGCTGCACGGCCGCGGATACTCGATCTTCCAGTTCCAGGAGCCATCCCTCGTCGTGACCCCTCCGACCGGTCCTCGGGCAGAAGCGGTGCTCGCCGCGTACCGGGCGATCGAGGCGCGCTCGAGCGGCTCGACCACGATCGTTTGGACCTACTTCGGGGACGCCGCCTCCGAGCACGCCCTCCTTGACCGGTTGCCCGTATCGGTGATCGGCGTAGATCTAGCGGAGACCGAGTACGAACGCCTTCGCCCGTGGACCGCCTCCAAGGAGCTCGGCCTCGGCGTGATCGATCCCCGCACCACGCTGCCCGAGGATCCCGCGGTCTACCTCCACCGGGTCGGCCGCACCGGCCGCTGCGGCTGCGGCGACCGCCAGGGCTGCCGACGATCCGAGCCCGCGTGCGACCGGCACCTCGGACCGCACCGTGATCGCGAGCCGGTCGTGCCCGGTCACCCCGATCGCCACGCGCGCGGCCAGGTGCTCGGCGCCCGCCGAGAGCGCTGCACCCTCGCCCGAGCTCTGCAGCGTGAAACGCTCGGCAGGCTCGACCTCCACCTCCACGTAGCGGTCGAGCGCCACGGCGAGCACGTCGAGACCGGGGCCGAGGTTCGCCGCCGACGCCGGCGCGCGGGCACGCACGGCTAGGTGAGCCGCGCCGCGATGCGCACCGGGACCGAGACGACCTGCCCGGCGACCTCGAAGCTGACCGTCCCGACGGGCGTCCCCGCAGGCGTGGCGCCGCGCGGGACGTGGATGTGGACCACCTGGTGCACGGCCTCACCCGGGAGGACCAGCACGGTGGCGGGAGCGGCCGTCGTCACCGAGACGTGCCGTCCGCCAGCCGTGATGCGGGCGACCACCGTGCCGGACGCGGCGAGCGTGGCCACCTTGACCCAGGAGGCGGACACCTTCGCCAGGGCCAGTGCCTCCTTGCCGGCCCTGACGAGCACTGTCGGACCTTCCTGAGAGGTCACCGCTGCGAGCACGACGAACGTGTGCCCGCCCACTGTCGCGTCGTAGGCGAGGACGTCTCCGCCGCCCGCCGCGTTGGTGAACCCCGACTTCACGCCCACGACACCCGGTGTCGTGAGGAGGGGCGTATAGGACGCAACGGTCCCGGCGACCGGGAGCGTGACAGCCGGCATGGCCACGATCTGTGCGAACACGGGGTCCTGCATCACCGCCGCCGTGACCTTCAGCAGGTCTGCAGCGGTCGAGGTCGACGAGGCGGAGTAGCCGCTTGCGTCGCCGAAGTGGGTGTGGTGCATGCCGAGCGACGCGGCGGCGGCGTTCATCTTGGCTACGAAGGCGGGCACCCCGCCGGCGTCCCACATCGCGAGTGCGTACGCCAGGTCGTTCGCGGAGTGCACGAGGAGGCCCTCGAGCATCTGGTACTCGGTCAGCACCTCTCCGGCCTTGAGCTCGACGTTGGCCTGGTCGGTCACCGTGTCGAACCCGAAGTTGGACGCGTCCGCGGGCGTCATGGTCACGCGCGGACCGACCTGACCGACGGCCAGCGGATGGTCGCTGAGCACGACGTACGCGGTCATGATCTTGGTGAGGCTCGCCACGGGCACCGGATGCTCCGGCGCGGACTGGACGGCGTACCCGACGGCGGGAATCTCGACGGCCGACTGGCCGCTCGTGGGCCACGGCAACGCGCCAGCCGCTGGTGGCGCGCCCAGAGGGATGGGCGTCACGACCCGAGGGAGCGTCACGCGCAGCGTCATGGCCGGCGGCGACGCGACGCCGCCACCGCCGGTGCCCGCCAGCCGGGCGAGGACGACGCCGGCGAGGCACGCGGCGACCACCAAGGTGAGCAGGAGACGGCGCCGGCGCC
>JAJYPY010000221.1 GCA_021794995.1 Actinomycetes bacterium | reverse complement strand
CTGCACGCAGCGGTGCAGCACGAGGCGGTCTCGCAGCCGGGGCAGGTAGGGATAGCGGGCGATGGTTTCCCAGAGCTCTTCGACTGAGACGTGCCCCTTCTCCCACAGCGAAGAGAGCGGGCCAGCGAGCACGAGGGTGCGAAGCAGCGAAGCAGCGTAGTTCAGGTTGAGGTGGCCCTTGTTGATGAGGCACCGAGAAGTGCGTGCCGCGAGGTCATCTTGGCCGTCGATGCGCACCACGTCGAACGTGATCGGTCCGGTTGGATCGGGCTGGGTCGGCACGAGAGCCCATCCGTAGGTTTCTGCCAGGCGGCGTTGAACGGTTCCTTCGGCTTCTTGGGCCTTGGTGGCTGCCTGGGCGGACTGCTGTGCACCGAGGCCAAGCTCCTCTGCTTCGGTCGAGATCGATCCCCAAGCGAGCGCCTCAGCCATCCCCTGGCGCAGGTCGTCGACACGGCGGTTGTCGGCAGCCAGGAACACCACCATGTTGCGATAAAGGCGTGGCGCGCTGCCACGGTGCTCAAGGATCTCCTGCGCGGCAGCAAGTGCAGGCGAGTCGTCGGTTTTCAAAATATGGGCAGCCTTTGGCGAGAGCACGACGAGGCGGACCCGGTCGTCGTCGTCGACATCGGCTGAGTTCGCTGGGGCGACATGTACACCGGTGAGTTCGCCCCGGTCACGCTGGCGCCGGATTCGCTCACAGAGTGCTGCGTCGAGCTCAGCGATGCCGGTAGCGAGCCAGCGCTCGGCGCGGTCTCGGGCCATGCGTGCCACGGAGGGAGAGAGTCCATACCAGTAGCGGTCTCTGTCGACGTAGAGGTAGGTAGCTCGATCCGACAGGCGGGCGAGCGCGTCGGCATAGGTTGCGACCGCCTCGCCCGGTGCCGCACAGCCAAGACGGACCCGTGCCGCCTCGATGCCGCGATGGGGGGAGTGCACCGTAGGGGCCGATCCTAAGAACACCGCCCGAGCAACCTTGCGCGTCGCGCCGTAGCGGCCGAGGTTCTGGTAGGTGGCATCCAGCTGGGAAGGAAGCGACGCTGTGCCGTCGACATCTGCGTCCATCACCGGCTTCCAGGTGTCCTCCAAATTCCGGGCGAGCTCAGAGGCGACCGGGGCATCGTCAAGGGGGATCGTCCCGGGCAAGATGAGCGGGGACTGGTCCCCGCTGCGCCACAGCGCGCCGACGACCTGGGCCATGAGGCGCAGTACGCCCCGGGTGCGCTGGAAGCGTTCCAGGGTTGACCAGTCCTCGTAGAGCCGGTCGAACAATTCTGGGTGGATCGGGTACGCGGCGCGAAGCCGTCGCTCATAGGCTGCCTCGCGGACCTCAGCGGGGAACTCTGCGGCTTGGGCGCGATACGACTCCGCGAAGGCCCGCGCCGTAGCGTCTCGATGGACGAGTGCCGAGGCATCTATCGGTCGAAACAGACGGCGGCGGACGATCTCGAAGCCCTCTTCAGCCGACGCGGGACGCCAAGAAGACTCCACCCGTCCGATCACGCTGCGAAGCCTGCGTAGCGCTTCCGCGCCGCCGGGACCGCCGAGCTCGACGCTCGAACCGCCGCTTCCCTGCGTACCGGGGTCTGGGTCGGTCGACACCGAGGCGGGCAGGCTCACGACGAGGAGCGCCTGGTCGGTCGAGCGTGCCGCCTCGGTAAGTGCTTGGGCGAAGCTGACGTGTGCTTCGAAGCTGCCGCCAACGAGACGCTCGTCAGTGGCATACAGTTGGCGGGCGTAGGCGACCCACTCGTCGACGAGGACCAGGCACGGCGCGCACGCCTGGAACAGATCAGCCAGAGCGCCCGCGGGGCTCGTTCCGGTTCGGTCGGCTTCGGCGACCAGCTCGTAGCCGTCCTTGCCGGCGAGCTGCCAGGCAAGCTCCCCCCACAGGGTTGCCACCTTGGTCCCATCCACCTTGACCGACACCTGCCCGGGAGGGATCCGGGTGCCTACGAGTGCGGCCCGTCGCACGACCGGGAACGTGTCGACCCCTGTGGCGCGGACGAGCTCTTGTACGTCCTCTGGGAGATCGGAAAGCGCCACGCCCGAGCAGATGTGCCACAGCGCGATCAGCGTGTGGGTCTTGCCACCACCAAAGGTGGTCTGAAGGTCGACCACCGGCACCCCACCGGTTCCCGCCAGCCGCAGGGTGGCCTCGGAGAGCAGGTGGCGAAGCCCCTCGGTCAGGTACGTGCGGCGAAAGAACTCGACCGGATCCGCGTACTCCGCTCCGCCAGATCCTGTTGCGACCTGGTGGAGATCAGCAGCGAACTCGGCCAACCCGTAGCGGCCCTTAGCGACATCGTCATGGGGAACGATGACATCTCGCCACGGGCGAAGCCCAGCAACTGCTCCGCTTGTCGCCGCTACCGGTGCGACAGCCTTGCGGGCGTCGGCCTCGTAGCGAAGCCGCATCAGCTCGGTCTTTGACCTGCCGACCGCCTCGGCCTCTTTCGCATCAGCAGCGCTGAGAAGCCGTTCGATCGAATCGAGCGCTCGATAGGTGTCGTCTGTGTTGAACGCGTCGTTGTGCGCCCAGCGGTTCCGCACGTCTCGCAGCTCAAAGACCAGGTTGCGGTCCGAGCGGGTGAGGAGCCTTCGGAAAGAGGAGTCCCACGTCTCGGTCATCACCTTCAACAAGAACGCGGGGTCTCGAAGCGAAGCGGGAGCCGGATTGCGTGGGCCGGAGTCGACAAAGTTCTCCAGCCAGCCTTCGCCGTGCGCGAGGCGCATCTGGTGCTCGACGAAGGGACCGAGACCCT
>JAJYPY010000078.1 GCA_021794995.1 Actinomycetes bacterium | reverse complement strand
GGCAGGGCCCCTCGCCCCGGCGCGACCTGCCGGGCTCGACGCCACACCGGGCCGCGACCCCGGGGGCCCGGTCCCGTGCTGGCAAGTTGCGTCCGGTGAGGCCGACGCCGGCACCCTCCGCCACGGCGACACCGCCCTCGAGCTGCTCGGGCTCTTGCACCCGACGCCCGCCGTGGGCGGCGTCCCGAGGGCCATCGCGCTCGAGCGCATCACCGCGCTCGAGGCAGCCCCGCGCGGCTACTGGGCGGGCACGGTCGGGTGGACCGATGCCGCGGGGGACGGGGAGTGGGTGCTCGCGATCCGCTCCGCGGTGCTCGGCGGATCGACGGCGCAAGTCCGCGCGGGTGCGGGCATCGTCGACGGCTCGCAGCCGCTCGCCGAGCTCGCGGAGACGACCGTCAAGCTTCGTCCGGTCCTCGAGGCACTCTGGCCCGGGTCGTCGGCGCTCCTGTGAGCGACGCGTCGGCGAGCGGGATCGACACGCCGAAGACCGTCCCGGGCACGCCGTCGCGGGGTTGCGCCCAGGCGTGGCCGCCGAGCGCCTCGGCGATCGCCCTGACGATCGACAGGCCGAGGCCCGTCCCCATGCCCGTGCGCGCGCGGTCGGCCCGGTAGAAGCGGTCGAAGACCCGGGCGAGCCCTTCAGGTGTCGGGCCGGGGCCTTCGTCGACGACGCGCAGCACCCCCATCGATCCCTCGACGGACACCTCGACCCGGACAGGCGTCCCGGCGCCCGTATGGACGAGGGCGTTGCGGACCAGGTTGTGTGCGACCTGTGCGAGTCGGTCCCTGTCGCCGGCCACGCTCACGGGCGCGGGCGCGGACAGCTCCACGCAACGGTGCGGGTCCGCCACCTGCGCGTCGCCCACCGCGTCGCGGCAGATGCGGCGAAGGTCCACGGGGATGCGGTCCAGCGGACGCCCCTGGTCGAGCCGGGCGAGCAGGAGCAGGTCGTCGACGAGCCCGCTCATGCGCGCCGCCTCGTGCTCCACGCGGTGCAACGCCCGAGACCGCTCCTCCTCCTCGGTGATCGCCCCCTTTCCGAGCAGCTCCGCGTAGCCGCGGATCGAGGTGAGCGGGGTCCGCAGCTCGTGCGAGGCATCCGCGACGAACTGTCGCAGGCGGGCCTCGGACGTCGACTTCTCGGCGAACGCCCGCTCGATCTGGGCGAGCATGGCGTTCAGCGCGGTGCCGAGCCTCCCGACCTCGGTCTCGTCGTCCGCCGGCTCGACCCGGCGGCTCAGGTCGCCCGACGCGATCGCGTCCGCGGTCTTCGCCATGTCGTCGAGCGGGCGGAGCCCCCGGCGCACGGTCCACAGGGCCACCGCGCACAGGGCGATGAGCACCGCTGCGGACACGCCGACCTCGATGCGCACGAGCGATGTCATGGTCGCAATGGTCTGCGCGAGCGGCACGGCGATGATGACGGTGCCCTGCGGCACGCGTGCCGCCTGCGCGCGGTACGCGGTGCCGTCCTTTGCAACGAGTGTGAAGTCGTAGGGGTTGGGGCGGTACGGTCCGCGCGCCGGTCCGATCACGGGCGACAGGCGGACCGAACGGGGGACGACCGGACGGGGATCGGGGCTGAACGGTGAGCCCGACGGACGTGTCAAGAGGATCCTGCCTGTGTGCGCGACCAGGATCACGTACGCGCCCTGGCTGATGCGATCGTTCACCGACTCGGCGATCGGACGTGCACCGTGGCGCGCGGCGCGGACGAGGTAGCGGACGGCCAGCCGCTGGGACGAGCCGAGCTGCGCGTCGATGCGGCCGTAGAGGAAGGACCGCAACGACGTGTACGTCACGACGTCGGCGATCCCGAGACCGATGACCAAGAGGACCGCCATGGCGAGCGTGAGCCGCCGGTGGAGGCGCACCGCCCCTCCCTCACTCCTTTGGGAGTCGCAAGGTGTAGCCGACGCCCCGAACGGTGTGGATGAGCGGGGGTCCCGGCTCGTCGACCTTCTTGCGCACGTAGCTGATGTAGGTCTCCACGATGTTCGCCTCTCCGTTGAACGAGTAGTCCCACACGCGGTCGAGCAGCTCGGTCTTCGGCACGACGCGGCGCGGATGCTCGAGCAGGTACTGCAGCACCCGGAACTCCGTCGCGGTGAGCTCGATGGACCGCCCGTCGCGCCACACCTCGTGCGTGTCGGTGTTCATGACCAGGTCGGCGAACCGCAGCTCCGCGCCGTCGGGACCGTCGTGCCCCGCCCGGCGCAGCACGGCGCGGACCCTGGCGACGAGCTCTTCGAGGCTGAAGGGCTTCGTCACGTAGTCGTCCGCCATGCCGAGCCCCGCGACCTTGTCCTCCGTGGCGTCGCGCGCGGTGAGGAACACCACGGGGACGTCCACCCCGCTCTGGCGGAGCCGCCGGCAGACTTCGGTCCCCTCGAGGTCGGGCATCATGACGTCGAGCATCACGAGATCGTGGCGGCCGGGGGACGCCATGGCCAGCGCCTCCCTCCCGGACCCCGCGACCTCGACGGTGAACCCCTCGAAGCGCAGCGCGGCCGAGAGGAGGTCCGTGATGAACGGCTCGTCGTCGACGACGAGGATCCGCTCTCCGTCCGCGCTCACCGCTCCATGATCGCAGACGGCCGGACGCGCCGGCCGAAGAGCCACCGCACGGCGCGGCCGAGGCCCCACCAGCCGACGAGGAAGAAGGCCTCCACCACGATGGCCGAGGACATCTTGGACTCCCCCGCGACCCGGTCGACGAAGCTGATCGGCACCTCGACGATCGGTGCCCCCGCCTCTTTGGCGCGCAGCGTCATCTCGATCTGGAACCCGTACCCATCGGCCCGGATCCGGTCGAGGTCGAGGCGCCGCAGCACCGACGCGGCGTAGACCCGGAACCCCGCGGTCGAGTCCGCGACGCCGAGGCCGAGCACGGCGTCGGCATAGCGGTTGCCGCCCCACGACAGCAGGTGCCGGCTCCACGACCAGTTCGGGATCTTTCCTCCGGGCACGTAGCGTGACCCGATGACCACCTCGTAGCCGTCCTCGAGCGGCGCCACCAGGGACGGCAGGGCTGCGGGATCGTGCGAAAAGTCGGCGTCCATCTCGACGCACGCGTCATACCCGGCGTCGAGGCCCCAGCGAAACCCCGCCCGGTAGGCGCTGCCGAGCCCGGCTTTCCCGCTGCGGCGCAGCACGTGGACGTCGGGGAGCTCGACGCCGACCTTGTCCACGAGGTCGGCGGTCCCGTCGGGGCTCCCGTCGTCGACGACGAGGATGCCCGCACCGGGGAGTGCGGAGCGGACCCGGCGCACGACGGCTTCGACGTTCTCCGCCTCGTTGTACGTCGGGATCACGACCAGGACACGCACGGCGAGGCAGCTTAGATGGCCGCCCCCGCTGCACACGCCGGCGCAGGCGGCCCACGGAAGCATCCTGTTGGCGCGCGGGCATGGAAGCATGAGGGCCGTGGAGGAACCGGCCGCCGATCTGCCGCTGAGCCGCTGGCGCGCGCGCCGCGCGCGGCTCGTCCGCTGGTGGCGATCCCCGCCGCTCCGATGGGCGGTCGCCGTCGTGGTCGTCCTGTTCATCTTGGAGTACCTGCTGCTCCCCGACATCGCGAACGCCCGGAAGTCCCTCAGCCTCCTCGGGCGGGTGAACTTCGTCTGGCTCCTCGTGGGCGCGGCCCTCGAGGTCGTGGCGCTCCTGGCCTATGCCGAGCTGAGCCACACCGTGCTCTCGCCGGGCTCGCCCCGCCGCTCCCAGCTGTTTCGGGTGAACATGTCCAGCCTGGCCGTGAGCCACGTCGTCCCCGGTGGCACCGCCCCGGGCACCGCCGTCGCGTACCGCCTCCTGACCGACCTCGACGTGCCGAACGGCACCGCTGCCTTCGGGCTCGCCACCCAGGGCGTCGGCTCCGCCGTCGTGCTGAACGCCATCTTCTGGCTCGCGCTGCTCGTCTCCATCCCGCTCACCGGCTACAACCCGCTCTACGGCTTCGCCGCCCTCTTCGGGATCATCTTGTTCGCGCTGTTCGCGGGGACCGTGATCCTGCTCACCCGCGGCCAGCGCCGCGCCCTCGACACCCTCCACGACTGGGCGGCAAGGGTCCCGCTCGTCAACGCCGACAAGGTCACCTCCCTCGTCCAGACGATCGCGGACCGGCTTCGGATCCTGCTGCGCGAGCGGGCACTCCTCGTCCACGCGCTCGAGTGGGCGGCCGCCAACTGGCTCTTCGACGCCGCGTCGCTCTGGGTGTTCGTGTTCGCCTTCGGTCACGCGGTGTCCCCCGTCGACCTGCTCGTCGCGTACGGCCTCGCGAACATCCTGGCGGTGATCCCCATCACCCCGGGCGGCCTCGGTGTGGTGGAAGGCGTCCTCATCCCCACGCTCGTCGGCTTCCACGTCCCAAAGGCCGTCGCGATCCTCTCCGTCCTCTCCTACCGCCTCGTGAACTTCTGGCTCCCGATCCCGGCGGGCGGGGCGGCCTACCTCTCGTTGCGCTTCGGGCGCGGGGCGAAGGACCGCCGCCAGCTGCGCGCCCGCGCGAACGGCAACGGCAACGCCAACGGCAACGGCGCGGGCAACAGCAGCGGCGCCGGGGCGCCGGGGACCAGCACTCCGTAGGGCCCGGCTCGGACCTCAGCCCTCGCCGTGACGCGGGTCGACCTCGCGCCGGCGGCGGGCGCGTTCGACCGCAAGCTCCTTCAAGCGGCGCTGCGAGTCGATGCCCTGCACCGGCTCGACGCGTTCCCAGCTCCGGTCCGCGTGCAGCACCCATGCGTTCACGTCGTCGGCGAAGACGAGATCCAAGATCTCCAGGAGACGGGCCTGGAGCTCGGGGTCGGCCACCGGTGCGAGCACCTCGATGCGCCGATCGAGGTTCCGCTCCATCAGGTCCGCCGAGCCGATGAACAGCTGGAGCGCCAAGGGGGACTGGGCCCCCGACCCGTTGGGGCCGCCGGCGTGCTGCGGGGCGTCGCCGCCGGCTCCGCCGAACCGGTAGATGCGCGAATGCTCCAGGAACTGGCCGACGATGGAGCGCACCCTGATCGTCTCGGACAGCCCCGGCACCCCTGGCCGCAAGCTGCACTGACCGCGCACCGCGAGGTCGACCGGGACACCGGCGCACGACGCCGCGTACAGCGCGTCGATCATCTCGGGGTCCGTGAGGCCGTTCACCTTCAGCACGATGCGCCCCGCGGGTCCCGCGTCCCGCTGGCGCGCGATGAGCCCGAGCACCCGCTCGCGCAGCGTCACGGGCGCCACGAGGATCTGGCGGTAGTCGGACTGGCGGCTGAACCCCGTGAGGTAGTTGAACAGGTCGCCGACGTCCGCGCCGATCTCGGCGTCGGAGGTGAGCAGACCGAGATCCTCGTACACGGCGGCGGTCCGCGAGTTGTAGTTGCCGGTGCCGACGTGGCAATAGCGGCGAATCCCGTCGTCCTCGCGGCGCAGGACGAGGACGGTCTTCGAGTGCGTCTTCAGTCCCACGAGCCCGTAGACGACGTGGACCCCCGCCTCTTCGAGCACCCGGGCCCACCCGATGTTGGCCTGCTCGTCGAAGCGGGCCTTGAGCTCGACGATGGCCGCCACCTGCTTGCCCGCCTCGGCCGCCCTGATGAGGGACGCCACGATGGGACTGTCTCCCGACGTGCGGTAGAGCGTCTGCTTGATCCCGAGCACGTCGGGATCGTCCGCCGCTTGCGACACGAACGCCTCCACCGAGGTGGAGAACGAGTCGTAGGGGTGGTGCACGAGCACGTCGCGCTCACGCAGGACACCGAACAGGTCCGTGGGGGCGTTGCCGGCCGTCGCGAGGTGCGGCGGGGTCATCGGCGTCCAGGTCTCGGCGTGGAGGTCCGGGCGATCGAGCGCGTAGACCGCCCACAGGCCGGACAGGTCGATCGGCGCGTCCACCTCGTAGACGCCGTCGGGGGGGACCTCGAGCTCGTCACGGAGCCGCTCGACGAGGACGGGGTCCGCGCTCGAGCTGATCTCGAGGCGGACCGCGGTGCCGAAGCGGCGGCGGCGCAGCTCCATCTCGACGGCGACGAGCAGGTCGTCGGCTTCGTCCTCCTCGAGGGCGAGGTCGGCGTTGCGGGTGACCCGGAAGGTGTCGTGCTCTCCGATCGTCATCCCCGGGAACAGCGTGGCGAGGTGCGCCGCGATCACCTGCTCGAGCGGGACGAACCGCTCGCCGTCGGGCATCACGACGAAGCGTGGCAGCACGGGCGGCACCTTCACCCGCGCGATGCGCTCGTCGCCGGTCCCCGGATCGCCGACCTCGACGAGGAGGTTGAGCGAAAGGTTGGAGATGTAGGGGAAGGGGTGCCCCGGGTCCACCGCGAGGGGCGTGAGCACCGGGTAGATCTGCCGGTGGAAGACATCGACCAGGTAGGCCCGGTCGTCGTCGTCGAGCGAGGACCAGTCCGACCACCGCACCCCTGCGGCCGCCAGCGCGGGGACGAGCACCTCGAGGAAGATGGCGTCCTGGCGGCAGACGAGCTCCTTCACCCGCTCCCGGATGGCCGCGAGCTGCTCACCGGGGCGCAGCCCGTCCACCGAGCGTGCCCGCACGCCGGCCACGAGCTTGTCCTGGAGCCCGGCGACCCGCACCTGGAAGAACTCGTCGAGCGCCTCGGAGAAGATCGCCATGAACTTGACCTGCTCCAAGAGGGGAAGGCGGGTGTCCTTGGCGAGGTCGAGGAGGCGGGACAAGAAGTCGAGCCGGGAGAGCTCTTTGTTCGTGAACCGCTCGTAGCCGTACGCGGCGATCGCATCACGGACCGGGACGGTGCGGCGCTCGGTGGGGAGCGGGTCGGCCCGCGCGAGCACACCGGTGCTCGCCGGGGAACGGGGTGCGGCGCCCGGGCCGGTCGGAGGCGACGTCGGCGGGCCGGATCGTCCGCCCGCCAGGTCCGAGGTCACCGGCACGCCGCCACCGCGCTCGGGAGGCGTGCGCTGCAGTGCCATGAGATGCGTCCAGCGTACTACGCGCCGCTACGCTTTCGGCGGTGGCGATGACGACGGTGCTCGAAGGACCGAGGCGACGGGTCAGACGCCTTCCCGCTTGGCGGCGCGGAGCCAAGCCGAAGCGACGCACCGAGCTGGGGCTGCTCATCTTTGCCGCCGTCATCACCGTGGCGCTGTACGTGATCGCCGAACTGGGAGCCAAGGGAAAGGTGCCGCCGCACGTGGCCCCGATCCTGGCGGTGGTCCTCGGGATGGCGCTGGTGGCGCACCTCGCCAACCGCTGGCTCGTCCCGGACGCCAACGCCGTGGTCCTCCCGCTCGCCGCACTGCTCAACGGCATCGGCTACGTCGTGATCGTGCGGTTCACACCATCGGAGGGCAAGGCACAGGCGACGTGGACGGCCATCGGCGTCGTCATGTACATCGCGACGCTCCTGTTCGTCAGGCGCTCGCGAGACATGGACCGCTATCGCTACCTGCTCCTTCTTGCGGCCGTCGGGCTCTTGATCGCCCCGCTCATTCCCCACATCGGGGTGCCCGTCACAGGGACGCGGCTCTTCGTCAAGCTCGGGCCGATCGACTTCCAGCCGTTCGAGATCGCCAAGCTGCTCCTCGTCATCTTCTTCGCCTCGTACTTTGCGGAGAAGAAGGAGCTGCTCTCCATACCGACCGCACGGGCGGGCAACCGGCTGTTCCTCGACCCCCGGCCGCTCACGCCCACCTTGTTGCTGTGGGCGTTCGCGATGGGCATCATCGCGCTCGAAGGCGACATCGGGTTCGCCGCGCTCATCTTCACGATGTTCGTGGTCCTCCTCTGGGTGACCACCGGGCGCTGGACGTACATCGTCTTTTCCGTCGTGCTCTTCGCGGTCGGCGCCTTCGTCGCGTCGCAGCTGTTCACCGTGGTCAAGTCACGCGTGGACCTGTGGCTTCACGCCGCGCCGAACACCCAGCTCGGCTACGGGTTCTTCGCCCTGGCGCACGGGGGAATCGGCGGCGCCGGTCTCGGCCTGGACAACTTCGCCGGGTTCATCTACGCGATCACGAGCGACATGATCTTCGTCGCGATCGGCGACCAGCTCGGCTTCATCGGGGCAGCCGCCGTGGCGATCGCCTTCGTGCTGCTCCTCGGCGCCGGGTTGCGGATCGCGCAGGCGGCGCGCTCGGACTTCACTCGTCTCGTCGCCGTGGGACTCAGCTCCGTGATCGGGTTCCAGGCGTTCTTCATCATGGCGGGGGTGACCCGGCTCCTGCCGTTCACCGGCATCACGCTGCCATTCGTCGCCTACGGCGGCTCGTCGCTGGTCGCCAACTACATCCTGATCGCGCTGCTCATGCGGATCTCGCAGGAGGGCTCCTCCACCATCACCGAGCGTGCGATGGGCCTCAGCCTTCCGAGTGAGACAGGGTTCCTCGTCGCCACCTAGCCCGTGCGGTCGTCCGCGCGCTCGGGGTCGTCCGCGCGCTCGGGGTCGTCAGGGTCGACGTCGTGTCCCGGCACGAACAGCCGCTCGTCGACGAGCAGCGGGGCAGCCACCCTCCGCCGCAGCGCCAGGCAGATCCCGTCGCTCGGCCGGCACGACAGCACCTCACGCCCGGCGGGGCCGAGCAGATCGAGCTCGGCCAGGTAGGTCGGGCCGATCCGGCCGGTGAGGCGTACCGCCAGCACCTCGATCGCAAAGCGCTCGAGGGCCGACGCGAACAGGTCGTGGGTCGATGGACGCGGTGCAGACGTCCCGCCCAGGGCGTGGGCCAGCGCGACGCCCTCGGCGATGCCGATCCGAAATGCAATGCGCTCGCGATCCTCCTCGACGTCTTCGAGCGTGAGGACCGGGAACTGGTCGGGAAGGACCACCTCGACGGACGCCACCCGCACGATGCGAAAGGTCCGTTGGGCCGCCGACGCCGGTCCCACTACCCGCCGCGCCGCGCGTAGACGCTCAACGCAAGCCCCACGCTCGTGAAGAACGCGAGCACCGCGGTGCCGCCGTAGCTGATGAACGGCAGCGGGATGCCGGTGATCGGCATGATGCCCATCGTCATCCCGGCGTTCTGAAAGGTGCTGAACGCGATGAACGCGAACACACCCACGCACACGAGGCGTCCGAAGTCGTCCCGGGCCAGCTGGCCGATGCGCAGCACCCTCCAGCAGAGGAACAGGAGGACGGCGAGGACCCCGGTGGCGCCGATGAACCCGAGCTGGTCTCCGACGGCGGTGAAGATGAAGTCGGTCTGCTGCTCGGGCACGTAGCCGAGGTTCGTGGCGGCCCCGTGGCCGAGCCCGGTGCCGGTCAGGCCCCCGGCGCCGATGGCCGCCTTCGCCTGCTGGAGGTTGTAGACCGCGCCCGCGAGTGTCCCGGTCGGGTGTGCTGTGGACTGATGGAGGAAGCTCGTGATGCGCAGGATCTGGTAGTGGTGCAAGAGCCCCGCACCGAGCACGATCGCCACCACCCCGGCCGCGCCGACGAGCAGGACGACCAGCACGCGCGTCGGCAGCCCCGCCACGGCCAGCATGACGAGCAGCACGACGCACATGATGATGCCGGTGCCGAGGTCGGGCTGGATCATGACCAGCCCGATGGGGACCGCGCCGAGCGCCAGCACCTTCACCACGTCCACCCATCTCAGCCCGTCGGGACGTCTCGAGCAGTAGGTGGCGACCGCGATTACCAGGCCGATGACGGCGAACTCGGATGGCTGGATCTGGATCGGCCCGAGGTTGAACCAGCGCGCCGAGCCGAGCGGCGAGTGGGTGCCCACGTGCGGCACCATCACGGCCAGGAGGACGAACAGCGAGAGGCCGTAGATCGCCATGCCGAAGGCCTCGAGCTTGCGGTAGTCGAAGAGCCCGACGATCCCCATGGCGATGATCCCGAGCACCACGAACACCGCCTGGCGCTTCAGGTAGTAGGTCGGGCTTGTCCCCGCCAGCAGGAGCGGCCCCCGCGTCGCGGTGTACACCATCACGACGCCGATGACCGCAGCGGCGATCGCTGCGAGGGCGAGGAACGGGTCCACCACCATGGTCGGACGGCGGGCCATGAGGGGGCGTCTCGTCGACGACGCCGCCGACGCCGAGCGCGGGGGGCCAGCCCCTATGCGGTACTGCGTCGCCACGGGCGCCCACGTTACCGGGACGGCGCGGCCCGTCGCCCTGCGGCCCCCGCGCCCCCGCGCCGCCCGCGCCCCCCGCGCCTACACCCCGGGGGAGGCCGGCTCCTGCGCGACGCGCCACATCTCCTCCAACGGCGCCGGCCGGCCCGTCCACAGGCTCACCTGCGCCGCTGCCTGGTGCACCAGCATCCCCAGCCCGTCGAGCACGACCGCCCCGTGCGCCGCCGCCAGGGTCAGCCACCGCGTCGGGCGCGGGTGGTAGACGAGGTCCACCACGACCTGTCCCGCGTGGAACGATGCCGGGTCGATCGGCGGCAGGTCGCCGGCCGCCTCCGTCCCCGCCATCCCTGCGGGCGTCGCGTTGACGATCAGATCGGCCCCGTGTGCGTCCGAGGCGTTTCCGCGGCGTCCCGCCGCGCCCGCGAGGGCCGCCGCCGCCTCGGCGTGGCGGGCGTTGCGCCCGACGACGAGCACCTCGGCGGCTCCCGCATCGGCGAGCGCCAGAACGATCGCGCGGGCCGCGCCTCCCGCACCGGCCACCACGCAGCGCAAGCCGGCGGCGTCGAGGCCGGCCCCGCGCGCGAGCGCGCCGATGAACCCGTCGCCGTCCGTGTTGTGCCCGACGAGCTGACCGGACTCCACCGACACGCAGTTCACCGCCCCGAGCACCTCGGCCGCCGCCGTGCGCCGATCGACGCGCGCGGCCACCGCGTCCTTGAGCGGCATCGTGACCGACACGCCGCGCAGCCCGAGGCCCCGGACGCCGAGGAGGGCCTCGTCGACGGCGTCGGTGCCGACCTGGAACGCGACGGACACCCAGTCGAGCCCGAGTGCCCTGAACGCGGCGTTGTGCAGCGCCGGCGAGCGCGAGTGGCGGATCGGGTCGCCGATGACGCCGACGACTTCGGACGCCGCGGACGGCCACCACGGCGATCCACGCCCTGCCGTGTCGTTCATCCGGCCGGCGCCTGGGATCCGCTCGACGACGACCGCGGCGCGTTCTTGGCCGCCTCCTGCTCGGCGGCCAGCTGCCGTGTGTATGTCGCCGAGAAGACCATGACGCCCTTCTTCGCTGTCACCAGCTCGAAGTAGAGCCAGGCACCTGGGGGCGGGGAGGTGGCGGCCCTGAGCGCCGCGAGCGAAGGGGTGCAGATCGGCGTCGGCGTGAGCCCGGCGTGCAGGTACGTGTTGTACGGCGTTGTGAGCTGCTCCTCTGCCGCCGTGACGGACCCCCCATCCTTCCCGAGGGAGTACAGCACGGTGGATGTCATGTCGAGCCGCATCCCGGCGGCGAGGCGGTTGTAGATGACCCGCGCCACGTCCCCCATGTACCGCGTGAAGTAGCCCTCCTTCTGGGAGATCGACGCCAGCGTCACGATCTGGTAGGCGCTGAGCCCGCCGACGGTCGTCGAGGGCGAGAGGCCTGCCGCCTCCGCCTCGGCATCGAAGCGCGCCACCATCTTGGACAACAGCGTCCGAGCCGTCTCCCCGGGGACCAGCCGGTAGGCGCCGGCGCCGATGAGGCCTTCGAGCGTCGTCCCCGGCGATGCTTGGAAGGGCGACCGCACCGCTCCGGTCTTCGCCTCTTGCGCGAAGGAGCGCGCGAGGTTGCCCGGCAGCGACCCGAGCTGGGTGGCCACCTCTGCGATCGTCGTGCCGGGATCCACGACGACCTCGTACACGTTGGGCCCGGCGTTCAGCACCGCGCTCAGGGTCGCGAACGAGATGTGCTGGTGGACCTCGTAGCGCCCGGGGTGCGCCACCGGCGCCCCATGGACGACGCACCACAGGTCGAAGGCGAGCCCGCTGCCGATCACATGCTCGGTGCCGAGCGTCCGCACGACACCCGAGAGCGGCTCTCCGGACGTGACGCGCACCATGACCGCCTTGCCACGCGATCCCAGGGGGTTCGCCTCCACCTCGTACCACGCCAGCACGCCGGCGAGGACCAGGAGCACCACCACGGCGCCGGCGGCCACGAGGCGCCCCCGGCGTGACAGGCGGCGACGGTGGCGACGGTGGCGACG
>JAJYPY010000220.1 GCA_021794995.1 Actinomycetes bacterium | reverse complement strand
TCCGTTTCGAACTCCCGGCGGCGAGCCCCACGGCTCGGGCGCCCCGACGAAGTGCCGTTGAAGTATCAGCAGTGGTTGGCTCGTTGCAGCCCAACGAACATGGCCCGAAAGGTGAAGACCGATAGTGATGAGGCGCCACTCCATGACGAACCGCGGCTCGACTGTCGAGCCCCTGTCGATCAGGGTCTCGGCCGGCAGTGGCCGTGGGCCGACAACGCTGGCCGCGTTCGACGCCGCGCTCCGGTCGGCAGGCGTCGCCGACCACAACCTCATCCGGCTCAGTTCGATCATCCCGGCCGGCGCGGTTGTTGAACGCTGCTCGCCGCAGGAGCAGTTGCGTGGTCAATTCGGCGACATCCTCTATTGCGTGTATTCCGCTGCATTCGCCACTGAGTGGGACGAAGAAGCCTGGTCGGGGATCGGTTGGTCTCGCGACTCTGGTGGCCGGGGGCTGTTCGTCGAACATTCCGGACAAGCCGAAGAGCACGTCCGGACCCTGATCGCCTCAAGCCTCAGCGACATGAGCAATGGCAGGGGTGGGCGCTTCTCCCTCGAGGACATGGTGCTCAGTTCCGCGCAGTGCGAGGGCTCACCAGTGTGCTCCGTGGTGGTTGCCACTTACCAAACAGCCGGCTGGGGGAGAAATGACTGAGCCTGCTGACAGGAACGTCGAGGGCCCTTGGGACTTCGGAGAGTTCAGGGTCCTCTGCACTCGGCAGTCGCCGCCGGAACTCAAAGAGAGCTTCTGGCCGGTGTACGAAGAGTCATTCGGCCCGCTGCGGGCACTAGCCGCCGCCCGCCAAGTGCTCACGGAGGACGAGTTCGCAGCCGAACTCGAGGACCCTCGCATCTGGAAGTATCTGGCACTCGACGCCGAGGGACGATTGGCGGGCCTTGTCACCTTGACAGACGACGTCTCGACGATGCCCTGGATCAGCCCTGAGTACTATCAGCACCATTACCCGGATGAATGGGGTCGGGGTGCTTTGTTTTACGGCGGCATTTTCCTGGTCCGGCCGGACATGCGTCATCGTGCCGTCACCGCCCACATGGGGGCCTGCGTCGTTCAGCGGGTGGCGGCTGTCGACGGAATCGTCGCCTATGACATGTGTGGCTTCAACGTTGATGGCCTCGGCCTCAACCGCGCCGCCGAGCGAATCTTGAACTGCATAGCCGAGTTCGAGGTTCAGGCGGTCGATGTTCAGACCTACTATGTGGCCAAAGCCATCGGGACAAGCAACTAAGGACAACACGTGAGCGAGGCCACGCCGGGGGAGCGCCGGGCCGTCATCATCGAGGACGATCCCGAGATCGCCGAGCTGCTGGGTGTCGTCCTCGGCCAGGCCGGATTCCTGACCCATGCCGCGCAGGACGGGCTGCGCGGACTGGAGTTGATCCGCGAGCACGAGCCCCTTCTCACCACCCTCGACGTCAACCTGCCGGGCATCGACGGCTACGAGGTCGTGCGACGCATCCGCGGCTTCTCCGCCACCTACGTGATCATGCTCTCGGCCCGACGTGACGAGATCGACGCGCTCACCGGGCTCGACTCCGGAGCCGACGACTACCTCACCAAGCCGTTCAGCCCCCGGGAACTCCGCGCCCGCATCCAGGCGATGCTCCGACGGAACGAGCTCGACCACCAGAGCAGCGCCGTCTCCCATGCGTCCTCCCCCGAACCCGACGGAGGGGACGACTGGATACACCACAACGGGCTGCTCGTGCACCCGGGGCTGCGTCTCGTCGAACTCGACGGGGAGGCGATCGACCTCACCCGCACCGAGTTCGACCTGCTCACGGCGTTGCTCCAGCGCAGCCGTCGGGTGGTGAGCAAGGACGAGCTCGCCGCGTTCACGCACAGCGACACCACCAGCTTCGTCCTCGAGGCGGACCGCCGCTCGATCGAGAGTCACATCGCCAACCTGCGCCGCAAGCTGTCCGACTCGGCGACCCGACCGCGCTTCATCGAGACGGTTCGAGGGGTCGGATACCGCTTGGCCAAGCCTCAGCCGCGGCAGCCGACACCCCGGTAGAACCCGCCCGGACGCCGCACCGCACCGGTGGGGCCCGTGGGTCGCGGGACGCCGGGGTGCTCAGTGCCGGGGGTCGCGGCACAGCCCTCAAGGCAGGGTCGAGGTTCAGCGGATCATGACGTGAATCCCGAAGTCACCGTGTGATTCAATGCGCGCCATGCGGTGTGACGCGGTGAGACGAAGAGCGAGCGGGACAATTCCGGGCAGGGTCGAGGCAGCACTCTGCCTCCTGGCACTGGCGCTGGTCGCCGGCGTGATGTCGGCCTGGCAGCCGGTCGTCGCGGACGCCGCGCCAGCAGCCCAGGTCGCGACGCCCGGCACCTTCGTGCCGCTGCCCCCGACCCGCGTCCTCGACACCCGCACCGGACTCGGCTACAGCGGTCCCGTCGGCCCCAACGCCACGGTGCACCTGCAGATCGCCGGCACCGCCGGCGTCCCCAGCACCGGCGTCTCCGCCGTCGTGCTCAACGTCACCGAAACCAACGCCACCGGCAGCGGAAACATCACCGTCTACCCCGACGGCACCACCGAACCCACCGCGTCCAACCTCAACTTCCCCGCCGGCGACACCCGCGCCAACCTCGCCACCGTCAAACTCGGCATCAATGGCGGGATTAGGATTATTCATGAGTTCTTCTAGCAGGTTAACGTCTGCTCTTCTGTTGGCAGTGGCCGTGCAGCTCTTCGCGGCCCCTTTGGCTCACGCTGATACTCTTCCCATCAATTCGCCTGGGATTACGCGCATTGCT
>JAJYPY010000077.1 GCA_021794995.1 Actinomycetes bacterium | reverse complement strand
GCCCGCGCGCCGGTGAACCGCCCCGGGCTCGAGGCGTTGCGTCTGGCGGTGCACCGCCCTGATCTCGTGGCGGACCGGCTCGAAGAGGTGCTGTTCACCGATGACCTCCAGCGGCGCGCGTTCAGCGCCCTGGTTGCGGCCGACAGCGTGCGTGAGGCGGTCGAGCGCGCCGACGACGACGTGGCGGACCTCCTGCGGCGCGTGTCGGTCGAGGAGCCGCCCGAGCCCGACGACCCGCGCGCAGATCCCGCCGATCCCGTCGTCGCCCAGTTGGTCAGAGAAGCGGCCAGGCGGGCGCTCGCCGAGCGCCAGGCCGCCGCCCGATCGGGGGACGGCGACCTCGCCCACCTGGCCGGCGAGACCGTGGCGGTGCGCCGCCTGATGGACCGCCTGGACGATCCGGCGCACGGCCGCGAGGCGGCGGATCGATTGGTAGCGTGGCTGGTGAGCGGGAACATGGAGGGTCCACGACTGGACGGGCCCCGGACGACGACGGAGCCGACATGAGCACCACCGGAGGTCCTGCGGGCGACGAGCGACCCGCGCGCCCGATCCGGAAGGCGAAGCCTGCGGGCCCGGGGGGATCCGCAGGATCGTCCCCCGGCGGCGACTACTTCAACGGCAGCGTCGAAGATCCCGTCCACACGTACCTGAAGGAGATCGGCAAGGTCCCGCTCTTGAGCGCCGGGCTCGAAGTGGAGATGGCGCGGCGGATCGAAGCCGGCAACGAGGCGTTGGCGCGCCTGGCCGCCCACGCGCAGGCGCAAGCCGACGGAGGCCCGCCGGAGCATCTCCTCTCGGCCGAAGACGAGTTCCGGGAACGGCGGACGGTGCAGAGGGGGGAACAGGCGAAAGAAGCGCTGATCGAAGCCAATCTTCGTCTCGTCGTCTCCATCGCGAAGCGCTACAGGAATCGCGGGCTGGCCTTCCTCGACCTCATCCAAGAGGGCAACCTCGGCCTGATGCGCGCCGTCGACAAGTTCGACTACGAGAAGGGGTTCAAGTTCTCCACGTACGCCACGTGGTGGATCCGCCAGGCGATCACCCGGGCGATCGCCGACCAGGCGCGCACGATCCGGATCCCGGTGCACATGGTGGAAACGATCAACAAGGTCGTGTGGGCCCAGCGCCAGCTCCTCCAAGAGCTCGGACGCGAGCCGACCCCCGAGGAAGTTGCCCAGCGCGTCGAGTACCCGATCGAGAGGGTCCGTGAGATCCAGCGGCTGAGCCTCGACACCGTCTCGCTCGAGCAGCCGGTCGGGGACGAGGACGACTTCAGCCTCTCGGACCTGATCGAGGACCGCAGTGCCGTCGTCCCCGACGACGCGGCGACGCTCGCGATGCTCGACCGGGCGGTGAAGGCTGCCCTCGCGTTCCTGACCGACCGCGAGCAGGACATCGTGCGCCTCCGCTTCGGCTTGGACGACGGGAAGATCCGCACCCTTGAAGAGGTCGGCAAGGAGTTCGGCGTGACCCGGGAACGCGTGCGCCAGATCGAGTCCAAGACGCTTGCGAAGCTGCGCCGTCCCGACGCCGCGTTCTTGCTGCGCGACTACCTCGAAGAGGCCTGAAGAGGGGCCCGAGCGGGGTCGGCTGGGGGGGTCGGCTGGGGCCGGTCGGCTGCTATCGTCGCTCGGACGCTCGGTCCGGGGTAGCTCAATGGCAGAGCAAGCGGCTGTTAACCGCTAGGTTGAGAGTTCGAGTCTCTCCCCCGGAGCTCAGGGCACGGGCTTGCCCACACGGGCGCTCGTCGGCCGTCCCGCTCCCACGGGGGAGGAGCGTGCGGGCTTGATCGTGAGCTGCATGTGACGCACGGTGGCGAGATGCAGCGACATGAGGACCCTGACGATCCACCATCCGGGGTCGATCTCTCCGTCGGTGAAGGCGAACCGGGCCGCGGTGGTCATGGCGTGGTGGTTGTTGTGCAGGCCCTCGCCGGCAACCAGCCACGCCAGCCACTGGTTGTTGGTCCCGAGGTTGTCGTGGGGGCGCTTGCCCCGCCAGTGCCCGATCCCGTTGATCGCACCGCCCCCGAGGAGGTATCCCGGCGTGTAGACGGCCGCGGCGATCAGACCGAACTGCCAGCCGATCGCGAGCACCAGCGCGAAGATGCCGATCGCCAGGCCGACGAGGGCATGGTCGAAGAGCCAGCGGTCCCATCGATCGGGGGGCAGGTCCCGCGCGTAGCGGGCGACGACGGCGGGGTCGCGCGCCACCTTCCGGTACAGGTGCGGGTTGCCGAACTGCACCATCGGATATCCGAACAGGAACGGGGAGTGGGGATCCCCTTCCTTGTCGGTGAAGGCGTGGTGCTTGCGATGGACGGCCACCCACTGGCGGGGGCGGGTGCCGGTGCCGACCCAGATGAGCACACGGCACACCGCGACGACGGGCGGCGACAAGGTGACGGCTCGGTGGGCAAGGGCCCGGTGGAGGTAGATCGTCGTGACGTAGAAGGAGACCTGCGTGAGCGCCAGCCCGATCAGGACGGCGGCGACCACCGCCCAAGGGGTGCTGAGGCCGCCCAGGGGGTCAGCACCCACGTGGGCTCACGACGCGCTCGCGGCCGGACGTCGATGCACGCCCATCGATGACCGCCGCAGCCGTGCGGAAGTCCGGGACTCGGTGACGCAAAGGAGGTTCTTCAGCGCATTTCCTTTCTCGGCGGGCCGCCCTGCCCCTCATTCCTTACCCACAGTAGTAGAAGGCGAGCGTGATCCCGCCGTGCGGCGATGGCGGACGGTCGCCTCCCCGGATCGCTGCGGTCTCGGCCCTGCCTCACAGGGAATCAGGGCTCGTGCACCCAGCTACGGCGTCTCCTACGGTGGAGGACGCACGAGGAGGCGCCGGTGGATCTTGGCATGGTGATGTTCCCGACGGACTACGCCATCGAGCCCGCAGAGCTCGGCAGGGCCGTCGAAGAGCGTGGCTTCGAGTCCCTGCTGTTTCCGGAGCACACGCACATCCCCGTCGAACGCCGGTCGCCGTGGCCCGGAGGTGGCGAGCTTCCTCGGGAGTACTCGCACTCCTACGACCCGTTCGTCGCGTTGAGCGCCGTCGCTGCGGTCACGAGCCGCCTGCTCGTCGGGACCGGGATCTGTCTCGTGGTCGAGCGCGACCCGATCATCACGGCGAAAGAGGTGGCCAGCCTCGATCTCCTGAGCGGTGGTCGCGTCCTCTTCGGTGTGGGTGCAGGGTGGAACCGCGAGGAGATGGCCAATCACGGCACGGACGCGCGCACGCGGGCCCAGTTGATGGAGGAGCGCATCGAAGCCATGAAGGCGATCTGGACGCAGGACGAGGCGTCATTCCATGGGCGCTTCGTCGACTTCGACCCGATCTGGAGCTGGCCGAAGCCGGTGCGCACGCCCCACCCGCCCGTCCTCGTGGGCGGAAGCGGTCCGACGGTCCTGGACCGGGTCGTCCGGATCGGCGATGGCTGGATGCCGCTGCGGGTCGCCGACGTGGATGAACTGGCTCGACAGTTCACCGAGCTTCAGGATCGGGCAAGCGAGGCAGACCGCGGCACCATCCCGGTCACGGCGTTCGGTGCCTCGCGCAAGCCCGCCGTTCTCGAGCGCCTGGCCGAGATCGGCGTCAGCCGCGCGGTGCTCTCGCTGCCGTCTGCGAGCCGGGACGAGATCCTGGCCATCTTGGACCGGGACACCGAGTTGCTCGCACGCGTGGCGTCCTGAGTCCATCGAGCCAACGCCAGAAACGCAACGCGAACCTCGCGCGCCCCTCCTCGGTACAGTGGGATCTCCACACGGTCTTTGCCGCCCATAAGGAGGGAACATGGATCCGCTTGTCGCGCACGAGCGAGCACAGGATGCCTTCGCCCGTGTGCTGTCCCAGGTCGGCGACGACCAGCTCGACGCCGAGACCCCGTGCAGTGAATGGCGGGTACGAGATCTCGTCGGTCACGTGATCGCCGGGAACCAGAGGATGGCAGGGATCGCCGCGTCTCCCACGCCAGACAGCGCCGCCGCGCTGATCGGGGCGCACGCCGACTTGGCGCAGGCCGCGCAGCTCGCCTTCTCCGCCCCTGACGGCATGACGCGCCCCTTCGAGACGAGGTCCGGTTCGCTGCCCGGCTCCGTCGTGATCGGCATGCGGACGGCAGACGTGGTGACGCACGCCTGGGATCTCGCACGGGCGACCGGCCAGCCGACGGACATCGACGAAGAGCTGGCGGAGCAGGTTCTCGCGGCGTCGCGCGAGCGCATGGGGACCGCGCCCCGTGCACCCGGGGGGCCGTTCGGTGACGCGCAGCCGTGCGACGACGCCCGGCCCGCCGCCGACAGGCTGGCCGCGTTCTTGGGCCGCGCCGTCTCCTGATCGACGCGGCCCCCGTCCGGCGTCGACGGTACCGTCGTGTCCGGCACGTCCGCCGGGAGCCGCCGCGCCGGTGGCATGCTCCACGTCCTCGGGGAGCGGAACTTCCGGCTGTTCTTCCTCGGGTATGCGTCGTCGCTCATCGGCTCGTCGATGGTTCCGGTCGCGCTCACCTTCGCGGTCATCGAGAAGCTGCACCGCACCAGCGACGTCGGCTACGTGCTCGCCGCCGAGACGATCCCCCTCGTCGCGTTCATCCTCATCGGAGGCGTCGTTGCCGATCGGGTGCCGCGCAAGCTCTCGATGGCCTCTGCGGACGTCCTGCGCACCGCGAGCCAAGGGATCCTCGCGGCGCTGCTCCTCACCGGGACGCCGCCGCTGTGGGCCTACCTCGTGCTCTCGGGCATCGTCGGCGCTGGGCAGGCGTTCTTCAACCCCGCGATGACCGGCCTGTTCCCCGAGATGGTGAGCCCGGAGGGTCTCCAGTCGGCGAACGCGCTGCGCGGGATCGCCGACTCGGGAGGTCAGGTGATCGGCCCCGCGGTGGCCGGTGTGCTCGTGGCGTTCGCCGGGGCCGGGTGGGCGATCGGCATCGACGCGGCCTCGTACGCCGCGAGCGCCGCGTGCCTTCTCGCGTTGCGGATCGCGCCGCGGCCGCCGGTCCCGGCAACGTCGATGCTCCGCCAGCTCGCCGAGGGCTGGAGCGAGTTCCGCTCGCGCACCTGGGTGTGGCTCATCGTCGTCCAGTTCGCCACGTTCAACGCGCTCAGCTTCGCCCCCGTGATGGTGCTCGGTCCGATTCTCGCCGCGCGCCGGCTGGGCGGCGCGACGGCGTGGGGGGCGATCCTGTCGGCGTTCGGGGTCGGTGCGGTCCTCGGCGGGTTCGCGGCGGCCAGGCTCCGCCCCCGGCGTCCCCTTGTCGTCGCGACCTTGGGTGCGGCGGTGTTCGCGCTGCCGCTCTCGCTGCTCGCCGTGCCCGTCGCCACGCCCTTCATCGCCGTCGGCTCCGGGATCGCCGGCGTCGGGATCGCGGTCTTCGGCACGTTCTGGGAGACGAGCCTGCAGCGCGAGATCCCGAACGCCGCGCTCTCTCGGGTCAGCTCCTACGACTGGTTCGGCTCGCTTGCGTTCGTCCCCGTCGGCTACGCCATCGCGGGACCGCTCGCCGGAGCGTTTGGCATTCGCGACGTGCTGGCGTTCGGAGCCGCATGGGCGGTCGCGACGTGCGGCGGGGTCCTATGCAGCCGGAGCATCCGGGATCTGACCTTTGCGGGGCGGCACGACGGACCGTGAGGAACCGGGCAACATGGGGGGCGTGACCGGCGAGCGCGAGCGCGACGAGCGTCCTTGGGGTGCGTTCACCGTCCTCGAGGACGCGCCCACCCACAAGGTGAAGCGCATCGACGTCGCGCCCGGCTCCCGCCTCAGCTCCCAGCGCCACGGGCGCCGAGCCGAGCACTGGTTCGTCGTGCAGGGGACCGCCGAGGTGACGATCGACGACGGTCACGAGCGCATCGGCCCCGGTGACGCCGTCGACGTCCCAAGAGGTGCCGCCCACCGGATCGCCAATGTCGGAGAGGACGTGCTCACGTTCGTGGAGGTGCAGGTCGGCGACTACTTCGGCGAGGACGACATCGAGCGCCTGGACGACGACTACGGGCGCGCCGGCGATCCCGCGTGATGGACCCGGTGATCTCGGTGCGCCAGCTGGGGAGCGACGACTGGCAGGAGTGGCGCGCCATGCGCCTCGCCGCCCTCGCCGAGGCCCCGGACGCGTTCTGCTCGACGCTCGAGGAGTGGAGCGGAGAGGGGGATCGTGAAGATCGATGGCGCGCACGGCTCGAGGAGGTGGAGCTGAACCTGTTCGCCGAGATCGACGGGCGTGTCGGCGGAATGGTGAGTGCGACGGGACCGGTCGACGGCGAGTCCGAGCTCATCTCGATGTGGGTCGCGCCGGAGGAGAGGGGTAAGGGCGTCGGCGATGCGCTCGTCCGCGCAGTCCTGTGCTGGGCGCGCCGCCAGGGAGCCCGGCGGGTGGCGCTCGACGTGAGGGAGGGAAACCGTCACGCGCTGGCGCTCTACGAGCGACAGGGGTTTGCCGACAGCGGTGAGGCCCCGGGTCCCGACGAGCCGTTCCCCGAGCTGCACATGCTGGCGCACCTCGGATGACCCGATGACGCGCCCGGCTCGGATCACCGGCCTCGCAGACCTCTTCGGACCGGAGGCTCGGGCCGACCCGTACCCCGTGTACGCGCGGCTGCGCGCGACGATGCCGGTCTGGCAGCCGATGACGGGCCTGCTGGTGCTCAGCCGCCATCACGACTGCGCGGCGGTGCTCCGAGATCCGCGGTTCGGCCACGCCGAAGGGGATGAGCTCGTCGAGCGCCGTCGTCGGCGCGTCGGGGCGTGGGGCGGTGACGGCGACCTCGAGCCGCCGCCCGTTCGCTCGTTTCTCGGGCTGAACCCGCCAGATCACACACGGCTTCGCCGGCTCGTCTCCCGGTCGTTCACCCCGCGACACGTCGACGCACTGCGCCCGCGGATCCAGGCGCTCACCGACGAGCTCCTGGGGTGCATCGGGGAGCGCGAGACCGTGGACATCGTCGAGGTGCTGGCGTCGCCGTTGCCCGTCGGCGTGATTAGCGAGCTCCTCGGAGTTCCCCCAGCAGACCGCGACACGCTCGTCGGCTGGTCGCATGCGCTCGCCAAGGGCCTCGACCCCGCCTTCTTGGTGACCGAGGCCGAGCGTGGGGCGCAGGCCCGTGCTCGAGACGAGTTCGCCGCCTATCTGCTCGCGCTCGTCGAGGAGCGACGCCGCTCGCCGGGCCGCGACCTTTTGTCCGAGCTCGTCGTCGCGCAGGAGGCCGCTCGTGCACAGCCCGACGGTCGCAGCGACGAGGCACTCACCATGGCCGAGCTGATCGCCACGTGCATCCTGCTCCTGATCGCCGGTCACGAGACCACGACGAGCCTCATCGCGACGGGGGTGCTGAGCCTGCTTCGCCATCCCTCTCAGCTCCGGCGCCTGCGAGAGGACCCCGATCTCTTCCCGGGCGCGGTGGAAGAGCTGCTCCGGTTCGACGCGCCGGTGCAGGTGACCATGCGCAGCGCGCTCGCCGACGCGACATGTGGAGGAGTCGAGGTGCCGGCCGGGACGTTCGTCCTCCTCCTTCTCGGCGCCGCGAACCGGGACCCGGCAGCGCACACCGATCCGGACCGGCTCGACGTCGGCCGGACCCCGCGTGCGCACCTCGCCTTCGGCCAGGGGATCCACTTCTGCCTCGGCGCCCCGCTCGCACGCCTCGAGGCCCAGATCGCGCTGCAGACGCTGCTCGCGCGCTACGGCGAGGTCTCGCTCGCCGGCGATCCGGAGTGGAAGGACACCTCCGTCCTCCACGGTGTCCGGCGCCTCGACGTCTCCCTCGGCCGATGAGCGGCACGGGCGAGTTCGAGCCGTCCGAGGCGCGGCTGCGCCAGAAGCACGCGACCAAGTGGCGGCACGTCCCCGACGACGTGCTGCCCGCCTGGGTGGCGGAGACCGACTTCGATCTGTGCCCCGCGATCGCCGAGGCGATCGCGTCGGTGATCGACCGCGGGGACCTGGGCTATCCCGACTGGACGCACGAGCCACTCGCCGTGCCGTTCGCCGAGCGCATGGCGGAGCGCCACGGATGGGATCTCGACCCTGGGCTCGTCCGGCGCACGTGCGATCTCGTGCAGGCGATGCAGGTCGTGACCGAGCTGTGCACGCACCGCGGGGACGCGGTCGCGCTGCACGCGCCGAACTACCCGCCGTTCCTCCACGCGCTCGAGACGATGGGCCGTCGCCCGGTCTTCAGCCCGATGGAGCCGGTGGGGGAGACCTGGGGATTCGACGCCGAGCGCCTGGACCGTGCCGTCGCCGGCGCCGGGGTCAAGCTGCTCCTGCTGGTGAACCCCCACAACCCGACCGGCCGCGCGCTCACTCGCCCCGAGCTCGAAGCGATCGCAGACATCGCATCCCGATACGACCTCGTGGTGCTGAGCGACGAGCTGCATGCAGAGCTCACCTTCGACGGTCACGACCACATCCCGTTCGCCTCGCTCGGCGACGACGCCGCGCGGCGGACGGTGACGATCACGTCTGCGACCAAGTCCTTCAACCTCGGGGGGATGCGCACGGCGGTGGCGCATGTCGGCGACGAGCGCGTGCGCGCCGCGTGGGACCGCCTTCCCTCCGAGATGCTCGGCTCCCACCACGTCCTCGGAGTCGAGGCCACGCTCGCTGCGTGGCGGCACGGTGACGGCTGGCTGGAGCGACAGCGTGCGCACCTCCAGGCCCAACGCGACCATCTGGTGGCACGCGTCGCCGATCTCCCCGGCATCGAGCTGCGGTCGCCGGACGCGACGTACCTGGCATGGCTCGACTGCCGGCGGGCCGCGCTCGACGGAGATGCCGCCGAGTACTTCCGCTCGCGCGCACGCGTGGAGCTGAGCCCAGGTCCGATCTTCGGCCCAGGTGGAGACGGGCACGCCAGGCTGAACTTCGGCACGGGGCGCGCGATCCTTGACCAGATCGTCGACCGGATCACAGGGAGCCTCGCGTCGCGCTGAGCAGTGCCGCACCGCACGGCCCGGCACTGCGCGGCACTGCGCGGCACCGTGCAGTGCCGCGCGGCACTGCGCGGCGCCGTGGGTCAGCCCGGTGACCCGTCGGCGGGGGCGGGACGGGGAAGACGCCGCAGCGCGACGGCGACGACCGTCGTGGGGTCCGCGCCCTGCGTGTCCAGGGCCTGCAGGAGCCTGCGGGCGCTCGCCAGCGCCACCTCGTGCTGCGCGGCCCAGCCGTCCACCGGATCGGCAGGATCCCCTCCCTCCTGCAGGATCTCGACGACCGAGTGGCGGCGCCAGTCGGCGAGGTCGTCGAGGGTGGCGCGGGCGAGCCAGGACCGCCAGCGGTTCGGCGTGGCTGCCCCACGTACCGCTCTCACCATGCGGTCGACGCCCGCGGCGGCGTCGACGAGATCGAACGCGGCAGTGATCTCACCGATCGCGCGGCCGGTCGCGCGCACCACGGGGCCGATGTCGCCGACCCGGCTCCGGGCCTGCGCGGTCACCAGCCGCTCGACGGTCGTGCGGCCCACGCCCATCGCCACGAGGTCGTCGGCCTGCGCGCTGAGCCGTGGATCGGCGGCGATCGACGCGGCGATCTCGTCGGCGATCGAGAGGTCGGCAGCGATGAGGGTGCGCGGCTGCGGCCGTTCCCCACGGCGCAGATAGGCCCGGGCGAGATCGGCCACGGCGCTGCTCACGATGCCGTGCAGCGTGGCGTCGGCGTCGGCGGGGATCTCGACCCAGCGCGCGTCGAGCTCTTCCCACAGCGCCGACGCTCCCACGACCTCTCGCGCGGCCCAGTAGGCCGCGGCGGTGTCGGCGATCTCGCACCCGAGCTCGGCTGCGGTCTCGTTGGACCAGACGATGCCGAGCTGATCGACGATCTCGGCCGCGATCTCGGTGGCGAGGATCTGGTCGTAAAGCCGGTGCTTGCCGACGAGATCGCCGAAATCTCGACGCATGCCCGAGGGGAAGTAGGCCTCGACCGCCTTCGACAGGGAGGGGTCCGCCACGAACGACGCCGCCTCGATGGCGGATCCGAGGTCGGACTTGGCGTAGGCGAGCAACACCGCAAGCTCTGGACGGATCATTCCCGCGCCCGCACCCCTGCGCACGGCAAGCTCATCTGCTCCGGGGAGGGCTTCGACGCTGCGGTGGAACCGGCCCCCCGCCTCGAGCAGGTCGATGAGGGCGGCATACGCGTCGAGCTGTCCGGCGCTGTCGGGAACAGCCCGGTTCAGCGCCGCCACACAGTGGTCGATCTGGCGCAGCACGTCCGTTGCGACCTCGTCCTGGGCGCGCTGCAGATACTCGTCCCGGGCGTCGGCCGTGAGCCGGCCCTCCTCGACGGCCAGCGCCAGGAGGATCTTCACGTTGACCTCCCGGTCCGACGTGGCGACGCCGGCGGCGTTGTCGATGAAGTCGGTATTGATGCGGCCCCCGCGCCTCGAGTAGCGGATGCGGGCCTCTTGGGTGAGCCCGAGGTTCCCGCCTTCACCGATGACGCGTGCGCGGACCCGGTCCGCTGTGACGCGCACCTCGTTGTTCGCCCGGTCGCCGACGTCGGTGTCGCTCTCGCTCGCGGCCTTCACGAACGTGCCGACACCTCCGAACCACAAGAGGTCCACCGGCGCTTCGAGGATGGCGCTGATCAGCTCGGGCGGGGAGAGGCTCTCGCGGGCGGTGCCGAGCACCCGGCGCACCTCAGGGGCGAGCGGCACCACCTTGGCATCGCGCGACCACACGCCCCCACCGGGCGAGAGGAGCTCGTTCGAGTAGTCCGCCCAGCTCGAGTGCGCCAAGCCCGCGAGTCGCGCCCGCTCGGCGAAAGAGCGCGCGGGGTCGGGGTCCGGATCGAGGAACACGTGGCGGTGGTCGAAGGCCGCGACGAGCCGGATCGCACTGCTCGACAGCATGCCGTTGCCGAAGACGTCCCCGGACATGTCGCCGACCCCGGCCACGAGGATCGGCTCGCGCTGGACGTCGATGCCGAGCTGGTGGAAGTGGTGCCGCACGGCCACCCAGGCACCCCGGGCCGTGATCCCCATCGCCTTGTGGTTGTACCCGTGACTGCCCCCGGACGCGAACGCGTCGCCCAACCAGTAGCCATGTGCGGCGCTGAGCGCGTTGGCGAGGTCGGAGAACTCCGCAGTGCCCTTGTCCGCGGCGACGACGAGGTATGGGTCCGGGCCGTCGTGCGCGACGACGCGCGCAGGCGTCACGACCTTCCCCCCTTCGAGGTCGTCGGTGACGTCGAGCAGCGCGCTGACGAAGCTGGCATAGCATTCCTGTACGTCCAGGGGATTGGGCCGCGGCATCCGGCACACGAAGCCACCTTTTGCCCCCGTCGGCACGATGATGGCGTTCTTCTTGACCTGCGCCGCCATGAGGTCCAGCACTTCGGTCCTGAGATCGTCGGGTCGCTCGCTCCACCGGATGCCGCCCCGTGCGACGAGGCCGGCGCGTAAGTGGATCCCTTCGAGGCGTGGCGCGTGCACCCACGTCTCGACCCGGGGAACGGGCGACGGCAGCTGGGGCACCGCTGCACTCTCGAGCTTGAGCGTGACCGTCTCCTTGGGCGCACCCTCGGCGGTGCGCTGGAAGAAGTTGGTCCTGACCGTGGCGTCGACCAACTGCAGCACCACCCGCAGCGCGCGGTCCCTCCGAAGCACCGGCACCTGGCCCAGCTCGGCCACGCAGGCGGCGCGTGCAGCGGCCTCGTGCTCGTGGTCGGAAGGGTCGAAGCGCGCGGTGAAGTAGTCGACGAGCGCGCGTGCGGCGGAGGGGAACGCGCGCAGCGCCTCTTCCACGTCGTCGGGCGGCACCGACGGTTCGCACTGCGCCCAGTAGTTCGTGTACGCCCGGAGCAGCAAGACTTCGCGCCAGTCCATGCCGGCCGAGGGGACGAGCTCGTTCAGCGCATCGGCTCGGGTGCGACCGGTGACCACCGCGTCCAGTGCCTCGACGAGACGCGGTCCGTCGGCCGTCGCGTCGAACCCACGTCGCGAAGACGCGACCGATCTTTCGAGGTGGACCCCGATGTCGTCGATCACCGCCGGGCCCGGACCCAGTTCGAACCGGTACGGGACCGACTCTTCGACGACGAGCCCGAAGCTCTCGATCATGGGGAGGAGCGCCGTCAGCTCGACGGGTCGGTCCGCGAACCTGCGGATGTGAAACCCGTCATTTCCGAGA
>JAJYPY010000076.1 GCA_021794995.1 Actinomycetes bacterium | reverse complement strand
GCTCGGCGTCGACCTCGCAGACGGGGAGGCCGCGGCGCTGATCGCGCCGATCGGGTTCGCCGCCGAGCCCGCCGGAGACGGCCTCGAGGTGACGGTGCCGACGAACCGTCCGGACATCCGCCCCGCCCCCTATGGCGTCGACGACGTGATCGAAGAGATCGGCCGGACGTACGGCTATTCGCGGATCCCGAGGCGGCAGCCCTCGTGGCCCGAGCCCGGCGGGCTCAGCGCGTACCAGCGAGATCGCCGGGTCGTCGGCGACGTGCTGTGCGGGCTCGGCGCGCTCGAGGCGTGGACGCCCACCATGGTCGACGACGCGGTCCATCGCCAGATGGGCCTCGAGGGGCCGGCCGTCACGGTCGCCAACCCCATCGCCAGGGAGGAGGCGTGGTTGCGCCGATCGATGCTGCCCGGCCTCGTCCGTGCCCTCGCGCACAACGCGAACCGGCGCCTCGGATCGGTCCGCCTCTTCGAGATCGGCACCGTCTTCTCGCATCCCGACGAACGGGCGCGCACGTCACGCGGCGGCGCAGGCGGCGGAACCGAGGCGGTGCTGCCCGCCGAGCGTGAGCTGCTCAGCGCGGCATTCGCCATGGCTGGCGACGACGCGCGGACCGCGGTCGCGGCGTGGCGGGTCCTCGCCGGGGCGCTGCGTCTCGAGCCGGTGGACGTGGTCGCCGACGAGGCGCTCCCCGGGCTCCACCCGACGCGCTCGGCACGGCTGGTCGCCCGCGGCGCAGACGTCGGGACGCTCGGCGAGGTCGACCCCGGGGTCGTCTCGGCGTTCGGCCTCGGGGGCGCGCGCGTCGGATGGCTCGAGGTCGATCTCGGAGTGCTCCTCGACACCTCGGTCACGGCGCGCCGGCCCGATGCCGCGCCGCCGCTCAGCCGGTATCCCTCGTCGGACGTCGACCTTGCGTTCGTGGTCGCCGACGACGTGCCCGCGGCCCGCGTGGAAGCGGCGCTCCTGCGCGCCGGCGGAGAGCTGGTCGAGTCCGTCACGCTGTTCGACGTGTACCGCGGCCCGGGGCTCCCCGAGCGCCACCGCAGCCTGGCCTATCGCCTCCGGTTCCTCGCACCCGACCGCACGCTGACCGACGAAGAGGTGGGCGAGCTGCGCCGGGCCGCGATCGACGCCACGGCTGCGGAGACCGGCGCCTCCCTCCGGTAGCGGCCGGGCCTCCCGACTTGCATATCCATGCAGCGCATCGTGTAACATTTCGGACGTGAAGGCCGGAGTCGTCGGGGCGTCGGGCTATGCCGGCGCCGAGCTGCTGCGGCTCTGCGCGTCCCACCCGTGCCTCGAGGTGACGGTCGCCACGGCCGGGCCGTCGAGGGTCGGCGAGCTGGTCGGTGCCCACACGCCCTCGCTCGCTGCGGCGTATCCCGCGCTGCGCTACGAAGCCGGCGAACCGCACCTGCTCGAAGGGCTCGACGTCGTCTTCTTCGCCTTGCCGCACGGCGCGTCGCAGCGCCTCGTCCCCGAGGTGGCCCCCCACGTGGGTGCCGTGGTGGACCTGGCTGCCGATTTCCGGCTGCACGACCCGGCGGCGTACGAGACCTGGTACGGCGAGGCGCACCGAGCCCCCGAGCTGCTCGGCGGGTTCGCCTACGGCCTGCCCGAGCTGTTCCGCGCAGAGATCGGAGCCGCCCGGATGGTCGCGGCGGCGGGGTGCTACCCGACGGCCGCGGCGCTCGCCCTCGCGCCGTTCGCCCGCGCAGGCCTGCTCGAGGGCAGTGCGGTCGTCGACGCCGCGAGCGGGGTGTCGGGTGCGGGCCGGGCGCCGAGCGATCGGCTGCATTTCGGTGCGGTCGACGAGGACTTCCGTGCCTACGGGCTCCTCACGCACCGGCACACGCCTGAGATGGAGCAGACCCTCGGCCTTCCGGTGCTCTTCACGCCGCATCTCGCGCCGATGGCCCGGGGGATCCTCGCGACGTGCTACGCACGGCCCGCGCGGAGGCTCACGACCGCCGACGCCATGACGGTGCTCTCCGACGCGTACGCCGGCGAGACCTTCGTCGTCGTGACCGACGAACCCCCCTCGACGAAGTCCACGACCGGTTCGAACTGCGCGCACCTGACCGCGCGGATCGACGAGCGGACGGGGTGGCTGCTCGTGCTCTGTGCGCTCGACAACTTGGTGAAGGGCGCAGCCGGCCAGGCGATCCAGTGTGCCAACCTCGTGCTCGGCCTCGACGAAGCGGCGGGCCTGCCCGTCGCAGGGCTCTACCCGTGAGCGTCACCGCGTGAGCGTCACCGCAGCGCAGGGATTCGTGGCCGCCGGCGGGGCGATCGGCATCAAGCCGGCCGGTGCCGCCGACCTGGCCGTGGTCGCCACCTCGGACGGACGTGCCGTGCCGGCGGCCGGGGTGTTCACCGACAACCTCGCCGCCGCCGCGCCCGTGGTGGTGAGCAGGGAGCACCTGCGCACGAGCGCCGGCCACGCGGCGGCCGTGGTCGCCACCTCGGGCAACGCCAACGCGGCGACCGGCGATCCCGGCGTCCACGCGGCGCGCCGGCTGTGCGCGATCGTGGGGGAGGGGATCGGTGCCGCGGCGCACCACGTGCTCGTCTGCCAGACGGGACTGATCGGGGTGCCGTTCCCGAGCGAGGTGCTCGGTGGGGTCGGTGACATCGTGGCGGCCCGCGCCGGGCACGAAGACGCGGGGCGCGCGGCCGCACGGGCGATCATGACGACGGACACCGTGGTGAAGGAGGCGGTCGCATACGTTGAGGCCGAAGGCGCCAGGTGCACCGTCGGCGGGATGGCCAAGGGAGCGGCGATGCTCGCGCCGCGGATGGCGACCATGCTCGCCGTCCTCACGACCGACGCACGGGCGGAGCCCGCGGTCCTCCACGAGGTGCTCGCCGCCGCCGTCGGCTCCTCGTTCAACGCGATGAGCGTGGACGGATGCACGTCCACCAACGACACCGTGCTCCTCCTCGCAAGCGGCGCCGCGGGTCCCGTGGACGCCGACCGTCTGTCCGCCGCCGTCGGGGACGTGTGCCGCTCGCTCGCCGAGCAGATGGTCGCGGACGCAGAGGGCGCGACCAAGGTCGCGCGGATCGAGGTCACCGGCGCGGCGTCCGACGCGGAGGCGCACGCGGCGGCCCGCAAGGTCGCGGACTCGCTCCTCGTCAAGTGCTCGCTGAACGGGGCCGACCCCTACTGGGGCCGCGTGGTGAGCGAGCTGGGCTCCGCCGGCGTGACGTTCCGACTGGAGCGCACCAGCGTCCGCTACGGCGGCATCGAGGTGTGCGCCCGCGGGGTGGCCGCCCCGCACGACGCGGAGGCGCTCGCCGTGCACATGGCGGGACGCGTGGTCGAGATCTCCTGCGACCTCGGGGTGGGGACGGGCACGGGCGCCGTGCTCTCGACCGATCTCGGACACGGCTACATCGACGAGAACCGGACGACCTCGTGAGCGACGCGGCGCCTTCGCGTGCGGCGCTGCTCGTCGAGGCGCTCCCGTACATCCGGCGCTTTCGCGATGCGGTGGTCGTCGTGAAGTACGGGGGGAACGCGCTCGCAGGGTCCGACGCGACACCGCTCGCGTCCTTCGCCCAAGACGTCGTCCTCCTCCATGCCGTCGGGATCAAGCCGGTGGTGGTCCACGGCGGCGGGCCCCAGATCGGCGACCTGCTGCGCCGGCTCGGCAAGGAGCCGGAGTTCCGCGACGGGCTGCGCGTCACCGACGCCGACACCCTCGACGTCGCCCGCATGGTCCTCGTCGGCAAGGTCAACCGGGACATCGTCTCGGCGATCAACGTCCACGGCCCGCTCGCAGTCGGGCTCTCCGGCGAGGACGCGCGGCTGATCACCGCCGGGGCGCACTCCGCGGGGCTCGGGTTCGTCGGGACCGTCCTCGGGGTCGACCCGACGATCCTCCAGCGCCTGCTCGCAGAAGGGCTCGTCCCCGTGGTCGCGACGATCGGTGCCGACGCGGCGGGGCAGGCGTACAACATCAACGCGGACACGGTCGCCGGTGCCCTCGCCAGCTCCCTCGACGCCGAGAAGCTGGTCTTCCTCACCGACGTCGAAGGGCTGCGTGGCGACCCGCGAGATCCCGGATCGCTCCTTCACCAGGTGACCGCGGACCAGCTCGCGCAGATGATCGAGTCGGGCGCGGCGGCCGGCGGCATGGTGCCCAAGGCCGAAGCATGCGTGGGCGCGGTACGTGCCGGGGTCCGGCGCGCCCACATCCTCGACGGCCGCGTGCCGCACGCGCTGCTGCTCGAGGTGTTCACCGACGTGGGCATCGGGACGATGGTGCTCCCGTGACGCTCATGTGCACCTACGCGCCCGCCCCGGTCGTCTTCGTCCGCGGGTCGGGCAGCGAGCTGTTCGACGCGCAGGGACGCCGCTACCTCGACTTCGTCTCGGGGCTGGCGGTGACGTCCCTTGGCCACGCCCATCCCGAGGTGGCCGCCGCGCTCTCGGCGCAGGCGCAGACGCTGTGGCACGTCTCGAACCTCTACGAGAACGCGCTCGCTCCCGGAGTGGCCGCGACGCTCGATCGGCTCGTCGGCGGCGGCACGCCCGCAGGAGGCCAGGTGTTCTTCTGCAATTCGGGCGCCGAGGCCAACGAGTGCGCGCTGAAGCTGGCCCGCAAGTGGGCCGGGCCGGGTCGTCACGTGGTGGTCTCGACGTGGGGGTCCTTCCACGGACGGACGCTCGCGACGCTGACGGCGACCGGCCAGCCGGCGAAGCACGTGCCGTTCGAGCCCTTGCCCGAGGGGTTCGTCCACGTGCCCTACGACGACCTCGAGGCGATGTCCCGGGCGCTCGACCCTGCGACGGTCGGCGCGGTGATCGTCGAACCGGTCCAAGGCGAGGGAGGTGTGGTCGTCCCGTCGTCGGACTACCTGGCGGGGCTGCGCCGCCTGTGTACCGAGCGCGGCGTGCTCCTCATCTGCGACGAGGTACAGACGGGTCTCGGACGCACCGGCAGGTGGTTCGCGTTCCAGGCGCAGTCGTTGCAGCCCGACGTGGTCACGATGGCCAAGGCGCTCGGCAACGGAATGCCGGTGGGCGCGTGCTGGGCGAGCGCAGAGGTGGCCGCGGCGTTCGGTCCCGGCGACCACGCCACGACGTTCGGGGGCCAGCCGCTCGCCATGTCGGCTGCCAAGGCGACGCTCGCCGTCATGGAGCGCGAGGACGTCTGCGGACGCGCCGTGAGGGCCGGGGCGCGACTCCGTGCAGGGTTGGGGGCGCTGCCCGGCGTGACGGGGGTGCGCGGCGAGGGCCTGCTCCTGGCGGCTGTGCTCTCGGGAGCCGCCGCGCCCGACGTGGCGGCCGCCGCGCTCGGCCACGGACTCCTCGTGAACGCGGTGCGGGCAGATGCCCTACGCCTCGCCCCGTCGCTGCTCGTCGAGGATGCGATCGTGGACGAGGCGCTCGAGATCCTCTCGACGACGCTGGCCGAGGTGGGTACCCGATGAAGCTCACCAAGCACCAGCGCCAGCACCGGATCGCCAAGCTCCTCGAGCAACGGGCGGTGGGGAGCCAGCAGATGCTGGTCGACCTGCTCGCCGCGGACGGCGTCTCGGCGACCCAGACGACGGTCTCTCGGGACTTGGAGGAGCTCGGCGCGCTGAAGGTCCGCCTTCCTGGCGGCGAGACGGCGTACGCGCTGCCCGAGCTGCCCATCCACCAGGTCGCCCCGGCCGACCATCTCCGCAGGGTCCTCGGGGAGTGGGCGGTCGAGGTGGGGTGGTCGCAGAACGTGGTCGTGTGCCGCACGCCGCCAGGCTGCGCGCATGTCGTAGCATCGGCCCTCGACCGCAGCAGCCTCGAGGGTGTCATGGGCACGGTTGCCGGTGACGACACGGTGCTCGTCGTGGTGGCCGAAGGGCACCGCGCCGCCGGACTGGCGGAGTACTTGCGAGCGCTCGCCGGGCTCGAGCCCGAGCAGGGAGCGCGGGAAGCGAAGGAGGAGTGATGCGACGGGTGGTCTTGGCCTATAGCGGGGGGTTGGACACGTCGGTGGCCGTCCGCTGGCTGATGGAGCACCGCGACGCCGAGGTGATCGCGGTGGCCGTCGACGTCGGCCAGCGTGCCGACCAGTCCACCGACAGCTGGGACGCGATCCGGGCGCGTGCCCTGGCGGCAGGTGCCGTCGAGGCGATCGTCGTGGACGCGCGCCGCGAGATGGCCGAGGAGTTCTGCTTCGCCGCGGTCCGCGCCAACGCCCGTTACGAGGGAAAGTACCCGCTCGTCTCCGCCCTCTCGCGCCCGGTGATCGTGCGCCACCTCGTGAAGGCCGCGCGCGAGCACGGTGCCGACGCGGTCGCGCACGGCTGCACCGGCAAGGGCAACGACCAGGTCCGCTTCGAGGTGGGGACGCGCGCGCTCGCGCCGGACCTCGACGTGATCGCTCCCGCGCGCGTGTGGGGGCTGACCCGCGAGGAGTGCGTCGAGTACGCCGCGAAGTGGGACATCCCCATCGAGGTCACCAAGGACAAGCTCTACTCGATCGACGAGAACCTCTGGGGAAAGTCGATCGAGTGCGGTGTGCTCGAGGACCCGTGGGCGTCGCCGCCAGAGGACATCTACACGTTGACGAAGGTCACCGCGACCGGACCCGTCGAGGTGGTCGTCGGCTTCGAGCACGGCGTGCCGGTGTCGCTCGACGGGGTGCGCCTCGACGGGCACGACCTCATCACCCGCCTCGGTGTGGCGGCGGGGTCGACCGGGTTCGGCCGGCTCGACATGGTCGAGAACCGGCGTGTCGGCATCAAGAGCCGCGAGATCTACGAGTGCCCCGGTGCGCTCGCGCTCGTGATGGCCCACGCGGACTTGGAGGACCTCACGCTCGAGCACGACCTGCACCACGAGAAGGCCCGTCTCGAGCCGAGGTGGTCCGAGCTCGTGTACGACGGCATGTGGTTCTCGCCGCTGAAGCAGGCCCTCGACGCGTTCATGGTGGAGTCCCAGCGCCACGTGACGGGCGAGGTACGCCTGCGCTTCGACGCCCCGGGGATCGGCAAGGTCGCCGGCCGCCAGAGCCCGGTCGCCCTCTACGACCGGGGTCTCGCCACCTACGACGCAGGGGACACCTTCCGCCACGAAGACGCCGAGGGCTTCGTCAGGCTGTGGGGGCTCGGCGTCGCGACGTGGGCGGCGCGCCAGGGCGGGGTGCAGTTGGCGGACGGCCAAGACACCGGCGGGGTGACGGCCGAGGGCACGGGCCGGTGACCCTGTGGCAGGGACGCTTCGCCGCCGACGCTGACGGCATGGCCGACGAGGTCGCCCGGCTCACGGTGAGCATCGGCTTCGACAAGGAGCTCGCCTCCGACGACATCGCGGCATCGCTCGCCCACGTGCGGGGACTCGGGAAGGCCGGCATCCTCACCGACGAGGAGGTGGCGGCCCTCCTCGATGCCGTGGAGCGCGTCGGGATGGAGCTGGCGTCCGGGTCGTTCGTCTTCTCCTTGAGCGACGAGGACGTGCACACCGCCGTAGAGCGGCGCGCCACCGAGCTCGCGGGCGAGCTCGGGGCAAAGCTGCACACCGGACGGAGCCGGAACGACCAGGTCGCCACCGACCTGCGGCTGTGGTGCCGGCGCTCGCTGCTCCAGGTGGCGGCCGACGTCGTCGCACTCCAAGACGTCCTGCTGCGCCGGGCGCGGGAGGCCGGGGACGCCTACCTCCCGGGCTACACGCACCTCCAGCGGGCCCAGCCTGTGCTGCTCGCGCACCACTTGCTGGCGCACGGCTGGGCGTTGGCACGCGACGTCGACCGCCTGATCGCGACCGTCGAGCGACTCGACGTCTCCCCGCTCGGCGCAGGGGCGCTCGCCGGCTCGTCGCTCCCGCTCGATCCGGACTTCGTCGCCGAGGAGCTCGGGTTCTCCGCGCGCTTCGAGAATTCGCTCGACGCCGTCTCGGACCGCGACTTCGTGGCCGAAGCGCTCTTCGACCTCGCCCTGCTCGGCGTGCACCTCTCGCGCATGGGGGAGGAGATCGTCTTGTGGTCGAGCGAGGAGTGGGGGTTCTGCGCCCTCGACGACGCGTATGCCACCGGAAGCTCGATGCTGCCCCAGAAGAAGAACCCCGATGTCGCGGAGCTCGCGCGCGGCAAGTCCGGGCGGCTGATCGGGCATCTCACCGGGATGCTCGCGACGCTAAAGGCCCTCCCGCTCGCCTACAACCGCGACCTCCAGGAGGACAAGGAGCCGCTCTTCGACGCCGTCGCCCAGGTGCGGGCGATCCTGCCAGCGCTCGCCGGGCTCTACGGCACGGTCGAGTGGGACCACGACCGGATGCAGGCCGCGGCGGACGGCCCCGCGTCCGCGGCCGTCGACCTCGCCGAGATGCTCGTCGGCGACGGCATGCCGTTCCGCCGGGCGCATGCGCTCGTCGCGGGGCTCGTCCGCGACTCGCTGGCCCGCCACGTGCCGCTGTCGGAGCTCGTCCAGGCGCATCCGGACCTGGGCGATGCCGCTGCGCGCCTCCTCGAGCCTGGCGTGGCGGTGACCCGCCGCACCACCCCGGGGGCTGCGGGCCCGGCGGCGGTCGCAGCACAGGTGGAGCGGTTCGTCCGCCGGCTCGACGTCGACCGGTCCCGGATCACGCTGCACGGGGCCGAGACGGTGCAGCCGGGGTCTGCGGGAGCGTCGCCCGACCGGTGAGCGCGGCGTTGACCGGGCTGCGTCCCGTCGGGCGCGACACGCTCGGGGGCGACCCCCTCGGCGTCGCGCCCGCCCTCCTCGGCAAGCTGCTCGTCCGAGGCGAGAGGGCGGGTCGCATCGTGGAGGTCGAGGCGTACCGCGGCGAGGAGGACCCCGCCTCCCACGCCTACCGCGGGCGGAGCGCACGCAACGCCACCATGTTCGGACGTCCGGGTCTCGTGTACGTCTACTTCACCTACGGCATGCACTGGTGCGCGAACGTCGTCTGCGGTGCCGACGGCGTGGCCGGGGCGGTCCTTCTTCGCGCGCTCGAGCCGGTGTGCGGCCTGGCCGAGATGCGCGCCGCGCGCGCGAGTCGCCGGCGAGACGGTCGTGCACCGGCGGATCGGGACCTGTGCCGCGGCCCCGCCAACCTCGCGTGCGCGATGGGGATCGGCAAGGAGGACGACGGGGCGGACCTCGTGCGCGACGATGTCACACGCTCCGAGACGGGTCGAGTGCCGGGGCTGTGGCTCGCCGACGACGGCACTCCGCCTCCCCGCGGCCGGGAGCTCGCCCGCGGACCCCGGGTCGGGATCCGTGTGGCGGCGGACGTCGAGTGGCGCATATGGGTGGCCGACAGCCCCTACGTGTCGGGCGCGCGTGGCACGCGCCACGCGGGGGAGGGTCGTGGCGAGCGTCGGCTTCAGAGCACCTCGTGGAGTGGCGTGTAGGCCATGGCGTGCGCGTCGGCGACGGGCTCGCAGGTGATGCTGCCGTGCACCACGTTCACGCCCTCGGCGAGCGGGGGGTCGAGCTGGGCGGCCTCCTGCCACCCGCGGTTGGCGAGCTCGACGGTGTAGGGGAGCGTCGCGTTCGCCAGGGCGTACGTCGACGAGTGCGGCACGGCGCCGGGCATGTTCGCCACGCAGTAGAAGAGCGAGTCGTGGACCGAGAAGGTCGGGTTCGAGTGGGTCGTCGGCCGCGTGGACTCGAAGCAGCCTCCCTGGTCGACGGAGATGTCGACGAGCACGGAGCCGCTGCGCATCCGGCCGACCAGGTCGTCGGACACCAGCTTCGGGGCGCGGGCACCCACCACGAGGACGGCGCCGATGACGATGTCGGCATCGGCGCACTGCTGCTCGATGGCGTGCGTGCTGGATGCGATGGTCTCGAGGGCGCCCCGGAAGTGATGGTCGACCTGGCGCAGGCGCTCGAGGTTCTTGTCGAGGATGGTGACGTTGGCGTGGAGGCCGACGGCGAGGGTGGCCGCCGCCATCCCTGCAACGCCCGCCCCGAGGATCACGACCTTGGCCGCTGCGACCCCGGGCACGCCGCACACGAGGGTGCCGCGACCACCCTCTGGGCGCATCAAGTGGTGCGACGCGACCAGCGGCGCCATTCGCCCGGCGACCTCGCTCATCGGCGTGAGCAGTGGAAGGGAGTTGTCCGGGAGGCGGACCGTCTCGTAGGCGATGGCCACGTTGCCGGCGGCGACGAGCGCATCGGTGCACTCGCGGGACGCGGCGAGGTGGAGGTAGGTGAAGAGCACCTGGTCGTTGCGCAGGCTCAGCCGGTGGTACTCCTCTCGCACCGGCTCCTTCACCTTCAGGACCATGTCGGCCGCCGCCCACACCTCGTCGGCGTCGGGGATGATCTTCGCGCCCGTGCTCACGTACTCGGCGTCGCGGATCGACGACCCGTCGCCCGCCCCCTGCTCGACGTGGACGATGTGCCCCGACGAGGTCAGCTCGCGGACCCCCGCCGGGGTGATCGCCACCCGGTACTCGTCCTTCTTCACTTCCTTCGGGATGCCGATGATCACGTGCGGTACTCCTCGTGTGGGGCGGGTCAGACGTCGATGTTGCTCATCACGTGCTTGACGCGCGTGTAGTCCTCGAAGCCGTACATGGAGAGGTCCTTGCCGTAGCCCGAGCGCTTGAAGCCGCCGTGCGGCATCTCGGCGACGAGCGGGATGTGGGTGTTGATCCACACGCAACCGAAGTCGAGCGCCTTCGCCATCCGCATGGCGCGTCCGTGGTCCCGGGTCCACACGCTCGCTGCGAGCCCGTAATCGACACCGTTCGCCCAGGCGAGGGCCTCCGCCTCGTCGGAGAACTCCTGGACGGAGATGACCGGGCCGAACACCTCCTGCTGGATCATCTCGTCGTCCTGGTGGAGTCCGCTCACCACGGTGGGGGAGAAGAAATACCCTGCCGATCCCACCTGCTGACCGCCGGTCCGCACCTCGGCGTGGGAGGGGAGGCGGTCGAGGAATCCCTTGACCCTGGCGAGCTGGTTCTCGTTGTTCAAGGGGCCGTATGCCGCGGACTCGTCGTCGGGGGCGCCGGTGGTCGTGCCCTTCGCCTGCTCGACGAGCGCGGACAACAGGGCATCGTGGATGCGCGGCCCTGCGATGATGCGGGTCGCCGCGGTGCAGTCCTGCCCGGCGTTGAAGTACGCCGCGCCGGCGATCCCGGCGGCGGTGGGCTCGACGTCCGCGTCGTCGAAGACGATGACGGGCGCCTTGCCGCCAAGCTCGAGGTGGACCCGCTTGAGCGTCGCGGCGGCAGATCCCGCCACCTCCATCCCGGCCCGCACGCTCCCGGTCACCGAGACCATCGCGGGCGTCGGATGCTCCACGAGCGCCCGTCCCGTGTCGCGGTCGCCGCAGACGACGTTGAAGACGCCGGGTGGAAGGTGCTCCGCCATGATCTCGGCCATGAGCAGCGCCGTGACCGGCGTCGTGTCCGAAGGCTTGAGCACCATCGTGTTGCCCGCGGCGAGGGCGGGTGCCCACTTCCACACGGCCATCATCATCGGGTAGTTCCAGGGGGTCACCGCCGCGCACACCCCGATGGGCTCGCGCCGGATCATCGAGGTATGCCCGGCCATGTACTCGCCGGCCGACAGGCCGTGGAGCATGCGCGCCGCGCCGGCGAAGAACCTGATCTGGTCGATCATCGGCGGGATCTCTTCGGTCAAGGTGAGGCCGATCGGCTTGCCGGTGTTGCGCGACTCGGCGCGGACCAGCTCCTCCGCCCGGCTCTCGAGGGCGTCCGCGATGCGCAACAGCGCGAGGCTGCGCTCGCCCGGCGTGCGGTCCCGCCACACCGAGCACGCCGCCGCGGCCGCCCTGACGGCGCGGTCGACGTCGGCCGGCGTCGAGATCGGTGCGTCGGCGAACGGACGACCCGTGCTCGGGTCGACGATCGGACCCGTCGGCCCCTCCGCCTCGACGTACGCCCCGTCGACGAAATTGCGGAGCCGCTCCAGCGTGCCCGTCTCCTCTCGTGGACTCATCGTGCCTCCCCTTGCGGTCGCCGTAGTGGTGGCGTGCCGCGGCGGGTGGTGAGCCGCGGCGCGGACCGTGGTGTCCACCATTCCAGATTTTCGAAGGGTTGACAAGCGTGTGGGGCGGTTTCAGAGGGATCATGGCTCCGCCACGACGCAATCGCTTGACGTTTGGCAAAAATGTGACAGAATTCGGCGTCCGACCGCCGCCGTGCTCATGGCTCATGGC
>JAJYPY010000219.1 GCA_021794995.1 Actinomycetes bacterium | reverse complement strand
GCCGACGGCGGCGTCTTCAGCTACGACGCCCCCTTCTTCGGGTCGGCAGGCGCGCTGCACCTCGCCAAGCCGATCGTGGGCATGGCCGCCGCGCCCACAGGAGGCGGGTACTGGCTCGTGGGCGCCGACGGCGGCGTCTTCAGCGACGGCACCGCGGGCTTCTTCGGGTCGGCCGCCGCGCTGCATCTCGCCGCGCCGATCGTGGGCATGGCCGCGGACCCCGTGACGCACGGCTACTGGCTCGTGGGAGCCGACGGCGGGGTCTTCAGCTACGACGCCCCCTTCTTCGGGTCGGCAGGCGCGCTGCACCTCGCCAAGCCGATCGTGGGCATGGCCGCGGACCCCGCGACGCACGGCTGAGCGCCACGCGCGGGGGAGGGCGCGCGCCGCGCGGGCGAGGGCGGACCGTCGGGCTACGTACGCCAAGAGGGTCGGGCGCGACGGCAGTCGGCCACGGCGCGCCGCGTCCCCGCCGCACTCGGGGGCAGCGCCGAGGCGATCGCCGAGAGCAGCGCGCACGACCGGTCGGCGAGGTCGGGTCCCGGCCGCCCGTCGACGACGACCGAGACGGACGCCGCACATGCTGTCTCGGTCGCGACGAGCGACCTGCCCCTGCCACCCGCCGGGTGCACGGTGACGGTGAACAGGCGTGACCCCTCCATGCAGAAGGCCCGCGGCGCGCGCCCGAGCTCGTCGAACGCGCGCAGGACCGCACGTGCGCGGCGCGGGCCGAGCGTCACGGTCACAGGGCCCGACGACCCGCGTGCGATGCTGATCGCACGGAACCCGGTGACCGCGACGGTGCCGTGCAACGGCGCCCGCTCGTCGGCGGGACGTGTGGGCACCCACACCGTGAGGGCACGAACGCTCAGCTCGCTCGTGCCGCAGTGCGCTGTCGCCGGGGCGGCGACGTACTCCAGCTCCGCCATGTCCTCGTGGCGCCCTGCGAGGGGGAGCGACTCTGTGAGCGTGAACGCGAGGTCTGTGAACATTCCCGTCGAAGTGATCGTGGCCCCGACGGGGACGTGCGCCCGGATGTCGCGCGCCACCGTCGCGGCGGGCTCGTCGTAGAGGTAGCGCCGATGCAGCTGGGTGATCCCACCGACGCCGGGCGTCGACGTGTCCGACATCCAGGCCTTCACCATCGTGCACACCTCGGCAGTCGGGTGCCCTCCTGGAGGAACGGTCGCCTCGGCGAGGACCTGGCGTGCGAACGAGGCGGCGTTCGTGGGGCGTGCGGGACCGGCCTCGCGGATGCCGAGGACCGCGGCGCCCGCGGCCAGGATCCCGACGATGACGAGCACCGCAGCCGCCGGCACCCGATGCCTCATGCGCCCGCCTCCTTCGTCACCACGACGTCAACGACGCCCGAGGTGCCGCAGCGGTTGCCCCCGGCGGGCTACGCGCGGCGCAGCTCCACGACAGGGATGACCCGGCTCGTCTTCGCCTGGTACTCGCCGAACCCCGGATAACGCCGCGCCTGCTCGGCGTAGATGCGGTCGCGCTCCTCGCCGGCGAGGGGCACGGCGGTCGCCGCGTACGACTCGATCTCGTCGCCGGCGCCGGTGGGGGCTTCGACCGTCACCGAGGGGTGCGTCACGAGGTTGTGGTACCAGTCGGGATGGGTGTCCGCGCCGGCCTTGGACGCGAACACGTACCGTCGACCGCCCTCTTCGAGGAACATCATCGGGGTGACCCGCTCGTGGCCGCTCTTGGCGCCCTGGGTGTGCAGGATCAGCATGGGCGCACCCTCGAAGGGCCCCCCGACCCGGCCCCCGTGTGCCCGGAACTCGTCGATGATCCTGGCGTTGCGCTCGCGCAGGCTCGAGGTGTCGACCATGCCGGCCAGCCTACGTGCCGGGGAGGGACCGGCCCGCTCGCGCACGCCGGGCGGCGCCTGCCCCGGACCCGAGGGCGAGGTGGACTTGCGCCTCGGAGCGCCCTCCGGCACGATCGCGCCATCACCCCCTCCAGCACCTCCCATCCCTCGGGCGCCGCCCGTTCTTCCGAACGCTTCGGCACTCCCCGGGTCTTTCGCGCCGACGTCGGCTCGCAGCACGTGGACCTTCCGCTCGTGCAGGTCGCGCCCGACGTCACCATCGCGCTGCTCATCTGCGTCGACCACGGGATCGCCTTCTCCGAGCGCGCCGGCAAGGAGCTGGCAGCGCGCCTGCGTGATGCCGCCCCCGACGTCGTGGTCTCGGTCGCCACGATGGGCATCCCCCTCGCCATCGAGGTCACGCGTGCGCTCCACCTGGACGACTACGTGATCCTGCACAAGACGCCCAAGATCCACCTCGGGGAGACCTGGGCCGAGCCGGTGCGCTCGATCACGACGGGGGCGGACCAGACGCTGCGCCTCGACCCCGCGCGGGTGGGCGCGGTGCGGGGTCGGCGGGTCGCGGTCGTCGACGACGTGGTCTCGACGGGGGCGTCGCTGCGCGCCTCGCTCAACCTCTTGCGCCGTGTGGGTGCAGAGCCGGTGGTCGTGGGCGCCTTCTTGACCGAGGGGCAGCAGTGGCGGCGGGCGCTCGGCGAGGACGCGCAGCTCGTGCGCGCCCTCGGGGCCATCCCGCTCTTCCGCAATCGACCGGACGGCTCCCTCGAAGAGGACTGGGTGGGTGACGCCTGACCCAGCCGCCGCGTCGACCGCCGCCGCGAGCGTGACCGCCCCGGCGACGGTGACCGCGGACGACGTCCGTGACGCCGCGCAGCGCCTGGCCGGCGTCGTGCACCGCACCCCGGTCGTGCGCTCGCGCACCCTCGACGCGCTCGCCGGGTGCGAGGTGCACCTCAAGGCAGAGAAC
>JAJYPY010000075.1 GCA_021794995.1 Actinomycetes bacterium | reverse complement strand
GACCCTCCACCGCACGTGTAGGCCGGCGTTGTCTCGAGCTGGGCGATGACTGTTGTGCTCACGACCAGCGGACCACCAACGACATCCACCTGGGTGATGCCCTCGGTCTTGAGGGCGTTCAGCGTCACTGCCGACAACTTGGCGGTCGGCGTGAGGAGCGTTCCGGTGTCAAGGTAACTCGCCAGATACTGACTCGACAGAGCGTCTTGGAAGTGCGCTGTCGTCGCCAGGATCACCGGTCGTGTGTCTGCACTTGTCGCCTTTCCGCCTGGGCACGTGTTGCTGCCAGGCGTAGCGATAAACCTTGTCTCCAGCAGCTTGGCCGCGGTGGCGTCAGCTGTTGCCCCCGCGGTCACGGTCGACTGCGTCGTGGTCTTCAAGATTGTCACCGTGTTGACCGCGACGTTGACTGCTGTGGCAGCGGTTGTGAGCGCAGTGCCGCTGGCACACGTTGTCGTCGCACCTTGGGTCACGGTGACAGACAGCACAGCACCTGTCACGGTCGGGGCGTTCACTGCCAGACCAGAAATGGTGTACGTGCTCGGCTTTGTTGTCGACGACGCCGTGGTCACGTGGAACGCCACCGTGGTCGCTGTCGTCGATGTCGCCGGCAGGTACTCAGCTGACGACGCAACCACGCCGTTGCCTCCCGTGACCTTCACGCTCGGGGTCGCCGAGGTGTTGAAGGCGCCACCGCCTCCGGTCGATGAAAGTGCCAGGCAGACCCAGCCCTTCTTCACCGTGCCGGCCTTTGCCTCAACGGCGCTGATCGGTGTGATCGAGTGATCGAAGGCACCCTTCGCCGCACTGGCCTCGGTAGCCGTCGCGTAGGCGTACGCCACAGCGGCGTTGTATGCGGCGGTGCCCGTGGTCACGGCAGTGGACCCGGAGAATGTCTTGGTCGTACCCGTGAGCGCGACTGCCCCGTGGGTGTCTGCGGCGCCAGCGCTGTAGTGGATGCCGCTGATCTTCAAGATCACGACGCCGTTGGCGCTGGTGTTCTTCTGTAGCGTCACGGCGTTTGTGAAGGTGAGCTTCAGGGAGTCCGTCTTCCCAGTTGCAGCACATGTCGTCGAGTGAGTCAGGGACGGGGTCACCTTCGGCGTCGCGCTGTAGTGGCCCGATGTCGCCTTTGTGAAGGTCACCGTGGGCGTGCCGTCAAAGGAGATGAAGTTTGTCACGGTGCACAAGCCTGTGCGCTTGGCCTGAAGCGTGATGGTGCCGCCGGCTGTCCATCCCTCTGTGCCACCCTTTGTGCCGTTGATGGTCACCTTCAGTGTGCCAGCGGACTGGTTCGTCATGCCGACGCCGACCGGCGGCGCTGTTGTCGCGGTAACCACGATGGATGCCACCGCTGTCGCCGGCTTACCGGTCGTCGAGACTGCGTTGACCACTGTCGCGGGTGTGAACGTGCCGGCCGTGTTCCCTGTGATGGTCCAGAACGGGGTCACAGTGATTGTCCCCTGGGCGTTCACGGTGTTGTACGTGATGCCGGTGATGCTGACCGTGTCGGTCGCTGTCGTCGTGGCATTGGACAGGGTGATTGTCAGTGTCGACGAGCTGCCCGTGACGGTGGGCTGGGTGGCGGTGACGCCTGAGCTGGTCACGTGTGCGGTGTCCCAGTGAACGGCGGTCCCGCCTGCGGGTGCGACCGCAAGCCTGAGGTGGCTCGATGCCTGGCCGGCTCCGACGCGCAGCTTCACGGTCAGTGTGCCCGCCGCGTTACCCGTCCCGGTTGCGGGCACCGACGGCTTGCTTGACGCCGTGATCGAGTTTGTCGCGCTGGCGGTGAACGAGGCCGTGGCGTTGACCGCATGATTCGGTGTCATTGCGGCCATTCCGGTCGTATTTGCAGCCGTTACGGTGATTGCTCCTCCGACGCCTGACGTGTTGTACGTGATGCTCGTCACGGTGATAGTTGCCGTCCCGAGAGTGGGGACGGACACGGCAATGTGGAGCACGCTCGTGCCCGTAGCTCCGGCGGTACCGCCGGTGACTGTGGCGGAGTGCCAGACCTCAGAGCCAGTACCTGAACTGAGCGTGAGGCTGAGTGTGTCCGCGATCGTAGCGGCGGTCGGGTTGTGAACGGCGATGGTCAATGTCCCAGCAGACTGTGCCGTACCAGTTGACGCGACGGCCTTGTTCGAGGTGGCTGTGATGTGGCTTGTCGCCGTGACGGCACCCGCGGTACCGGCGGTGACTCCGATCACCCCCGCCGACATGCCCAGGCCGAGCACGGCCGCAGCCGTTACCCGACGAAACTTACGTGTTCGGTGTCTCAAGGGAAAATCCCTCCTTGGCTTTCGCCTGGTTCCGTTTGGCTTGCTTCGGCTTCGCCCTCTTCAGCGACGACTCGGCCGGGTGCTGCGTTACTCCTGGTCAACCCATGTACCTCGAACGGATGTTCGAGGTCTCAAGGGAAAATCCCTCCTTGGCTTTCGCCTGGTTCCGTTTGGCTTGCTTCGGCTTCGTCCCCATCAGCGACGACTCGGCCGGGTGCTGCGTTACTCCTGGTCAACCCATGTACCTCGAACGAATGTTCGAGGTATCAAGTTCGTACTCTCCTGGGTTCCTGGCTTGCGCCGTTGGATGTCAACTCGACTGCCGGCCCGTCCCCCGCCACCGGCTTTCCGGGACGGCTCGACATCGCCGCACTGCTCCTGCATCCACTACAACCTCCGACGGAGGCAGGTTGTGACACTTCTCACGGACGGTCCACGTCGAGGCACGTTCGGTGCCACGGCGGAGACGCCCGGTGGCCACTGTACCAGGGGGGACGCCCCGGGCAAGGAAATGCGATCCGTGAGCCGCCAGGGACGCCCGGTTGCCAAGCTCGGGGCTCCTCGAGTACTCGGGTGCGAGGCGCGGCCGGCGCGGGCCCTCGTTGGGCGCAAGCCCCCGAGATATGCGCCGGGCGCAACGTTGTTCCTGCCGTATCGCCTGGGTCGAGCGCCGGCGGTGTCTGTCGCGCAGGATCAGCCACCACGGCACGTGATGCTCACATGATGCGGCCTTGCCGGACGCGGCGCGAGGACATGGGTGCGGCGAGGGGGCTCATGCGCGGCAATGGAGCAGACCACGTCGAGCGAGCGCACGCCCGAGGGTGACGAGGCCTTCCACATCGAGACCCACGGGGTCGACGAGATCGCGCCGAACGAGGGGTGGGCGTGGCCCCGTGACGTGGGCTGGCGGTGGGCCGCACGTCGAGATGGAGTCCTTCATGTACGGCGCGATCGCGGGGCGACGCCTCGAGCCCGCTCCACAATCGTGCCTTGCCGGGCGGCATGTGCACGCAGCCGCATGGGCACGTCGATCCACCAACGCCGGCCGACGAGACATCCGATGTGGCCCCGCGTCGGTGGAGCAGAGATGCGACAAGAGCGTCGTCACCGACATCGCTTCATGGGTTCCGTAACGACGCCAACGCCGTGCTGTTAGCGGCATGACGACCTGAGGCCTGCGTCGCTACCAGTGCCCGCCAGACCGAGGTCGATGGCCTGGAACACGTTGTTCGGGGACAGCGACCGATGGCGTGACGATCTCGAGCCGGCCCAGGAGCTGGCGGACCTCGTGCAAGGCACGACCGACGACCTTCCGCTCGCGTGATCAAGTCCGGTGAGCACGAGGATGGCGAGCTCGCGCTCGCCGACTCCTCGCTCTTCATCGCCGTCGAACAGGATCGACCGCGTGCCTCCCACTTGCCGGGGCGCGTCGCCGTCTCCGCCGGGACCGTGGGCGAGCGGCGCCTTGGAGTTCTTGCAGCACACGACGCTCCGACTCGGGCCCGGCGGCTGGACGCGCTGTCCGTCGCGGCGGCGCTCGACCCCCTGCCGATCGACGAGGTGGTTAGCCACTCCTGGGCGCTCCTGCGTCTGGCGCCGCGGGATGCGGGCAAAGGCATGCCGATCAGCGACTCGTGGATCGCTGCGACGGCGATCACCAACGACATCCCCGGGCTCCGGGTCGTCCAGGTCTGAGCCTCTTTCCAACCTGCACCATTACGGTATCTCTTGCTACCATCGCGGTATGCCCATGACCTTGCGTCTGCCTCCGGATCTGGACACTGAGCTGCGCGCCGCAGCGGAAGAGGACCGCCGCAGCGTGCATCAGACCGTCGTGCTCGCGATCGAGACGTTCCTGGCGCTGCGCGAGACGGCCGAGGTGATGGCCGATCCAGAGGCGCTGCGGGCTCTGGCCGAAGCCCGCCAAGCGGTCGCGGACGGGGAGATCACCTACGGACTCGACGCGGTGCGAAACCTGGTGCGAGGGCGCCAGGCTTCGTGAGGGAACGCTACGAGCTGGGAACCGCACCTCCAGTCCGACGTGCCCTGGCCGAACGACTCCCCCCGGAGGTGGCCGTCGCGGCGGTCGAGCTGATCACCGGGCCGCTTCTCGAATCCCCCCGCCGGATCGGAAAGCCCCTCCGAGATGCCCTGGTCGGTCTCACCAGCGCCCGGCTTGGTCGCGGAGTGGAGAGTGCTCTACGAGATCGACGAGCACAAGCGAGTCGTGGTCGTCCTCGACATCCAACACCGCACCGCGGTCTACAGGGCGAGGTGACTGGCGCAGCGACATCCCGGGGCGCCGGAACAACCGGGTCTGGCCCGTCGCGGCCGGGGATGCGAGGCGCGGCCGGCGCGGGCCCTCGTTGGGCGCAAGCCCCCGAGGGACGTGCCGGGTGCGACGCCGTGCCCGCCGTGTGGCCAGGGCGGGCTGCCGGCAGGGCCTGTCGCGCAGGATCAGTCACCACGGCACGCGGTGCTCACAGGGTGCGGCCCTGCCGGACGCGGCGCGAGCACCTGCCCGAAAGACCTGATCTCGACGCCAGCTTCGCCGTCAGGCGCCGGAGTTGCTGCGTGCGGCGGCCGCGGGAGATCCCGACACCATCGACCGCCTGCAGCGTGCCTCGACTGCATCCGCAACGCTCTCGATCGCCCAGCTCGCAGTGGCTCGCGAGCACGGCGCTCCGAGCCGGTCTGCGCTGACGGCCGAGGTCGCCCGTCGGCGAAGCCGAGGCGCGAGACGTCGCGGCCGCCTCAGGCTTGCGGACGGTGGTAGATCTCCGAGCGTTGATCGACGTCGAGGACGTGCACGGTGTGGGTGTCATCGTCGATGCGATACACGATCCGGTAGGTGCCGCGGCGTGCGCCATGACAGCCGGCCAGCGGTCCGAACAGCGGCTTGCCGACCCGCCGCGGATTGACGCTGAGCGCCGCCTCGCAGAGCTCAAGGACCGCGGCGGCGACGGCCTCGGGGAGACGCTGGGCGATGGCGCGCCGCGCAGCTGGCTGGAACCGGACTTGGTAGGGCTGCGACGCTTTGGCGCTCACCCGCCCGTCGCGCGCCGACGGGCCAGGTCCTTACGGACGCTGTCGAGGTCAGTGCCGGGCTCACCACGGCCCAGGGCTGCCAGGCTCTCGGAGATGCGGGCGGCGGCCTCGCTGTCGCCGAGGACCTCCAGGGTCATCTCCATGCCCTCCAGGTCGTCCACCGACAATAAGACTGCCTCAGCTTCCCCGTTGCGGGTCAAGGTGATCCGTTCGTGCTGCTGGCGCACCCGTCTGGTCAGCTCGGACAGTCGGGCCTTGGCCTCGGAGAGCGCTATGGGCGTCGCAGCGATCGTCATTGGTCAGAAGTATAGGCTCGGCCGGTCCAAGTACTGGACTGTCACTCCCTCATCGCTGCGACGCCTTGGCGCTCACTCGCTGGGCGCAAGCCCCCGGGGGACGTGGCGGCGCGGCGGCGCACCCGCCGTGTCGCCTGGGTGGACCGCCGGCGGGGGCTGCCGCACAGGATCAGCCACTACGACGCGCAGAGTTCGTAGGATGCGCGCTTGACGGACACGGCGTGAGCACGCAAGGTGTGGGCAAGCGGTACAGCGAGGGGGCCATATGACGACGGCAATGGAACAGACCACGTCGAGCGAGCACATGCCCGAGACCGACGAGGCCTTCCACATCGAGACCCACGGGGTCGACTACATCCCGCTCAAGGAGCGCTGGGCGTCGCCCCGTGACGTGGGCTGGCTGTGGGCCGGGGCGAGCGTCCAGGTGGAGTACTTCATCTACGGCGCGATCCTCATGACCTTCGGGTTCACGTTCTGGCAGGCGCTCTCGCTGATCGTGATCGGGAACCTCTCCTACTTCCTGCTCGGCATCTCGAGCCTCCAGGGCCCGCAAGCCGGCACGACGGTGTTCGCGATCAACCGGGCCAGCTACGGCCCGAACGGCTCACGCGGCATCGCCTTCTTCAACTGGATCACGCAGCTCGGCTTCGAGGTGGAGGGGATCCTCCTCATCGTGGGGGCGACCCTCGTCCTTTCCATCAAGGCCGGGTTCGCCCCGGGCAACCCCGCCAAGGTGGTCTTCGTGATCGCGGCGGTCCTCATCCAAGGTGTCCTCCCCTTCCTGGGGCACGCCACGATGGTGCGGGTCCTGCGCTGGCTCACGATCCCGTTCATCGTGATCTTCGCCGTGCTGCTGGGCTTCGCGCTCCCCCACGCCACGACGACCGGCGTGCCGCACGGTGCGGACTGGCAGACCTACATGGAGGGCATGGCGTTCACGATTGCGCTCTCGGGTCTCGGCTGGACCGAGTGCGGGAACGACTACACCCGCTACTGCCGCCCCGACGCCAAGAAGAGCTCGATCGTGGGCTGGGTGTTCGTGGCGACCGCGATCCCAGAGATCTTGGTGATGACGCTCGGCGCGGCGGTCGGGACGTTCTTGAAGACCGTGGGCACGACATCGAACGCGCTGCTGCCCTTCGCGCACCAAAGCTTCATCCCGGCGTGGTTCGTGGTCGTCTTCTTGGTCTTCGTGATCTTCCAGCTCTTCGCGATCAACAGCCTCGACCTGTACTCCTCGGGGGTCACGCTCCAGGCCATGGGCGTGCACGTGAAGCGCTACATCGCCGTCGTGATCGACTGCGTGATCGTGCTCGGCATCACCATGTACGCGATCTTCAACACGTCGTTCTCGACGTACCTGAAGGACTTCGTCGACGTGGTGATCGTCTGGATCGCGCCGTGGTTCGCGATCTACATCGTCGACTGGATCCTGCGGCGCTACAAGTACGTGCCCTCGCAGCTCCAGCGCACCGGACGCGACAGCCTGTACTACCGCAACGGCGGCTTCCACTGGCCGGCCATCATCGCCCAGATCGTCGGCATGTACGCCGCCGCGTCGGGGCTGTGGGTGACACCCAAGTACTACTTCAAGATGCCGATCTGGCTGAACGAAGTTGCGAGCCACACCAAGGACTCCTACGGGTACGGCGCGGACTTCAGCATCTACCTGGGTATCGGCGTGGGTGCCATCGTGTACCTCATCCTGGCCACGGCGTCGGTCCGCAAGCAGGCGGCGGAGCAGGACCGACTGCTCGCGGCGGGCACGGTCGAATAGGAGCTGGCCCGGGCGGGGGCTGTCCCCGTCCAGGCTACTCGCCGCCGTAGAGCCGGGACGGGTCGATCAGCTCGACGTCGGGGCGCGTCCTGCTCGCGTCGACCAGCGCCGGGGAGAACCCCTCCTTGGAGAAGCACAGGAGCTTGGCACCATCTGCGCCGAGCAGATCCCGACAGTGCTCGAGGCGCGCGAGGTGCGAGACGCCGAAGGTGACGGTGCGCCACTTCGCCTCGCCGAGCGCGACGACGCGCTCGCGCGCCTGGACCTTCTTCTCCAGCACGACCACGTCGAGCTCGTGGCGCTCGCGGTGCTCGCGGCAGGCGACCACCGTCGGCGCCACCCGGCTCGGCGTCCCTCCGAGCGTCTCTTGCGACGCGTGCTCGGCGCACCATGTGCGGGCCAGGTGCTCGAAGTGTGGACCGTAGACCTGGGCTGAGACGGTGTCGGCGACCTCCGCCCAGACCTCGCCTGCGCGGTGCCGCACGAGGCGTCCCTCATGGGGGGCGATGACCAGCTGGTGGAGACGGAGCACCGGTTCGGCGATGTGGTACGTGGTGCGCCGGAGCTTGAAGGCGTCCGCGAGTGGGGCGATCAGCCGCGCGTCGGCAAGGGCCGAGAGCGAGTGGGCCAGCGCTCCTTCGGGGCGCCCCGTCGCCGCCGCGATCTCGACTCGCCGGGTGGCTCCACGGGCGATGGCGCCGAGCACCGAGAAGTACACGGCGGCGTCGGCGATACGCGCCTCTTCGGCCAACAGGGTGTTCCCCTCACGGAACATCGCCGACGCCGGATCGAGGAGCGTCGTCGTCGCCCACTCGTCGATCTCAGCCACCGACGACGGCGCGTTGCCGCACATCTCGCGGTAGGCGGGAGTCCCTCCCACGAGCGCGTGCAGCAGCATCGAGAGCACCGGGTCGTGCGCGGTGCCCCAGAACCGGGCCGCATCCCTGTAGGAGAACGGGTGGACCATGAGCTCGAGCGTGGCGCGCCCCCTGAGCGGTGCGCCGCCGGCGAGGAGGCCTTCCATCGTCGAGAGCGCCGACCCGCACAAGACGAGACGGGTGCGAGACCGCGTGGCCGCGGCCGAACGCGGGCTCAAGAGCGCCTGGAGCACCGACGGGAGCTCGGGCGCGCCGCGCAGAAGGTAAGGAAGCTCGTCGATGACGACGAGCGTCGGAGCGCTCGCGTCTTCGCCGAGCGAGAGCACGGCGGACAGTGCCTCTTCCCAGGACCCGAAGACCACCAGCCCGGCCCCCCCTCTCGCTCGCCGGTAGGCGTCGGCCACCCGGGCGAGGTTCTGGGCCGGAGACTGCTCCAGCGCCGCGATGTACACACCTCCGGCGGTCTCGCACAGCGCCTCGAGGAGGTACGTCTTGCCTTGGCGCCTCCGGCCATAGACGAGACCGAGGGTCGCCCCGGGGCGCTCGGCGGAGACGAACCGGTCGAGCGCGGCCCACTCGCGGTCCCGGTCGAACACGTCAGATGGCTTGGACATCCTATGAATGATAGCTGTATTTATGATAACTGAACCATCATTGTGTGCGCCGACTGCGACCTGGGTCGAGGTCCGTCCGGTGCGGGCAGCCCGGGTCAGGCGCTCCGGAGCGGTTCGATGCGCGCCAGGGTTGCCGCGAGCCGATCCCGTGCGACTTCGATGTCATAGCGGCTCTGCAGGTTGAGCCAGAAGCGCTCGCTCGTGCCGAAGTACCGGGCCAGACGCAACGCCGTGTCGGTCGAGATGCCTCGCTTTCCGTGGACGATCTCGTTGATCCTGCGGGGTGGAACCCCGACGACCTTCGCCAGCCGGTACTGGCTGACTCCAAGTGGCTCGAGGTACTCCTCTTGGAGGATCTCGCCGGGGTGAATGGGGGACATGGTGTCGATCATGGTTCTCCTCAGTGGTCGTCGACGATCTCAACGTCTTCGGGACCAGCAGTGGTCCAACGAACGCAGACGCGCCACCGCTGGTTGATCCGGATGCTGTAGGACTGGGCGCGCTCACCCGTGAGTTTCCTCAGCCGGTTCCCCGGGGGAACCCGGATATCGCTCAAGGCATCGGCGGCGTCGAGAATCAACAGTTTCCGCAACGCCACCCGCTGAGTGTGCGTGTCGAACTTGCGGACCCTTTGTCGTTCCCAGACACGTTCGGTGTCCTTGTCCCGAAAGGACCGCAGCACCCACAAAGTAGAACGGGCTCCGTTAGTAACGTCAAGCGTTCAGGGGGGAACTGCGCCGTCAGGCGCCGGGCGCACGCGCGTCCGCGGCGGGGCGGACGGACCTCGTGGCGTGGGGAACGGGGCCGTGCGGCCCCTTCCCCCATGTGCTCGCCGACCGGCCGGAGCCGGGACGGGTCAGGACGTGGCGCCCGCCGTGATGGCGTTCTCCGCCTGGCTGACGGTGCCCTGGGTGACCGCGAGCCCACCGCCCAGCACCACGATCTTGAAGTCCGCTGTCGCAGGCATCGTGGTGAAGGTGCCCTTCCCCACTGTCGTAAAGAAGGCCGTCACATACGGACCGAGGGTTGTCTGGTCCTCGGTCAAGACGATGGGCGACTCGGTCTTGGCGGCGAGGTCGGAGCCCGCGACGGCGTCGGAGTAGTAGTTCCCGCGTGCCAAGACCGCCCCCGCGCTCGCGGTCCACTGCCGGCCCTTCTTCTTTGTCGCGGCGAGCTCGAAGCGTGCGAGCTGCTGGGAGGTGTCGGTCGCATCGGCCCCGGCCACCCGGAAGACGTCGACGCCCATCGACTCGAGCTGCTTCACGACTGTGTTGGTGATGGCGAGCGGGCCCCCCATCACGATGACCTGGGTGATCTGCTCGTTCTCGATCGCCGAGATCGCCGCTGTCGACAGGCGCGTGGTGGGCGTGAGCAGGATCGGGAGCGCTGTGTGGTAGGCGAGGGCGCTGGCCGCCGTCGCGTCCTGGTAGCCGCTGTCGCGTGCCAGGACCGCGGTGCGCATGGCTGTGGTGGGGACCGAGTGCTTTGTGGTGCCGTTCAGCCCGGACGTGTCGTTGTAGGTCCCGCCGTAGGCGCCGGGGGCCGAGAACGAGCCGATCCGTGTCGCGCGGAACTTCTGGGCCACCTTCTGGGCCGTCTGGTCGGCCGACGTGCCGTAGATGCGTGTCACGGTGAGTGTGGCCCCGCGCGGGGTCGTCCCCCCCGGCTTGTAGCTCGGGGTCGTTGCGAGCGCCGCCGTCACTGTGGTGCTGATCGCGAGCGGGCCGCCGACCACGTAGACGTGCTGGACGCCCTCGTAGGCGAGGGTTGTGAGTGCCGCCTGGGAGAGCGAGGACGTCGGCGTCAAGAGGACCCCGGTGCCGAGCTGCTTGGCCAGGTAGGCCGCGGAGAGCGCGTCCTGATAGTCCGCGTCGGTCGCGAGGACCGCGTTGCGGGTGCCGGTGCCTGTTGTTGTGGCGGTCACCGGGAACGCGGCGAGGTACTCGGCCCGGGCGGTGTCGTCCGCGGTCGCGCCCTCCACGCGCGTTGTCTGGACGACCGCGCCGAGGGGCAGGACGTTGGCGGCGACGGGCATCGGGGCGGGGGTGGTGGTGCCGTTTGTCGCCGTGATCGTCGCGACCACCCTGCCCACCGCCGACGTGTCGACCTCGAGCCCCGAGACGCTGTAGGTCGCCGGGGTCCCGGTCGAGGCGGTCTTCACCTTGAAGCTGAGCGATGTCGCGCCCGAGCTGTAGGTGACCTTTGTGCCTGTGACCGCCGCCGAGCCGCCGGTGGCGGTGGCCTTCGCCGGTGCCGCCGTGTCGAACGTGGCGCCCGAGAGGGCGACCGTGAGGGTCGCGCCCGCCTTGAAGGTCCCGGGGATCGGCTCTGCGACCGAGAGGTCGCTCACGGCTTGGCCGGAGGCGTCCGAGTGCTGGAGCGTGACCGGTGCCGTCGCCCGCGAGGCCATCGGGTAGACGACGTCGGCGTCGGAGGGGGGCTGCGGTGTGACCGTGAGCGCCTTCGCGCCTGTGGCGGTGCCGCTGGCCGCGGTCGCGCGCAGTGCCACCTGGCCGGCGGGGGTCTTGGCCATCGTCGAGTACGCGATCCCAGACACCGTCACGGTCCACGGTGTCGTGCCCGCGGCGCTTGTGTCGGTGACGACCAGTGTCAGCTGGTCGTGCGCGCCCGTGCACGAGCCGATCGCGCTCAGGGTGGTCCCCGTCGTCGCGCTGATCGTCGGTTTGGTCTCGCTGGTCGCACCGCCGGTGACGGTGACCGTCGGCGTCCCTGTGAAGCTGACCCAGTTCCCCGTGGTCGGGGCGCATGTGGCCGTGATCGTCGACGCTGTCGCCGGCGCGAGGTCGATCGTGACCTTCTCGCCGACCTTGAAGCTGTTCGGGAGGCTGAACGCCTCGTTCGCGACGGCCTGGCCCGCCGTCTCGGGCAGGATCGGCGTGGCCGTGGTGACCGGGGAGAACCCGATCCCAGGTGTCGTCGCAGCTCCGGCGGTGCCGGCCGTGCCGGCCCACAGTGCCGTGCCCGCGCCGAGCGCGGTCGCACCGGCGAGGAGGGCTGCCCCCCAGCGTCGGATGTCTCTGGCTGTCACGTGGTCTCTCCTTCGCACGCTCGAGGTTCTCGTGTCACGGGTGTCGTGGGTGTCGTGGGTGTCGTGGGTGTCGTGGGTGTCCGGCGGGGTGGCGGCACGCCGGCGCATCCCGGCACCGATCCTGCCATCGGTCCCAGTGGAACGGACAACACCGCCTCTCCTTAGAGGCTCAGCGGATAGGGACCGAGGTCGGTGACCAGCGGTTTTTCCAGTCGATAAGCTTGGCGGTGAGGAGGAAGACGATCGCCAGGGCCAGCTGGGCGAGTCGATGACTCGTCTTTCGGTCCGTG